>DLAP01000025.1:0-51460 GCA_002493965.1 Clostridiales bacterium UBA7044
CGCATAACTCTTGACATTACCCTCCCAAAGGGAGAGATAAGAAGATGGTTTGATATTTTTTGAGTGGTTCAGGATCTTGGAAACCCACTTGCCTCGCCCTTCGGGAGAGGTGGCACGGCGTCAGCCGTGACGGAGAGGGCGTTGCTGGGTGTTTTCAGAGGTATATTCTATAATATCGCCAGGTTGGCAGTCGAGAAGACTACACAATGTTTCGATGTTTTCCCAGGATACACCCTGCCCATTACGAAACTTCTGCAAAGTGGACTGGCTTAACAGGTTTTCAGATCTGATTCTGGTGGTATTGTAGCCTTTCTCTTTCAATGCGGATAGAACATCTATTTTATATCGTAAAGGCATAGGAAATCACCTTCTTCTTTTCTTTCTATTGTAGCGCAGGGAATGCACGAAATCGAATGCAAAGTGCTAAAATAAAACACTTAAATTCGTGCAAATTGCTAATTGAAAAGCACGAATTTTCGTGCTATACTCTCTATGAAGCCCAAAATCGCAAGACGTTAGGAAGAAGTAAAATGTATGTGCTGAATCAGTTGTGGAGGGGAGAAATATCTCCTATAGAGCGTTCCATCCGTCCGGGAAGCGCATACCATAAAACCATAGCGGAAATAAGTGAGAAAATGGATGCCTTGCAGAAAACCCTGCCCCCAGAAGAAAAGGAAAAGGTAGAAGCGTTGGAGGATTTAAAGAGTGAGCTGAACCTCTTGGTGGAAGAAGACTTGTTCCTCTACGGCTTCCGCATAGGCGCAAGAATGATCCTGGACATTGTTGGTGACTATGAAGGGCAGTTTCGTGAGTTGGCCGAAAGATGAGAGATGGAAAACAGGAAGCACATCCTATTCTGTTGACAGGACAGGACGTGCTTCCCTTTGATTTACGATTTAGAAATTCTTCTTACTTCAGGCTTTCCTCAACCGCAACAGCCACAGAAACGGTCATACCGACCATGGGGTTGTTGCCAGCGCCCAGGAAGCCCATCATTTCCACGTGGGCGGGGACGGAGGAGGAACCGGCGAACTGAGCATCGCTGTGCATACGGCCCATGGTGTCGGTCATGCCGTAGGAAGCGGGACCAGCCGCCATGTTGTCCGGATGCAGGGTACGGCCCGTGCCGCCGCCGGAGGCCACGGAGAAGTACTTCTTACCCTGCTCAATGCACTCCTTCTTGTAGGTGCCTGCCACAGGATGCTGGAACCGGGTGGGGTTGGTGGAGTTGCCAGTGATGGACACGTCCACGCCTTCGTGGTGCATGATGGCAACGCCCTCGCGAACGTCGTCAGCGCCGTAGCAGCGGACAGCGGCCCGCTCGCCCTCGGAGTACTTGTACTCCTTGACGATGGTCAGCTCGCTGGTGTAGTAGTCAAACTTGGTCTGCACATAGGTGAAGCCGTTGATCCGGGAGATGATCTGAGCGGCGTCCTTGCCCAGACCGTTCAGGATGACCCGCAGGGGCTCCTTACGGGCCTTGTTGGCGGACCGGGCGATGCCGATGGCGCCCTCAGCGGCGGCGAAGGACTCGTGGCCGGCCAGGAAGGCGAAGCACTTGGTCTCGTCCCGTAATAGCATTGCGCCCAGGTTGCCGTGGCCCAGGCCGACTTTACGATCCTCAGCGACGGAGCCGGGGATGCAGAAAGCCTGCAGGCCGATGCCGATAGCCTCAGCGGCCTCAGCGGCGGTCTTGACGCCCTTCTTCAGAGCGATGGCGGCGCCTACGCAGTAAGCCCAGGCCACGTCCTCAAAGCAGATGGGCTGAATGCCCTTGACGATTTCATAGGGATCAAAGCCCTTGGCGGTGCACATATCGCGGCAGGCTTCCACAGAGGGAAGGTCATACTGAGCCAGGACACCGTTGATCTTGTCGATTTTTCTTTCGTAACCTTCAAACAAAGCCATCTTCGTGTCCTCCTCTTATTCGTGACGGGGGTCGATGTACTTGGCAGCGCCGTCGAAGCGGCCATAGTGACCCTTCGCCTTTTTCAGCGCTTCATTGGCATCGTCGCCCTTCTTGATGAAGTCCATCATCTTGCCCAGATTGATGAACTCATAGCCGATGATCAGGTTCTCTTCGTCCAGAGCAATGCGGGTCACATAGCCCTCGGCCATTTCCAGATAACGGGGGCCTTTCGCGCGGGTGGCGAACATGGTGCCCACCTGGCTCCGCAGGCCCTTGCCCAGGTCTTCCAGGGAAGCGCCCACTGCCAGGCCGCCTTCGGAGAACGCGGACTGGCTGCGGCCGTAGACGATCTGCAGGAACAGCTCCCGCATAGCGGTGTTGATGGCGTCGCACACCAGGTCGGTGTTCAGGGCTTCCAGAATGGTCTTACCGATGAGAATTTCGGCGGCCATAGCGGCGGAGTGGGTCATACCGGAGCAGCCCAGGGTTTCCACCAGAGCTTCCTCAATGACGCCTTCCTTCACGTTCAACGTCAGCTTGCAGCAGCCCTGCTGAGGCGCGCACCAGCCGATACCATGGGTAAAACCGCTGATGTCCTTCACTTCCTTAGCCTGGACCCACTTACCCTCTTCGGGAATGGGCGCGGGGCCGTGATAGGCGCCCTTGGCCACGGAGCACATGTTCTGTACTTCTGCACTATAAATCATGGCAATTTTCCTTTCTTTCAAAAGACGTTTTTCGCCTTTGGATTTCACGTTGGAAAACCGAGATTTTCCACGTACATTATACAGGCCGAAGGTGTAAATGTCAATTCCCGGCGGGATGGAAAATCCATTAAAATGCCCTGCATTCATTGAGCAATCCAACCAAAAACATTCAGCCGGAGCGCATTCCAGGGGCGAATTTCAACGGCCTCCCGCACCCAACCAGACACGGTCAGCTCACTGTCGGCAGTATACGTCGTAAATATTGTAGTATATATTGTAGGTGGCGTTGCCCTGAACTGTGGGATAAACGGTGATGGCATCAAAGTCCTTCGGCGTGTCAAAGCGGATGGTAAAGGAGCCGTCCGGCTGCGTGAAGTGGATGTCCTGCACGTACTCCCATGTGCCATGACTGCGAATATGCAGCTTCCATTTGCCGCTCACATTGGCGCCATACAGTCCGCTGGCTTCCAGATAAAGGGTCATGGAGCGGCATTTCTCTACCTCTGTCTCCAGCTCCAGGATCGCGGCCTGACCGCCGTTGCCAAAGGAGAAGCTTTCAGATGACCATGTGTTGGGAATGGTGGCAAACGTAACACCGACCATCCGACCCTTGCCATCAAATTCCAGACTGTTATCCCCAAAGTCGATCGTGGTATTGACTGCCAGCGTACCGTCCTCATAGAAATAATAGAGGTCATGATCCAGCTCCTGAAGTCCGGTAAGGAGGACGCCGTCATCATAATAATATTTTTTCCCGTCTTCCTGATACCAACCATTCCGGGGGAGGGAGGGGGCGGGTGCCTGCGTTGGCACAGTGATAACAGCGGGCTCGGTCATCCGGAAGTCCTCCTGCCGGCTTTTCTCCCCTCCGCTGGCAAGTACAGCCAGAACCACGGCAATCATTGCCACAACCAATACGGCCAGGACGCAAATGATCACAATGGGAGTTTTAGATTTCTTCGGGCTCGCTTCCGTACGCTGGCCGCCTTGCGCAGCGCCGCAGTTCATGCAAAACTGTGCTTTATCCGGAAGCTCTTTTCCACAATACCGACAATACATACACATTCTCCTCTTTTAAATTCTTCATTTCCAACACACTTACGCTTGTATTTTCCGAACAAACGCTGCCCGGTTTTCCGCCTTAAAATACGCCGAGCCAGTCACCAGCACATCCGCGCCGCTTTCCTTGCAGATACCGCAGGTGAGACTGTCCACGCCGCCATCCACTTCCAGAAGGCAGCCCGGATTTTCCTTTGCCAGCAGCGCTTTCAGCGTTTGTACCTTGGGCATCATGTCCACCATGAACTTCTGACCGCCGAACCCCGGCTCTACGGTCATGACCAGCACGACATCGCATTTTTTCAGGTACGCAATGGCCGCCTCTGCCGGAGTTTTTGGCTTGAGGACAATGCCCGCTTTCGCACCCAGAGAGTGGATAACGTCCAGCGCCTCCAGAATGTTCTGGGGCTGATCCGCTTCCAGGTGGACCGTCACAATATCCGCTCCCGCCTTTACAAACTGCGAGACATACCGGATGGGCTTCTCGATCATCAGATGCACATCCAAAGGCAGCTTTGTCACCGGGCGGATGGCCCTGACCACCGGGATCCCGATGGAGATGTTGGGGACAAAGAGCCCGTCCATCACATCCACATGGACCCAGTCGGCCCCGCTATGCTGGATATCCTGAATATCCCGCTGAAGGTTTGCGAAATCCGCGGCTAAAATGGAAGGCGCGATATAAGCCATTTTGATTTTCCCTGTCTTTCTCTCTGACTGGACCGGTTCGGGCCGAGCGGGGCAGCCCCATCCACCCGTTCCGCATTTTCAGAGCTTTTGTTTTCATGTTACCATATCTTTCCGAAAAAAACAATCACTTTCCACTTTTGCGAGGTATAAATTCATTCTGCCCAGTTATACTAAGGAGGAAACCAAAAGAAGGAGGAATGGATCATGAATTGTCATGCCAATAAGTGCATTGAGTGCACCGTCAATGAATGCGCCCATCACTGCGGAACCGAGAACTACTGCTCCCTGGACTGCATTCTGGTAGGCACCCATGAGGCAAACCCCAGCATGGACCAGTGTACCGACTGCAAGTCCTTCAGAAAGAAGTAATACAGACTTCACTGCGGCAGCGGAAAGCTGCCGCACTTTTTTCTTGACCTTTTCCCGATTTTTTTGTATGATGGGGGCGATTATAGGGATGTTTCATTGTTCGTTTCGCGGTTATACATACTTTATTCACAAGTTGATGATAAAATGAGTGCGGAAACAGAAACAGGGAGGAAATACCATGGAAACCTTTGAAAATAACGGAAATATTGGGCAGCCTCAGGAAGAAAACGTCAGCGTTGAATCGGATTCCGTTCCTTCTCCCGAAGCTGCTGTGGATCCGGCTGTATCCCAGGAGACGCCGGCAGCGCAGGAGATACCTCAGGAAGCCTTTGTCTCCCAGCAGCCGCCGCAGTCCGCGGCCTGCGGCGGCAATACGACGGGCAGGAAGGCGTCTCCCTACGCCGACTCTCCCTATGTGACCCAGCACCAGCCGGAGTATCACTACCAGCCCCAAACCACAAAGCCGCCCAGAGAGAAGAAGACAAAACCGTCTTTCGGCGCGGGACGATGGATCATCGCCGCCCTGCTGGTGGTGGCACTGGTGGCGGCGGGCTGCGGGATCACGGCTTCCTCCGTCAACGCCTATTGGGAGGAGCGGATGGATTCTACTGTAAACTCTCTGAACGACCAGATCAGTGCCCTGGAGGATCAGATCCAGACACCGGCTCCCGGAAGCGCGGGCGCGTCCCGGCCCGCCAACATAAGCGGGCTGACCCCCAGCGAAATTTACGAGAAAAACGCGGACAGCGTGGTAACAGTTACCGCCAGCATCGGTGTACCCGGCTATTTTGGTATCAGTGAGGGCTACTCCTCCGCTTCCGGATTTATAATCCGGGAGGACGGCTATATAGTGACCAACTGCCATGTGGTGGAAGACGCTACCGATGTGACAGTGATGCTGAACGATGGCACCGAATATCCGGCTCAGGTGATTGGCAGTGATTCAACCAATGATGTGGCGGTACTGAAGATTGAGGGAGAGGATCTGTCTGCTGTTACCATAGGCAGCAGCGACGATCTGAAGATCGGCGACATGGTGGTTGCCATTGGCAATCACTTAAGCACCCTGGCCGCAACCCAGACGGTGGGCTATGTCAGCGGCATCAACCGGGAAGTAACCACCGAGTCCTCTACCAGTATCAATATGCTGCAAACCGACGCAGTGATCAATTCCGGCAGCTCCGGCGGCCCCCTGTTTAATATGCGGGGCGAGGTCGTCGGGATCACCACGGCCAAGTATTCCGGCACCTCTGGCGGTGGTGCCTCTATTGAGGGCATCAGCTTTGCCATTCCCATGGATGACGTCAAGGGAATGATTTCCGACCTGATCGACTTCGGCTATGTCACCGGTGCCTACCTGGGCGTTACCGTTCAGGACATGGATCCGTACTCCGTTTCCATGTATGGCCTCCCTGAGGGCGCTTATGTTGTGACGGTTGTGGAAGGGGGCAGCGCTGACCGGGCGGGGGTGGAGCCTAAGGATATCATCACCGGCCTGGGAGATCACACCATTGGCAGCTTAAACGAACTGACCCGGGCCCTGCGCGGCTTCAAGGCCGGGGATGAAACCAGCATCACCGTGGTGCGGGGCGGCAGAGAACTGAATCTGTCCATTACCCTGGATGAAAAGCCCAAGGATTTGAACAATCCCACCTATTCTGAGGAGCCCGAAATGCCTGAAAGCGGGGACTATGACGAGTGGTACGAGTATTTCCGCCGCTACTTTGGACAGTAACCTTTGCCACTGCTTTTGGCTGGCTGGGAATGCTTTGGAAAAAAACGCATATCCTACTACAAAAAGGATTTCCCGGGAAGCCGGAGGGGACAAGAAAGAAGTGCCTTCCGGCTCCCTTTCAGACTAGGAGGCGTTTTCCATGAACCATCAAAAACGATCCCGCCGCAGCTCCCTGAGCCGATTGAGTGTCCTGCTGGGCCTGCTGTTGGCGGCAATGGCGCTCTTTACCGGATGGTATCTGCGTCAGCCCGTCCAGACAACGCCCGTCAGCGGCGATGACAGGGCCCTCTCAGAGGAAAGCCTGGATGCCTATCTATCTCCGGAGACGGAGGCGGATGAGGAGGATGATGTGCAGGATGTTCTTTCCCCGGCGGATCCCATCGGCGGCGGTGGCAGCCGGATCGTCAACATCCTTCTGGTGGGCCAGGACCGGCTGGAAGGGGAGGGGCGCACCCGATCAGACAGCATGATCCTGTGTACCTTTAATAAGCGCACCCGGGAGCTGGTCCTGACCTCCTTCCTCCGGGACCTGTATGTGGAGATCCCGGGCTATGGCAGCAACCGGATCAATGCCGCCTATGCCTACGGCGGGCCGGAGCTGCTGGAGAAGACCCTGGAGCATAACTTCGGTGTCCAGGTGGACGGCACGGTGGAGGTGGATTTCTCTGGATTTGCCCAGATCGTGGACCGGCTGGGTGGCGTGGATATGGAGCTAAGGGAGGATGAAGCGGCCCTCATTACCGAGGAAACTGGGTATGATACCCAGGCTGGGATGCAGCATCTGTGCGGGGACCAGGCATTGAACTACGTCCGGATCCGGAAGCTGGATGCCGACGGAGACTTCAGCCGCACCTCCCGGCAGAGAAAGCTGATGAACGCGTTGATGGATTCCTATCGGGACGCCAAGCTTTCCACGGTGCTGCTGCTCGTCAACGATGTGCTCCCCATGCTCTCCACCGATTTGGGACCGGGAGAGATCCTGGGCTATGCCCTGGAGCTATTCCCTATGCTTTCCGGTGCAACATTAAAGCAGCAGCATATCCCCGCAAACGGGTACTTCCGCAATCAGAATATTGACGGCATGGCGGTGCTGGTGCCGGATCTGGAGGGAAATCGGGAGCTGCTGGCGGAGTCTTTGATAGGAAGCTGACAGAAACGGTAAGTTCTGGAATTCACCTGAAACGGCTTCCGACCGGATGGAAAAATTTCCTTTTTAAAAAGTGGAAAAGTTATTATTCCTGCGGGTAATCGATAAAAGTGAATTGATTTTGAAAAAATTTCTTGATTTTTTTGGATAATGAATTGACAAAAACCAGGAATGCTGTTATACTGGTATCAGTTATGCAAGAAAGGCAGGAAGCACACAAATGGAACTTACAAAAAGCGAAATGGAAATCATGGATGTGCTCTGGGGATCCGACGAGCCCTTGTCCCGGTCAGATTTGCTGAGCCGGTCTGAGGAAAAGACATGGAAGGATAGTTCAGTGCATATCCTGTTAAACAGCTTGCTGGAAAAGGGCGCGATCACAGAGGCAGGTCTGGTTCGCCGCCGCAAGACCTATGGCCGGACGTTTGCCCCCGCTATGACCCGGGAGGAATACTTCGCTATGACGATCTTCTCTCATCGGCATAAGCCGGACATGGTGGGACTGATTACAGCGCTTCTTCGCCGGGAGGATATTACCCCCGAACAGCGGGCGCAGATTGCGGCAATTGCGCAGGAAAGCCAGAACGGATAACCAAAGGGCTGCCAAAAGCAGCCCTTCATTTTGCCCTAATTTCATAGAAAATGCTAAATTTATAGTTGAATTATATACATTTTTGCGAAAACCAATTGACACGAACCGGATTTTCATGTATAGTGGAGGCATTCCAGGTTTATCTTGACCGGGGGAGCGCCGGGAAAAAGGCGGGGCTTTCCCAATCGGAGGTTATGTTTATGTTGAAAACCAACGAGCTTTTTGATTTTTCCCACTCTATGGCAGGGGAGTATCTGGCTGGCTTTTCCTATCCCTGGGAAGCGCTGGGAGGAATCAAGTCCCTGATTCTGACTCTGGGGGAATCTCTGGGAGAGGACTACCGGGAAGTTTCTCCCCAGGTCTGGGTACATAAGACTGCCGTGGTTGCGCCTACCGCCTATTTGGGCGCTCCCTGCATCATTGGTCCGGGTACGGAGGTGCGGCACTGCGCCTTCATCCGGGGCAGCGCCCTGGTGGGAGAAAACTGCGTGGTGGGCAACTCCGTGGAGCTGAAAAATGCGATTCTCTTCGATAACGTCCAGGTGCCCCACTATAACTATGTGGGCGACAGCATTTTGGGCTACAAGTCCCATATGGGGGCGGGAAGCCTGACTTCCAATGTCAAGTCCGACAAGACCCTGGTTGTGGTGAAGGATGGCGGCCAGGAGATGCCCACGGGACTGAAAAAGTTTGGCGCCATGCTGGGAGATTTCGTAGAGGTGGGCTGCAACAGCGTCCTCAATCCCGGCACGGTGATTGGCCCCCACTGTAGTATCTATCCCACCAGCTGCGTCCGGGGCGTGGTTCCCCCGTACAGCATCTGGAAGACCGGCGGCGTGGTCGTTAAAAAGGTTTGAACCGGCGTTCACGCTTTGTAGGATTTGAAAGGAGTCACTTTTTATGGGAAAATATTTTGGAACGGACGGCTTCCGGGGAGAGGCCAACTGCAATTTAACGGCGGATCATGCCTTTCAGGTGGGTCGTTTCCTGGGCTGGTATTATACCCAGCTTGCCCGCCGCAGCGGTTCCGACAAGCCTGCCCGGATCGTCATCGGCAAGGACACCCGGCGCAGTAGCTATATGTTTGAGTACAGCCTGGTGGGCGGCTTGGTAGCCTCCGGCGCGGACGCCTACCTGCTGCACGTTACCACCACGCCGTCGGTGGCCTATGTTGTCCGGACGGAGGGTTTTGACTGCGGCATTATGATTTCCGCCAGCCATAATCCCTACTATGACAACGGCATTAAGCTGATCAATGGCTACGGCGAAAAAATGGACGAAAGCGTCATCTCCCTGGTGGAAGCCTACCTGGACGGCCACCTGGAAGCCTTCGGCCGGAGCTGGGAGGAGCTGCCCCTGGCGAAAAGGGACATGATCGGCCGGACTGTGGACCATGTGGCAGGCCGGAACCGATATGTGGGCTACCTGATCTCCCTGGGGATGTATTCCTTCAAGGGCATGAAGGTGGGCCTGGACTGCGCCAACGGTTCCTCCTGGAATATTGCCAAATCCGTATTTGACGCCCTGGGGGCCAAAACCTACCTCATTAACGCTGACCCCGATGGCTACAATATCAATGCCAACGCGGGCTCCACCCATATCGAGGTGCTTCAGCGGTATGTCATTGACAATCAGCTGGACGTGGGTTTTGCCTATGACGGCGACGCTGACCGATGCCTGTGCGTAGATGAAAAGGGTAATATCGTTACCGGAGACCATATTCTCTACATCTACGGCAAGTATATGAAGGAGCGGGGAAAGCTTCTGGGCAACACTGTGGTCACAACGGTCATGAGTAACTTCGGCCTCTACAAAGCTTTTGACGAACTGGGCATCGGCTACGCCAAAACCAAGGTGGGGGATAAGTATGTCTACGAATACATGATGCAAAACGGCTGCCGCCTGGGCGGCGAGCAGAGCGGCCACATCATCTTCTCCAAATATGCCTCCACCGGCGACGGGATTCTGACCTCTCTGAAGATTATGGAGGTGATCATGGCCCGGAAGAAGACTCTGAGCCAGCTGTGCGAGGGTTTTACCTTCTATCCCCAGGTGCTGAAAAACGTCCGTGTGGTGGATAAGGCGGCGGCCCAGGCGGATCCGGACGTGCAGGCGGCGGTTGCCCAGGTGACGGCAAAGCTGGGAGACACCGGGCGGATTCTGGTCCGGGAGTCCGGCACAGAGCCTGTAATCCGGGTCATGGTAGAGGCGGAGGATCATGATACCTGCCAGGAGAATGTGAACTTTGTGGTGGATGTGATCCGGAAGAAAGGCCACTGCGTGTAAGCTTCTCAGCATGGAGGGAATGGTCCATTTGTGGAAAAACCCAGGGGAGACCGGCATTTGCCAGTCTCCCCTTGATTTTTGCCGGGAAAAGGCATATAATGGCATAGAAGAAACGATTTTTGAACGAGGAGAAAGGGCCATGCATTTTGCTGAAGAAATCGGGACAGGCGGCCCTGCCGCTTTTATAGAATACCACGCGGACGACTATGGCCTGTTTTTCGCCCAGAGCAAACGAATCCTGGACTGTCATACCCGGGGAAAGCTGAACGGCATCAGCATTCTGCCGAACAGCCGGGATCTGGAGGCGTGTATGGCCCTGCTGGAACCAATTCGGGATGAAATTGCCGTGACCATCCATCTGAATCTGATCGAAGGAAAATGCCTGACAGCCCCCAGAAAGGGGATGACAGATCCCGATGGGATTCTCCGGGGAAACTTTGGCAGCCTGCTTTTGCGGTCCTGGCTTCCAGGGCGGAAGGGTCTGAAGGCGTGGCTGAAAGGCGAGCTGCGGGCGCAGATCCAGGCGGTAGCGGCCTATCTGCCGGAGGGCGAGGCGGTGCGTTTGGATGGCCATGCCCACTACCATATGCTGCCGGTGGTGTTTGACGCGCTGATGGAGATCATCGAGGAGGACGGGCTGAAGGTGTCCTACCTCCGGATCCCCAGGGAGCATTTGGGCATATATCGAAAACATCTGGGTCAGTTCCAGGGTTTTGCGCCTGTGAATCTGGTAAAGGTCATGATCCTGAATCTGCTGGCCTGGCGCAATGAAAGAAAGTATGGGGGCTACCTGGACACTCTGGAAAAGCGGGTGTTCCTGGGCGTATTTCTGTCCGGCCGGATGTACCGGGAAAATGTGGAGCCGATTCTGGAGGATGCCATTGCGCTGGCGAAGAAGAAGGGGCAGAAGATCGAGCTCCTGGCCCATCCCGGCGGAGTGGAAGAACCGGAGGACATCCGAAGGCTGACCAACGCCGAGGACATTGCCTTCCTGACAAGTGACCACCGGCGAAGAGAAATGAGCTTGTTTGAATATTAAAATCAAAAACAGAGCTGTCAAGTCTCAGAAAGAGGCCTGACAGCTCTGCTTCGTTAAAAGGATATAAGATCAGTCCTGATCCCAGTTGTGCCAGACGTTCTGCACGTCGTCGTCGTCTTCCATGATGTCCAGCAGCTTCTCCATCAGGGAGATCTGCTCCTCATTTTCCAGCTTCTGATAGTTCTGGGGCACCATTTCGATCTGGGCGGAGACGAAGGTGTACTTCTTGGCCGTCAGAGCGTCTGCCACGGCGTTGAAATCGTCGGGGTCGGTGTAGATGGTGAACATATCGTCTTCTGCCTCAAAGTCGTCGGCTCCGGCGTCCATGGCGTCCATCATGACAGTGTCCTCGTCCAGTTCCTCTTCCTCGTTGTCGATGACCAGCACACCCTTCTTGTCAAAGGACCAGCTGACGCAGCCGGTGGCGCCCAGGTTGCCGCCAAACTTGTCGAAGTGGTGCCGCATGGAGCCTGCGGTACGGTTCCGGTTGTCGGTCATAGTCTCCACGATGACCGCTACGCCGCCGGGGCCGTAGCCCTCGTAGGTGATGGTCTCGTAGTTGTCCGCGCCGCCAGCGCCGGAGGCTTTCTCCAGGCAGCGCTTGATGTTGTCGTTGGGCATATTGGCGGCCTTGGCCTTGGTGATGACGGTAGCGAGTCTTGAGTTGTTAGCGGGGTCGGCAATGCCGCCGCCTTCCTTCACTGCTACGATCAACTCTTTGGCAATTTTGGTGAAGGCAGCCGCCCGCTTGGCGTCCTGTGCGCCCTTGGTCTTCTGAATGTTATGCCATTTGGAATGTCCGGACATGGTATCTCTATCCTTTCTGGAACAAAATATATAAAATCAGCCTATCTATTTTAGCAGATTTCAATGGGGAAATCAAGATAAAAACAGGATTTTCCCTGAATTTTATCCAAGGTCAAGGTCTACCTCCCGTTCTCCCAGGAAGCGAATGACCAGGCGGTTGGGAAGGCATACAATCTGAGCGCCGCCATCGCAGTAGCCCCGGGCCATGCAGTAGTGGTCGGGACAGCTGGCTTCCGTGACGGCAATTTTTCCCTCCCGGACGGTGACAGTATTGCGGCCGCCGTTTGGCGCGTCCACGGTAAAACTCTGATCCACGCGCAAATCCACGGTTTTGACGGCTGCTCCATCGCTTATGATTTCGGCGAAGCAGGCGTTTTCTCCCGGCCGGAGCAGGAAAACGCTCAGCCCGGCGCATAGAATCAGCAGCAGGCAGATCAGCAGAATCCATTGTTTGGTCTTCAAAACGGCAATGCCTCCTTTCCGTGGGGAAGATCATATGCAGTATAGCAAAAACTAAGGCAAAACGCAAGAAAAATGGGAAAAACTCCTTGACTTTTTTCACGAAAGATGGTAAACTATCTAAGCCGCATTGAAGGGGCTCTAAGTTGGTGCGCCTGCATCACGCCTTAAGAGCGAGACTACACACATAAAGTAGGTGAAAACAAATGAAAGCAGTTATTGTGACCGGTGGTAAGCAGTACACCGTAGCCGAGGGCGACGTGATCTTCGTAGAGAAGCTGAACGTGGAGGCGGACGCGAATGTCAAGTTCGACCAGGTTCTGGCTGTCCTGGACGGTGAGAACACCAAGATCGGTGCTCCTCTGGTGGAAGGCGCTGCCGTGGAAGCCAAGGTCGTGAAGAACGGCAAGGGCAAGAAGATCGACATCATCCGCTACAAGGCCAAGAAGAACGAGAAGCGCCACATCGGCCATCGTCAGCCTTACACCAAGGTGGAAATCACCAAGATCGCTCTGTAAGAAAATGACAAGATGCGAGTTTTTTACCGAGAACGACCGGATTACCGGTTTCTCCGTCTCGGGTCACAGCGGCTACGCGGAGGCAGGCAGTGATATTGTCTGTGCGGCCGTATCGGCGGCTGTTGCCATGGCCGAAGCCACCATCAATGATGTGTGCGGCGCAAAGGCCAAGGTTCGGGTCAAGGACGAGCAGGCTCGTATTACATTGACCCTCCCCGTTTCCTGCGATGAAGAGGACACCGTCCAGGCAGTGCTTGCCGGAATGATGGTTTATCTTTGCGGTTTACGGGACGATTATCCGGATTATATCGAAGTTTTGGAGGTGTAACACCATGCTGAAGATTGGTATTCAGTTCTTCGCTCACCACAAGGGCGGCGGTTCCACCAAGAACGGCCGTGACTCTGAGTCCAAGCGGCTGGGCGTCAAGCGTGCTGACGGCCAGTACGTACTGGCTGGCAACATTCTGGTTCGCCAGAGAGGTACTCACATCCATCCCGGTGTCAACGTTGGCATCGGCAAGGACGACACCCTGTTCGCTCTGACCAACGGTACCGTGAAGTTTGAGCGCCTGGGCAGAGACCGCCGTCAGTGCTCCGTCTACGCTGAGCAGTAAGAAGGCACAGAAAAGCAGCCGCAAGTAACGCGGCTGCTTTTTTTAGGAAGGGGTAGTATGGGAAAATTAGCGCTCTATATTGCGGCAAGTCTGGACGGCTTCATTGCAGGGGAAGGGGAGCGCCTCGACTGGCTGGACAGGGTGGAAGGCCAGGGTGACAACGGCTACGAAGTGTTTTATAGCGGTGTGGATATCGTCCTCATGGGCAGAAAAACCTATGACTGGATCATGAGCCATGCCGAATTTCCCTATACCGGAAAGGTGTGCTTCGTATTTTCCCACACGCCCAGGGAAAATACGAAGGATGTGACCTTTATTTCAGAAGACCCGGCAGAGGTTGTTTCCCGGCTGAAGGCCCAGCCCGAGAAGCGGATTTGGCTGGTGGGCGGTGGAAGACTGTTTCACACCCTGCTGGAAGCGGAACTGGTGGATGAGGTGATTCTGACCATTGCGCCGGTGGTGCTGGGAAAGGGCATCCCTCTGTTTCATGAGACAGGGAAGGGAATTGGCCTTATCCTGAAAGACATGGAGCGGTACGGCCAGTTTGCCCAGCTTCATTACACCAAAGTGCATGAGGAGAAAGCAGTATGACCCGGATCAGAAGGGCACAGAGCGCAGATTTGGATAGCCTGGCAACATGGGACAGGCATATTACCCGGAAGCAGCTGCAAAAAGCCATAGAAGACGGCTGTGTTTTTCTGGCGGAACAGGAAGGCGGATTTGCCGGATGGCTCCGGTACAATCTGTTTTGGGGCAGCCTTCCTTTTTTGAATATGCTCTATGTCCTGGAAGAATACCGGGGTCAGGGCATTGGCAAGGCACTGATGGTTTTTTGGGAGAAAGAAATGGCAGGACAGAACTTCCGGGATGTGCTGACCTCTACAGCAGCCTGCGAGGACGCCCAGCATTTTTATTACGGTCTTGGCTATGAGACGGTGGGTGGCTTTTTCCCACCAGAGGAAAGCTACGAGCTGATTCTCCGAAAGACCCTGAAGTAAGGACGACCATTTACACGACAGGAGGAATATCTATGCTGCTTACGGAATTTGACCCCGATCTGCGGGGGGTGATTCACCCGGATATGATCCACCAGCAGGTGGAGAATTTCCCGGAGACGGTAGTCTCCATTTTTTCTTGGCAGCTGTTTGAATCCCTCCGTTGTCTTCTGGGAGGCAGGCCCATTGCCCAGTGTAACGACGCGGATGGCGTATGGCCGGTCTATGAGGCGGAATATGGGGAACGTCGTCTGGGCTTTTGCAAGGCCCGGGTGGGCGCCCCGGCTTGTATCGGAATGCTGGAGGATGTCATTGCTATGGGAGCGAAAAGGCTGATCCTGACGGGCAACTGCGGTGTGCTGGACAGATCCATCACCGACTGCGGGATCATCATTCCCACAAAGGCCATCCGGGACGAGGGGACAAGCTATCACTATGCCCCCGCCGGAGATTTTATCGATGTAAACACGAAGTATAGGGATGAATTTGTGTCCATTCTGGAGAAATTCGGGTATTCTTATGTCCAGGGAATCACCTGGACCACCGATGCCTTCTACCGGGAGACCCAGGCCAAGGTGGCTGCCCGGCGTCAAATGGGGGCCATTTGCGTGGAGATGGAGTGCGCCGCCGTTCAGGCCATGTGTAATCTCCGGGGTGTGGATTTTTTTCAATTTCTTTATGCCGGGGATAACCTGGCGGGCCCCAACTGGGACCCCAGAAGCTTAGCGGGCCATGCCCGGTTGGACGAGAAGCAGAGAATCGGGCTGCTGGCTTTCGAACTGGCGGCGAGGATCGACGAAGCACCTGCGGGGTGCGGGGAGGATAACGATGTTTGTAGATAAAGTGAAAATCACTGTGGCAGGCGGTCGGGGCGGCGACGGGGCGGTGGCCTTCCACCGGGAAAAGTATGTGGCCTCCGGCGGCCCTGACGGCGGTGACGGCGGCCATGGAGGAAGTGTGATCCTGCGGGTCAACGACAACCTGTCCACCCTGCTGGACTTCCGGTATAAGCGCAAGTACGCCGCCCAGGCAGGGGTCAGCGGTATGGGCCGAAAAATGGCTGGGAAGCGGGGAGAAAATCTGATCATTGAAGTACCTCGGGGTACAGTGGTACGGGATGCGCAAACCAATCAGATCATTGTGGATATGTCCACCGGTGAGGACTTTATTCTTGCCAAGGGCGGTCGTGGGGGCTGGGGCAATGCCCATTACGCTACACCTACCCGTCAGGTGCCCCGGTTTGCCAAAGCGGGGCTGAAGGGTCAGGAGCGGGACGTGGTTCTGGAACTGAAGCTTCTGGCAGATGTGGGCCTGGTGGGCTTCCCCAATGTGGGCAAATCCACCCTGCTGTCCGTTACCTCCAACGCCCGGCCCAAGATTGCCAATTACCACTTTACCACCCTGTTCCCTAATCTGGGGGTTATCTATGTGGACGAGGGCGTGTCCTTTGTCATGGCGGACATCCCCGGCATCATTGAAGGAGCAGCAGAAGGTGCGGGCTTAGGCCACGACTTCCTGCGGCACATTGACCGGTGCCGGCTGCTGGTGCACGTTGTGGACGTGTCTGGCAGCGAGGGGCGGGATCCGGTGGAGGATTTTCATGCTATTTGCCGGGAACTGCGGGATTATTCTGTAGACCTGAGCGATCGTCCTATGATTGTTGCCGCCAACAAGACAGATCTTCTGCCCCCGGACAGTGATAATCTGGAGCGGCTACGCACCGCCGCAAAGGAAGCGGGCTGCGATCTTTACGAGATCAGCGCCGGTACCACGGCAGGTACCAAGAACCTCATGCGGGTGGTGGCGGAGAAGCTGCGTACCCTGCCTCCTGTGACCATCTACGAGCCGGACTATGTGGAGGTGGTGGAGCCCCCGGTGGATCCCAGCGCCTTTGACATCGAGCACTACGGCTCCACCTGGCTGATCACCGGCGCCTGGCTGGAAAGGCTCATGCAGAATGTGAACTTTGAGGACTACGAGCAGCGCAACTACTTTGACCAGCAGCTTCGCAAATACGGTCTCTTTGCCCGGCTGGAGGAAATGGGCATTCAGGACGGGGACACCGTGGATATTTACGATTTTGAATTTGAATATCAGCGGTAAGGCAAAAAAACTTTTGCATTTTTGTGAAAAGTATTTGCCAAAACCAATTTTATTCGATATAATAGCTTACGTTAGGAGTTTACTAGCGTAAGCTGTGGGAGCTCTGAATAAATCGTCTGTGGTAGATGCCGGATCTTTCGCCCCAATCGTGCAGTTTGAAAAAGCGGAAATACATCCAGTATTCCTCGCTTTTCCAAACTTTCGCTTGTGCCAAAATCTCTCGGCATCTACTCTTGCCAATTTAATCAGAGCTTCCCTATTTTTATAAGGAGGCAGTCATGATCCGTAATTTAAATCAGGTCACGTTTCAGTCATTTGGCATGGTACCATCAGAGAAAAGCCAGAATTTGAGACCCTTTGACAAGAGCATGGCGGCTTCCTGGCAGCTTCCGGATTCGGACCCGGTACTTTACCGGGCGGTTTCCGAGACTTGGGTGAGCTGCGGCAGCGGCACCTGTGTGCTGTCTGTCAGCCGGGATGGGGAAGTTTTTCATCAGTTTTATCTGGACAAGACTGCCTGCATTTCGACCGAGGTGTTCTTCTGTCTCAGACCTTTTTTGGGAGAAGCGACGGTATTGGTGTATACGGAGAAAGCACCGGAGGAGGCGGGCGTGCGGGGCGCGTCCAGCCTGCGGGTGGACCACCAGCTCCAGGTAGAGGGAATTTATACCTTCTTCTATCAGGAGAAGGAGCAGGGCTTCCTGTTCCCGGGGGAATCCCACCCCATGGCGGAGCTGACCTATGTGGATCAGGGAGCGCTGCACTCCGTGGCGGAAGGGCAGGACCTGCTGCTGAAGCAGGGGGATCTGGTGATCTATGGGCCCAATCAATGGCATATGCAGTATGCGGATATTGGCGTGGCGCCCCGGTACGTAACGTTGAGCTTTGACGCCCACGGGACGGAGCTGACGCCGCTGCTGAACCAGAGATTTTCCGCCCCTCAGCGTGTGGTGTCTATCCTGCAGGATATGCTGCGGGAGCAGGAGAAAATGGACGCCTTCAGCAACGATATGATTCTGACCCAGCTGAATCTTCTGCTGCTCCTGCTGCTGCGGGAGACGGTGGATCCCAGCGGGAGCAAGCTGCAAACCGCCAATGCCATCCACAGCGAAAACGAGATCATCCGCCAGGCTCAGCAGTATATTTCCTCCCACATCCGAGAGAAGCTGTCTGTGCCTCTGGTTGCCCGGCAGGTGGATGTCAGCGCCAGTTATCTGACGGCCCTGTTCCACAAGAATCTGCAAATTTCCCCCGGCGAGTATATCCGCCGGATCAAGCTCCAGGAGAGCAAGCAGATGATCCGGGAAAACAACCTGAACTTCACGGAAATTGCCGCCCAGCTCCAATATTCCACAGTCCATCACTTCTCCCGGCAGTTTAAGGAAAAGTTTGGCATTACCCCTACGGAGTACGCAAAATCGGTACGATAAAGCACAGCCCCGCTCAAATTCTGAGCGGGGCTGCTTTGGCAATCAGGCTGTTTTCTTCGCCTTGTGAATCATATAGATCCCGGCAATATTGGAGAAGATAGAAAGCACATCAAAGGTCATAGCCACATAATTTTGGTGGCACAGATCATAGACCACCCACAGGAAAAAGGTGCCGATCATCACAATTTTCAGGGTGACTTCGCTTTTTACGTCCAGGAACCAGGTGAAGGCCCCGGCTGCCAGCACGGGGAGCCATTCCAAAGGACTTTTCCTGATCGCGCCCAGAGACAGAAGAATTTGCAGAGCGATGAAGCCCAGCTTCAAAGGCACCGTGACCTTGACCTTAAAGAAAACCAGATTCCTCAAAACGCTGACCACATTGGAAATAGTGCCGGAAATGCCCCCCAGCAGGAAGTTACTGACTCCCATCAGGGAAAACTGGAGGCATTGCACCCCTAAAATCTGTTCCTTTTTCCGCAAGAATCCGATGCTGACCATCAGCAGGCAGCCCAAAAAGGAAATGACGTTCGCAATCAAAATGAGATTCATAGCTTATCCCTCGCTTTTCTGCAATGAGTATAGCAAAGGAAATAAAGACTGTCAATATAGGAAACCCGCCGGACGTTTTCCGGCGGGTTTGTGACGTGTTGGAGATTTATCTGCTGCCCTTGTCGTAGGGAATGCCCTCTGCCTTGGGAGCGCGGGATTTCTTGGAAGTGAAAGCCAGCACCACCAGGGAGATAATGTAGGGCATCATGTTGTAGATAAAGCTGGGAATCTGGAGGGATGCCAGCAGGGGGAAGCCAGAGTAGACATTGCCCAACGCCCGGAGGAAGCCGAACAGCAGGGAAGCAAGGCCGATTTTCAGGGGATGCCAGGCGCCGAAGATCATGACCGCCAGGGCCAGGAAGCCGAAGCCGGCTACGCCGTTTTCAAACTTCCACACGCTGACGCCAGCGGTGATGTACACGATACCGCCTAAGCCACCCAGCAATCCAGAAATCAGCACACCGGCGTAGCGCATCTTATAGACGTTGATGCCCACGGAGTCCGCCGCCTGGGGATGCTCGCCACAGGCCCGAAGCCGGAGACCGAACCGGGTCTTGTACAGAGCGATGTAGGCGACAATCAGGCAAAGAACCGCAATGAGCATGAACCAGTTAAATTCAAAGCTGCCGATCCGTACCACCAGCAGGTCCTTGGCGTAAGGGTAGGCAATGTCGGAGGACACGTCGTTTCCGCCGGAGGCGGCGGTGTTCATGGCCTTCACGGCCACGGTGGCCCCAGCGGTAGCCAGCATATTCATGGCGGTGCCAGTGATGGTTTGATCTGCCTTAAAGTTGATGGCGGCCACGGCCAGCAGCAGGGAGAACAGCAGGCCAAACAGGGCGCTGACCAGGGTCGTTGTCAGGACCATGACAAAGGGACCCACGGAGACGGGCAGAAATTTGAGAACCAATGCACCGCCCAGAGCGCCAATGACCATAATGCCTTCCAGACCGATGTTAATCACGCCGCTTCGTTCGGCGAAACAGCCGCCCAGGGCCACCAGGAGCAGTACGGAGGCGAAAATCAAGGTATATTGCAGCAGCAGTGTCATTGTGCCTTCCCTCCTTTTGCTTCTTTCAGGGCTTTCTTTTCGTCAGAAACCCGGATCCGGTTTTGCAGGAACAGCTTGAAGAATGCCACAAAGGCGCACAGGTAGATGATCAGACTGGAGATCAGGCTGGAGATCTGGGAACAGTAGACCTGCAGGTCCACATTGCCGCCGCCTGCGGTGATGTACTGGATGAAGAAGGCGGAGAGAATGGAGCCCAGAGGATGAAGCCCGCCCAGGAAAGCCACGGCGATGCCGTTGAAACCCATGCCGGGAACGGAGGAAATGGTGGTTTCCCAGTCCTCAATGCCCGTCAGGTACAGCAGGGCCGCGCCCATACCGGCCAGAGCCCCGGCGATGACCATGGTGAGGATAATGTTCCGATTTTCCTTCATGCCGCAGTATTTGGCGGCATTGTAGTTGTTGCCAGTGGCACGGAGCTCGTAGCCGAACTTGGTTTTCGTCAGCACCACCCACACCAGTACCGCTATGGCAATGGCCAGAGGAATGGCGATAGACACGCTTTTTTCGTTGCCCAGCAGCTTTTCCAGGCCCAGGCTGGGGATCAGAGCGCTGGGATTGCTGCCCTGAAGGCTCTTGGTGTAGGGACTGTTGGGGCTTTTGACTCCGGTGAGAATCATATTGGTTAAGTACAGGGTGATCCAGTTGAGCATGATGCCGGAGATGACCACGTTGACGTTGCATGCGGTTTTCAGCGCGCCGGCGATGGCACCCAGCAAGGCTCCCGCTGCAATGGCGGCCAGAATGCACAGATACCAGGGCCAGTTCCAGGCCAGGGCCGCGTACAGGGCGGCGCAAGCACCGGCGCAGTACTGTCCGGCAGCGCCAATATTGAACATACCCACCTTATAGGCAAACAGCACAGAAAGAGCGCACAGTAACAGGGGAACGGTCCGCACCAGGGTTTGGCCGAAATACTTTAATTTCAGCTTCCCGGGATAGCGCAGGAATGACCGCATGATGTCCACGATGGCCTTGGAGGCTCCGCTGGGTTCGATGATCAGCAGAGCGATATAGCCCACCAGCAGGCCGCCCAGAATGCAGGCCAGAGAGGCAAGCAATGTCTGGAAGCCGTCGCTGCGGATCAGGGATTTCTTTTCATTTTTCACTGCTTATCCGCCTCCTTTTTCGCGCCTGCCATGTAAAGGCCAAGCTCTTCCACAGTTGCCGTCTTGGGATCCAGCTGACCCACGATCTCTCCTTCATACATGACCAGGATCCGGTCGGAGAGTGTCATGACCTCGTCCAGCTCCAGAGACACCAGCAGCACGGCCTTTCCCGCGTCCCGCTGGGCCACAATCTGACGATGGATGTTCTCGATGGCGCCCACATCCAGGCCCCGGGTGGGCTGGACGGCGATGAGAAGCCTGGGATCCCGGTCAATTTCCCGGGCGATGATGGCCTTCTGCTGATTGCCGCCGGACATGGACCGGGCAATGGTGACAGCCCCCTGGCCGGAACGGACGTCATATTCTTCTATGAGCCGGTCGGCGTATTCCCGGATGTTCTTCCGGCGGAGGAAGCCAAACTTGTCGGTAAACTCCGGCTCAAAGTACCGCTGGAGCACCAGATTATCTTCCAAAGAGTAGTCCAGTACTAGACCGTGCTTGTGCCGGTCCTCCGGAATGTGGGCCATTCCCATCATGGAGCGGCGGCGGATGGGCATATGGGTAATGTCCGTACCGTCCAGAATGATCTTGCCCCCGGTCACATTTTCCAGACCCGAGATGCCGTAGACCAGCTCGGTCTGACCATTGCCGTCGATACCGGCAATGCAGACGATTTCTCCGGCACGAACCTGGAAGGAAACATGGTTCACAGCGTTCTTTTTGCTGAGCTTGGAGGCCACGGAAAGATCCTCCACCTCCAGCACCACATCCGTGGGCGCACAGTCCTCCTTATGGACGGCAAA
Source organism: Clostridiales bacterium UBA7044 (assembly GCA_002493965.1). Lineage (GTDB taxonomy): Bacteria > Bacillota > Clostridia > Oscillospirales > Oscillospiraceae > Faecousia. Next base: position 21,990 of record DLAP01000025.1, read on the forward strand.
CTCCACGTCCCGGCCTACCATCATCCGGGACAGTTGGTCCTTGCTGCATCCGGCCACATCCACGGTGCCGATGTACTTGCCTTTGCGCAGCACCGTACACCGATCCGCCACCTCCATGATCTCGTTAAGCTTATGGGTGATGAACAGAATGGATTTCCCCTCCGCGGATAGATTCTTCATAATCTGAAGCAGTTCTTTGATTTCCTGAGGGGTCAGAACGGCGGTGGGCTCGTCGAAAATCAGGATCTCATTGTCCCGGTAGAGCATTTTCAGAATTTCGGTGCGCTGCTGCATACCCACGCTGATGTCTTCAATCAGGGCGTCAGGGTTGACGCTGAGGCCGTACTTCTCAGACAGAGCCACGACCTTCTGCCGGGCCTTGTCCCGCTGAAGGAAGCCGTGGCTTGTGTCCTCATCGCCCAGGATGATGTTATCCAGGACGGAGAAGCACTCCACCAGCTTAAAGTGCTGGTGCACCATGCCGATACCCAGGGCATTGGCGTCATTGGGATTCGCAATCTTGACGACCTCACCGTTTTTCTTGATGACACCCTGCTCTGCCTGGTAAAGGCCAAACAGAATGCTCATAAGGGTGGATTTGCCTGCGCCGTTTTCTCCAAGCAGGGCGTGGATTTCGCCGGGCTTTAACTGGAGGGTCACGTTATCGTTGGCGATAATGCCGGGAAAGACCTTGGTGATATTCAGCATTTCAATCGCGTACTGTGGGCTGTCCAATCCAATTACCTCCTTCAAAGAGCAAATTACATCTTTATTATACACGATAGCATAGAAGATTTCAAATAGTATTGTATCAAAACCACCAATTTGGTGAAGAAATTTTGAAGAGAGCTGGGGATTATGTCCTGGAAGGAGGGAAAAATTCCTCTTGACGGCGGGGAAATTTACGATTATAATCAGACCTGGAAGATCCCATGAGAAAGGAATGACATGACGCAATGAAAATGATCGATATTGGGAAAAGCGGCCTGACTGCCTCAGCGGTGGGCATCGGCTGTATGCGCATCCCGGAACTGTCTGCCCGGGAGGTGGAGACCCTGATCCGCACTGCTTTGGACACGGGCATCAACCTGTTTGACCATGCGGATATCTACGGCGGCGGGCAGTGTGAGTCTATCTTCGGAGAGGTCCTGGCCGGGCAGCCCCAGCTCCGGGAACAGATGGTGCTCCAGTCCAAGTGCGGCATCCGTCAGGGGTATTATGACCTGTCCAAGGAGCATATCCTCACCTCAGTGGACGGCATCTTAAAGCGGCTTCACACGGACTATCTGGATCTGCTCCTGCTCCACCGGCCGGACAGCCTCATGGAGCCGGAGGAGATTGGGGAAGCTTTTGACGATCTTGCCGGTTCCGGCAAGGTGCGCTACTTTGGCGTAAGCAATATGAATCCTACCCAGATCGAACTGATCCAGTCCGCTCTGGGACAGAAGTTGGTGGCCAATCAGATGCAGTTCAGCCTGGCCCGCAGCGGCTTGGTGGATTCCGGGATCCATGCCAACGTCCCTTCTGCCCAGGACAGCCGGGACGAAAGCGTGCTGGAATACTGCCGCCTGAAAAACATCACCATCCAGACCTGGTCGCCTCTCCAGTACGGCTTCTTTGCGGGTACCTTCCTTGGGTCGGAGAAATTCCCGGAGCTGAACGCCCAATTGAATGCCTTAGCAGAGCAGTACAGAGTGACTCCCGGGGCTGTTGCCATCGCCTGGATCCTGCGACATCCCGCAAAGATGCAGGTGATCTGCGGAAGTAAGAACCCCCGCCGGATTTCGGAGACCGCCGCTGCCGCTCAGGTAGAGCTGACCCGTCAGGAGTGGTACAGCCTCTACTGCGCAGCAGGCAACGATCTGCCCTGATAAAGAAGAGAAAGCACCTGGCCTGCGAATAGACAGACCAGGTACTTTCTTTTCTATCGGTCTTCCCGGAAGTAGGCAAGACCCAGACTTTCGGGAGGCTGCTTCTCCCGCTGGTTGCGCATACTGGACAGCACCAGCACAACGATGGTGACAATATAGGGGAGCATCTTGTACAGTTCTTTGACACTCAGGTTCATGCCTGTGGGGACGAACAGATACAGGATATACAGTCCGCCAAAGAGGATGGAGGAGAGAATGCCCACATTGGGCCGCCAGGTGGTGAAAATCACCAGGGCGATAGCCAGCCAGCCCCGGTCGCCGAAAGCGTTGTTGGACCAGACACCGCAGGCGTAGTCCATGACGTAGTACAGACCGCCCAGACCCGCGATCATGCTGCCAATACAGGTGGCGGCGTACTTGTAGCGGGTGATGTTGATACCGGCGGCGTCTGCGGTGGCGGGATTCTCGCCAACGGCCCGGAGGTGAAGTCCCGTCCGGGTGCGTTTCAGGAAATAGGAACTGAGCAGGGCGATAGCAATGGCCAGATACGCCAGGAAGCCATAGCTGAGGAACAGACTGCCAAACCAGCCTAAGCTTTCCGCAAAGGGAAGAGAAGCACTAAAATAGGCGCTGGTGGCGGACAGAGCGATGGAGGGTACGTCGCTGCCGGTGAGCTTCATGAGGGAGCCGCCGAAGAAGTTGCCGAAGCCCACGCCGAAGGTAGTCATGGCAAGGCCGGTGACGTTCTGGTTGGCACGGAGGGTTACGGTGAGGAAGCAGTAGAGAAGGCCCATGAGCAGGGAGCCCAGGAGACAGGACAGCATGGGAATGGCAATGGCCAGAAATGCGTTCAGGTTTCCGCCTGTGGACTGCTCATAGAGGAAGGATCCGATGACGCCGCTGATGGCGCCCACATACATGATGCCGGGAATACCCAGGTTCAGGTTGCCGGACTTTTCCGTCAGGGTTTCGCCGGTGGCGCCGTACAGCAGAGGGATGCTCTGCACCACAGCCCGGGGGAAAAAGGAAACAAAATCAAACATGGCTTACCCCTCCTTCTTAGCCCCGCGGAAGCGGACAGAATAGCGAATGAAGAACTCGCTGCCGATGATAAAGAATAGAATGATGCCGGTGAGAATGTCGCCGAAAGCATGGTTTAAGCCGAAGTCCGTGGAAATTTCGCTGGCGCCCCGGCCCAGGAAGACCAGAAGGAAGCTGGTGAAGATCATGCTGATTGGGTTGAAGTTTGCCAGCCACGACACCATGACGGCGGTGAAGCCCCGGCCATCGGTAATGGTAGTGGTGATGGTGTGATCGGTGCCGCCCACCAGCAGCAGTCCCGCCAGGCCGCACAGGGCGCCGGAGAGAATCATGGTGCGGACGATAACCTTGTCCACCTTGATGCCCACATACCGGGCGGTGCGTTCGCTCTGGCCCACCACGGCAATTTCATAGCCGTGCTTGGAACGGGTCAGGTAGACATACATGAGGGCGGTGAGGATCGCTACCACGATGACGTTCAGCAGGTACTTATAGCTGCCGATCTGGGGAAGCCAGCCGGCCTGGGTGGATTGGTTGATAATGCCGATCTTGCCGGCCCCCTTGGGAACCTCCCAGAGAATGACGAAGTAGGCAACCAATTGGGTGGCTACATAGTTCATCATCAGGGTGAACAGGGTTTCGTTGGTGCCCCATTTGGCCTTACAGATGGCGGGAATGGCGCCCCAGACAGCCCCGGCGAAGAGGCTGGCAATGACCATCAGGCAGATGAGCAGCCAGTTTGGAATCTTATTTCCCAGCAGGATCATGCAGGCGGCGGTGGCAAGGCCGCCCACCAGAATCTGACCCTCGCCGCCGATGTTCCAGAACCGCATTTTGAAAGCGGGGGTCACGGCAAGAGATACACAGAGCAGGATCGCGATGTTTTGCAGCAGGATCCAAATCTTCCGGGGTGTGCCGAAAGCGCCGTCCCACATGGTGGCGAAAACCGCCAGAGGATTGATCCCGGTGAAGGCCATAGTCACAATGGCGCAGGTGAGCAGGGCCAGCAGAATCGCTGCGGCCCGAACACCCCAGCCAAAATACCAGGGCATGGCTTTTCGCTTGGAAATCTGAATGAGGGGCGCGTTATTGGTTTTCGCCATGGCTTTCGTCACCTCCAATACGGGTCATCATCATACCCACCTGGTTTTTCTCTGCTGTGCGGCCATCCAGAATGCCGCTGACCTTGCCGCCGCAGAGAACCACAATCCGGTCGCACAGCTCCAGCAGCACATCCAGGTCTTCGCCTACATAGATCACAGCCACACCGGCCTGCTTCTGCTTGGTGATCAGGTCATAAATGGTGTAAGAGGAATTGATGTCCAGCCCCCGGACGGCATAGGCCGTCAGCAGAACTGTGGGGGCGGAGGAAATTTCCCGGCCCACCAGCACCTTCTGCACATTGCCGCCGGAAAGACGGCGCACCGGGGTGGACACGCCGGGGGTGTTCACATCCAGCTCCTCCACCACGTGCTCAGCCAGATGCTTGGGGGTCAGCCGGTCGGTGAAGATGCTGTGGCCCTTCCGGAAGGAGCGGAGCATCATATTGTCCGTCAGGTCCATGTCGCCGACTAAGCCCATGCCCAGCCGGTCTTCCGGCACGAAGGACAGGGATACGCCCATGGAGGCGATGGCCAGAGGATCTTTTCCAATCAGTTCATCGGTGGAGCCATCGTCCTCCACATAACGGATGCTGCCCTTCTCTACCTTTTGCAGGCCCGCGATAGATTCCAGCAGCTCCTTCTGGCCGCAGCCGGAAATACCGGCAATTCCCAAAATCTCGCCGCTATAGGCGGTAAAGGAAACGTCATCCAGCTTTAAGATCCCGTCGATGCTGCGGACAGTCAGGCCCTCGATCTGAATCCGGGGCTTGGGATTCACCGGCTCGGGACGGTGGATGTTCAGGTCCACCGCATGACCTACCATCATGTTGGTCATTTCCTTGGCATTGGTGTTTTTGGTCAGCATATCTCCCACAAAGCGGCCCTTATTCAGGATGGCCACCCGGTCAGACAGGCTTTCCACCTCATGCATTTTGTGGGTGATGATGACGATGGCCTTGCCGCTATCCCGCATGTTCCGCAGGACGGCAAAAAGCTTTTCCGTCTCCTGAGGGGTGAGAACGGCGGTGGGCTCGTCCAGGATCAGAATGTCCGCGCCCCGGTAGAGTACCTTTACGATCTCCACGGTCTGCTTCTGGGAGACGGACATATCATAGATTTTCTGGTTGGGGTCCACGTCAAAGCCGTAGGCATCGCAAATCTCCCGCACCTTTTTGGCGACCTTTTCCATATTCAGCCGCCCCGGCTCCTTCAGGCCCAGCACAATGTTTTCCGCCGCAGTGAGCACGTCCACCAGCTTGAAGTGCTGATGGATCATACCAATGCCATGGTCGAAAGCATCCTTGGGGGAGGAAATTACCACGGGCTTGCCGTCAATGCAGATTTCTCCCTCGTCCGGGTAGTAGATGCCGGAGAGCATATTCATGAGGGTGGTTTTGCCGCTGCCGTTTTCGCCCAGCAGGGCCAGAATCTCTCCCCGGTAGATGTCCAGCCAGACCTTGTCATTGGCCAGCACCGTACCGAAGGTCTTGGAAATGTCCCGCATGGTGACGGCGGGGATTTTGTTATCCAAAAGGCGTCAACTCCTTCTTCATAATCCAGGATGGGATGGCGGGGAAAATGGTTCTGTTACAAAGGGCAGCGCGGCGGAAGTTCACTGCGCTGCCCTTTATAGCAGGCTATGGGAGTCCCTTTCGGGACTCCCAATTGGGTGCTTGCTTTTTAGAAAGCGGTATCCATCAGGTTGATGCCGTCGATCTTCAGATCGAAGTAAGGAGCGGAACGGAACTTGGATTCCATAACAGCGCCGTTCTCCACAGCCTCGGTATCGGGGGTGTAGTCGGGATCGGTGTCCACGTCAGCCATGAAGCTATCCACAGCAGCACCGTCCACAGTAAAGGTGGCGGTGTCAAAGACCTGCAGAGAGCCATTCTCCAGAGCGGCCTTCACTTCGGCAATCTTGTCGGCGGTACCGGCGGCGGCAGCCTGCTCGTTGACATCGGTCAGGACAACGGAGCCGGTGGCGATGGTGCCGGTGTAGTCGGCGGGGATAGCCTCGCCGTTCATCACAGCGGAGATAGCCAGCTCGTAATAGGGAGCCCAGTTAATCCGGGAGGAAACAATGAAGGTGTTGGGGCAGGCGGACAGGGTGGAGCCATTGTAGGAGACGTTGGGAACACCGGCAGTCTCGCAGGCAGTGGGAGCGCCCATGGAGTCGGCGTGCTGGCTGACCAGCTTGGCGCCGCCGGCAATCAGCTTGTTGGCGCCTTCCTTTTCGGCGGTCTCGTCATACCAGGAACCGGTGAAGGTAACATCCATGGTGACAGAGGGGCAGACGGACTTGGCGCCCAGATAGAAGGAGGTGTAACCGGAGATAACCTCAGCGTAGGTGAAAGCGCCAACATAGCCCATCTTGGCTTCCTCAGCGGTGAACGCACCGGCTTCGATCATCTCGTTCAGCTTCATACCAGCGGCAACGCCAGCCAGGTAACGGCCTTCATAGATGGAAGCGAAAGCGTTGTGGAAGTTATCAAGACCCTGAGTGTGGGCCTTGGTGCCGGTGGCATGGCAGAACTGAACCTCGGGGAACTCCATGGCGGCCTGGATCATATAGTCCTCATGGCCGAAGGAGTCGGCAAAGATGATGTTGCAGCCGTCGTCCACCAGTTCAGCAGCAGCGTTGTAGCACTCCTGGCCTTCGGGGATGTTGGTACGGAAGACGTACTGATCTTCGCTGAGACCCAGGTTCGCGCAGGCTTCCTTGGCGGCGTTCATGAAGTTCAGGTCGTAAGTGGAGTTCTCGTCGTGCAGGAAGATGAAGCCAACCTTTACGTTGGCAGCGGCTGCTGCGGGAGCCTCGGTGGCATCGGCAGCGGGAGCGTCGGTCTTGGGTGCGGCCGTGGGAGCAGCGCTGTTACCGCCGCAAGCGGCCAGAGACAGACACAGCACCAGGGCTAACACGAGTGCGATGAGCTTTTTCATGTTTCTTTTTCTCCTTTTTTGATTTTGTATATAAATTTAAGGATGCGCTTATATTATGCCACTGATGAAACTGCGAAACACAGTTTCATCGCACACCGAAGATGTGCAATTCCAAAAAAGGGCGCTTTTTAACCGTTTTTTGGAATTAAGGCAGCAATCAATGGGTTTCTTTTCTTTCATGGCGAACCATGAAAGAAAAGCAGGCGCAATTATTTTGCGCCCGAACAGCGTTAAGAGAGCTTGAAAGCTTTGGCTTTCAAGGCTCATGGCACTGTTCTTTATCCATTATTTACGGAAAACGATACCGTTTTCGTTCATGGCGTCGATGACGGCAAGGGATTCCACCCGGACGCCCTTGGCCCGGAGACGGTCGCCGCCGCCTTGGAAGCCCTTCTCAATGGCGACGGAAACACCGGCCACCTGGGCGCCTGCCTGGGCGCAGAGGTCCATCAGTCCCTCCAGCGCTTTGCCGTTGGCGAGGAAATCGTCCACCAGCAGCACCTTGTCCCCGGGAAGCAGGTAGTCGCTGCTGACTACGATATTGTAGTCGGTATTGTGGGTATAGGAGTGAACCACAGAGGAATAGACGCTGCCGTCCACGTTACTGGTTTTGTGCTTCTTGGCAAATACCATGGGCACGCCCAAGCTGATGCCTGCGGCGGCAGCGATGGCGATGCCGGAGGCTTCAATGGTCAGCACCTTGGTGACGCCCTGACTGCCGAAGAGCCGGGCAATCTCGTCGCCCATCTGCTTTAAGAATACAGTGTCGATCTGCTGATTCAAAAAGCTGCCTACCTTTAAGATCCCGCCGGGCAGAACTTTTCCCTCCGTGAGAATCTTTTCTTCCATGAGCTTCATCCCATGTGTCTCCTTTCGGAAATAAAAAGAGCAGACCGCTGCGCCAGTCTGCTTGCCGTTATTTCGCCGCCCGAAAAGAAAACAATGCACACGGAAAGTCAGTGCGCATTTTGTTTTTCCAGTACCAATAGTCGTGACTTCATCGGCATCACGGTAGAAACTTTCGGGCCATCTATCCGAAACTATATCGGCAAGTATTGTATTTGCTTTTATGGTACACATTTTTTTCATATTTGTCAACGGTTATCCACAGGATGCGGCGCAATTCTCGCTTTTATCCAAAAAAATCTCTCTTTTCAAAAGGGTTTCTGGTAATTTTAAGACTGGACCGGAGAGCTGAATTTTCCGGATTGCATCCGGAGGAAAGCTATGATAAAATAAACCCCTTAAGAGACTCCGAAGGAACAGGGAGGAATGCCCGGATGGAGAGAATCCTGATCGTAGAAGATGATAACGGCCTGAACCATGGCCTGTGCCGTGCGCTGGGGGAAGGGGAGAGGGAAATCCTTTCCTGCTTTAACCTGCGCACCGCCAGAGAAATGCTGGCAAAGGAAACCGTCTCCCTGCTCCTGCTGGATGTGAACCTGCCGGATGGAAATGGGGTGGACTTTCTCCGGGAAGTGAAGGATGCTTCCCCGGAACTGCCTGTGATCCTGCTCACTGCCAACGATACGGACTTAGACATTGTGGATGGCTTGGAGCAGGGGGCGGACGATTACATTACAAAGCCCTTTTCCCTGTCTGTCCTCCGGGCCAGAGTCAATACCCAGCTTCGCAAAGCGTCCGGCCCCAAGGCTCCGGCCTTCCGCATGGATGGATTCCTGTTTGATTTCCCCAATCTCCGCTTTTTTGCCGGGGACCAAGAGGTGTTTTTGAGCAAAACGGAGCAGAAGCTATTGCGGCTTTTGATAGAAAACCGGGGAAATGTGATGCCCCGGGAGATCCTGGTTGACCGGATCTGGACGGATGGGGCAGACTTCGTAGAGGAAAACGCCTTGTCCGTCACCGTCAAGCGGCTCCGGGACAAGCTGGGGGCCCAGAGCTTTATCAAGACCGTATACGGCATCGGCTATATGTGGGTGAAAAAAGATGAATAGCATGATTTTTGGACTGACGTGTCTGGCAGCGGCCCTGGCCATGGTGCTCATAAATCGGGTGAAGACGAAGAAGACCATGGACACCCTGGATAAAATGCTGGAGCAGGCGAAAAACGGCACCTTTCGGGAAGCAAACTTTGATGAAACCAGGCTTTCCGCTCTGGAAATGCGTTTCTTCCAGTACCTCACTGCCGGAGCAGTCTCGGCGGAAGCCGTAAAACGGGAAAAGGATAAGATTAAGTCCCTCATCGCTGATATCTCTCATCAGACAAAAACGCCTATTGCGAACCTGCTCCTGTACAGTGAGCTTTTGCAGGAAGAAAATCTAAGTGAGGAGGCCCAGGGCAGCGCGAAGGCCATCCGGAAGCAGGCGGAAAAGCTGCGGTTTCTCATCGATTCTCTGGTGAAGCTGTCCCGGCTGGAAAACGGAATCCTCGCCTTGTCACCGGAAAAGCAGCCCACCCAGCCCATGCTGGAGGCGGTTGTCGGTGCTTATCGGCGCAAGGCAGAAGAGAAGGGGCTGTATCTGCACTTGGAGCCTTCGGAGGAAAGCGCCGTCTTTGACGGAAAATGGACGGCGGAGGCACTGGGAAACCTTCTGGACAATGCCATTAAGTACACCCGGGAGGGGGGCATTACGCTGAAGGTCACGCCCTATGAGCTGTTCCTCCGGCTGGACATTGGCGATACAGGAATTGGCATTCCCGAAGAGGAGCAGGGGAAGATCTTTACCAGGTTCTACCGGTCGGAGACGGTGAAGGAGCAGGAGGGTGTCGGCATCGGATTGTATCTGACCCGGGAGATCCTCTCCAAACAGGGCGGATATCTCAAGGTTTCCTCGGAAGTGGGAAAGGGGAGTACCTTCTCCGTGTTTTTGCCCAGGTAACATATTGCCTTCCCCTTTGGGGAAGGTGGATCGCCGAAGGCGAGACGGATGAGGTGTTCGATAGCGGAACCGGTTCGTTTAGACGCTCATTTATGAGCAGTTTTAACCTTTCACAACCTCACCCGCCCCCTTCGGGGGCACCTTTACCCTATGGTGTGATTGCCGCCGGCAATCACCACAATCCGAATCTGCTGCGCAGTGCACCACCTCAAAGGGGAGGGCTTTGGACAGCCAATTCTTTCAAAACTGAAAGAATTTTCTGCCCCCCGGACAGAATGTGGAAAGAAACATATGAGAGAATCTGTATGTAGAGGCGAAAGGCCTCGCATACAGATTTTTCTTGGAGGTATACAAAAAATGGAAGTATTACAGGCGAAAGACCTGAAGAAGATCTATGGCACCGGCGAAAACGCCGTCCACGCCCTGGACGGGGTGAACCTCAGCGTCAATAAGGGGGAGTTTGTGGCGATTGTGGGCACCTCCGGTTCCGGAAAATCCACCCTGCTTCATATGCTGGGCGGCCTGGACCGGCCCACGGAAGGGAGCGTATGGGTGGATGGACAGGACATCTTCTCACTGAAAGAGGAGGCTCTGACCATTTTCCGCCGCAGGAAGATCGGCTTTGTGTTCCAGTCCTATAACCTGGTGCCGGTGCTGAATGTGTATGAGAACATCGTTCTGCCTCTGGAGCTGGACGGACGGAAGCCGGACAAGGCCTTTATCGACCAGATTGTGAAGACCCTGGGCCTGGAAAAGAAGTTAAATTCTCTGCCCAGCCAGCTTTCCGGCGGTCAGCAGCAGCGGGTGGCCATTGCCCGGGCTCTGGCGTCCGCGCCCGCTATGATCCTGGCGGACGAGCCTACGGGCAATCTGGATTCCAAAACCAGCCAGGATGTGCTGTCTCTCTTAAAAGTCACCAGCCAGAAGTTCTCCCAGACCATCGTCATGATTACCCACAATGAGGAAATCGCGCAAATGGCCGACCGGATCATCCGCATTGAAGACGGACGGATCGTCACCCGGAAATAAGGGGGGTGAAGGGTATGAATGTCAAAAACAGAGCCTGCATCCGAAAGCTGAGCATGAAAACCCTGCGGGCCTCCTGGAAGCGGAATATCATTGCTGTGCTGGCCATCGCTTTGACGGCGCTGCTGTTTACTTCCCTCTTTACCGTCGCTCTGTCTCTCACAAAAAGCTATGAAAACTACACCTTCCGGCAGATCGGCGGGTACAGCCACGGCACCTTTAAAGAGGTAAACGAGGAACAGGCCGCCGCCATTGCCGCCCATCCCAAGGTCAAGTCGGTGGGATTGCGGACAGTGGGTGGATTTGCCTATAGCGGTGTTTTCGCCAAATCGCCGGCGGAAATAAGCTACATGGACGAAAACTGCACCACCTGGAGCTATGCTCAGCCCAAGGTAGGCCGGACGCCCCGGAGCGGGAAAGAGATCACCATGGATACCAAGGCCCTGGCGCTGCTGGGAGTGGAGCCAGAGCTTGGGGCACAGGTGACAGTGGATTTTGCTGTGGGGTATGATACGCAATCCAGCTTTGAAAAAACCGATACCTTTACCCTGGTGGGCTGGTGGGACTACGATGAGATCATGCCCGTACACTACTTGAATGTGTCAAAGGATTATATTGATACATTACAGGCGGAGGCGCTGGAGCGCGGCCTGGATGATTTCCGCAGCGACCTGAATGTGATGCTGGTTTCCTCCCTGGATATTGGGGGGCAGATGGAGCAGGTGGACACGGATTTGGGCTACACCTGGGATAATCGGGGAGCGGAAAATAACGTCCGTCTGGGCGTGAACTGGGGCTATGCCTCGGAACGGGCAATGCAAAATATGGACGCGGAGACGGTTCTGGGCATCGGCGGGTTTCTGGTGCTGGTGATCTTCACCGGATATCTCATTATCTATAACATCTTCCAGATTTCCGTCACCGGGGATATTCGGTTCTACGGACTGCTGAAAACCATTGGCACCACACCCCGGCAGCTGAAACGAATCATCCGTCACCAGGCCTTGGGACTGTGCGTGGTTGGTATTCCTGTGGGGTTGCTGCTGGGTTGGGGCGTAGGCGCTCTGCTGGTTCCCGTGGTGATGGCTCAAACCACCATCAGTGGAGGTACGACCATCAGCGCTTCTCCCATGATTTTTCTGCTTGCCGCTCTGTTTGCTCTGTTTACGGTGCTGCTGTCCTGCGGAAAGCCGGGGAAGATTGCCGCAAAGGTCTCCCCTGTGGAGGCGGTGCGCTACACCGATGCGACCCAGCATTCCACAAAAAGCCGCCGCTCCCGGAAAACCGGGGTTTTCTCCATGGCCTTTGCGAACCTTGGCAGAAACAAGAAGAAAACCATTCTGGTCATGGCATCTCTGGCTCTGGCGGTGGTGCTGCTGAATGTGCTTGTCATGTTTGTTGGTGGCTTTGACATGGAAAAGTTCCTGTCCAAGCAGACCTGCGCCGACTTTATCGTCAGCACCACGGACTATTTCCGGTTCAACCACGGTGTGGATTCCTTTATTACGCCGGAGAATGTGGCGGAAATTGAGGAGAATGTTCAGGTAAGTCTCTCCGGAATGGGATATCGTCCCGGAATCGACACAATGGCCTGGATGCCAGAGGAAACCTGGCGAATGGAAATGAGGCATTGGAATACAGAGGAACAGGTAGATCAGGCGTTAAAGCACTATCCCCAAAAGGATGGCCTGGTGATGGAAAAGGCCCTGATTGAAGGGCTGGATGAAAGCCTGTTCTCCAAGCTTCGGGTAGTGGATGGGGATATCTCCCCCATGCTGGAACCGGGCAGCGGTTGCATTGCCCTCGACGTCCATGTGGATGACTACGGAAATGTGTACGATACGGAGTATTATCCTGCCATTGGAGAGAAAATCACCGTCCAGTATGTGGACGATGGCGTCTATGTGAATTCCCGCACAGGGAAAGAACCGGAAAATGGTGATAATTCGTACGATATCCACTATGAAGTCCAGGCGGGGAAAGAAGTCACTTACACCGTCTGCGCCTATGTGGAGGTGCCGTATTCCATGGGGTATCGCTTCAGCACACAGGGCTACAGCCTTGTGCTGCCCCGGGAGAATTTGGAGGCGGACAGCGGTGCGGCTGCAACGCCCATTGTCTATCTCTTCGACACCCCGGACGCAGAAGCGGAAGCAGCGGCGGAAAGCTACATTGCGAATTTGACCGGCAGCGAAGGTAGTATGCTGGAATACGAGAGCAAGGCCACCCTTCGGGAGGAATTCTCTGCCTATCAAAGCATGTTCCTGCTGGTGGGCGGGCTGCTGTGCTTCATCATCGGTATTGTGGGTATTCTGAACTTCATCAACGCCATTATGACGGGAATCCTGTCCCGGCAGCGGGAATTCGCGGTGCTGCAAGCCGTGGGCATGACGGGAAAGCAGCTGAAGAGCATGCTCATCTATGAGGGCCTGTTCTATTCCCTGGGCTCTGCCCTGATTGCGCTGGTTCTGTCCCTGGTCTTAAGTCCTCTGGCCGGAAATGTGCTGGAAGGCATGTTCTGGTTCTTTACGGCGCGCTTTACGATTTTGCCGGTGCTGGGTGCTGTCCCCGTTTTTGCCCTGCTGGGCTGGGGAATCCCCGGGATTATGTACCATCAGACGGAAAAGCGAAGCGTTGTGGAGCGCCTCAGAGAAACAGAATAACAGAAACAGATAAAAAGGTTCCGATTTCCCAGGAAACAGGGGAATCGGAATCTTTTTGCAAAAGTCCGCCTGTCGCAGGAGCGGCAGGCGGACTTTTATGTAGTTTAGTCTTCCGGAAACAGTTGATCGTAGCAATACTTGATGATCGCCTTGCGGGTGATCAGACCGATAAACGCCCCAAAATCGTCCACAACGGGGACAAAATTCTGGTTGGACGCCCGTTCCACAAGATCGTGCATGGAGGCCGTGATCCGGACGGGCACATTGTCCCGGCGGCGGTAAATCTCCGTCACCCGCCGGGCTTCCGCCTGACGCATATCCATATAGCACATATTCTTCATGGCCCACAGCAGGTCCCCTTCGGTTAAGGTGCCCCGATATTCTCCCCGGCGATTGAGGATAGGGATGGCCGCGTACCCGGCAGATTCCATTTTCTCCAGCGCTTGGCGGATGGTGTAGTCATCATACAGATACGCGCACATTGCCTTCGGTGTCAGAAAAAACAAGATACTATTCATAGGGTTCTCCTTTTCGGTGCGGCCCGGTTTTCTCACCTGCCGCTATCACTATTATAGCACATTCCGAAAGGAAAAGTATGAAATTTTATTGCCAATCTGCCCGTCTGCTGCCCAATTTTTTACGTTCATTTTTGTGCATGTTGCACATTTAGTTGTGGAATGCGAAGCCAAATCCATCCAAAGTGGCAAAATAGTCCATGGGAGTCTCCGCCCGACGGATGAGCTGGAAGGAGCCGTCCTCTTTTAGCAGCACCTCGGCAGAGCGAAGCTTGCCGTTATAGTTGTAACCCATGGAGAAGCCATGAGCGCCGGTGTCGTGGATTGCCACCAGGTCTCCCACGTTGATGGCGGGAAGGCTGCGCTGGACGGCAAACTTGTCGTTATTTTCGCACAGACCGCCCACCACGTCGTACACATGATCCAGCACTGCGTCCTCCTTGCCCAGGACGGTAATATGGTGATAGGAGCCGTACATAGCGGGCCGCATCAGGTTAGCCGCGCAGGCGTCCAGGCCCACATATTCCCGATAGATGTGCTTCTGGTGAATCACCGTGGAGATCAGATGGCCGTAGGGCGCCAGCATAAACCGGCCCAGCTCCGTGAAGATGGCCACGTCTCCCATGCCCGCAGGAGCGAGGACCTGCTCATAGCGCTGGCGGACCCCCTCGCCGATGACAGAAATGTCGCACCGGGGCTGCTCGGGACGATAGTCCACGCCAATTCCGCCGGAGAGATTGATGAAGGAAATGTGAGCGCCTGTGGCGTTATGGAGGCGGACGGCCAGCTGGAAAAGCTGACTGCTCAGCTCCGGATAGTATTCGTTGGTGGTGGTGTTGGAAGCCAGAAATGCGTGGATGCCGAAGTGCTTGACCCCCAGCTTTTGCAGCCTCACCATGCAGCCCGCCATCTGATCCTCTGTCATGCCGTATTTGGCGTCCCGGGGCATATCCATAATGGTGTTGCACAGGCAGAAGGAGCCGCCGGGATTATACCGGAGGCATACCGTGTCCGGCATGGGGCCGCCATCTACGGCCTGCTCCAGAAAGTCCAGGTAGGTGGCATCGTCCAGGTTGATATACGCCCCCATTTCATAGGCCTTGCGCATATCCTGCATGGGGGTCACGTTGGAGGAGAACATCACATTCTTTCCGGTAATGCCCACTGCCTCCGCCAGCAGCAGCTCTGTATAGGTGGCACAGTCGCAGCCGCAGCCCTCCTCCTTCATAATTTGCAGAATGAAGGGGTTGGGGGTGGCTTTCACGGCGAAATATTCCCGGAAGCCCTTGTTCCAGGCAAAGGCAGCCTTCAGCGCCCGGACGTTGGCCCGGATCCCGGCTTCGTCATAAATATGGAAGGGCGTGGGAATCTGGGCAGCAATCTCTCTCGCTTTTTCCAAGGTCAGAAAAGGGGTCTTCTTCATACAGGCAATCCTCTCTCATTGAAAAATCCCTGTCTGTCGGCCCAGGGAAAGCCGTGGTTCCGGCGGCAGCGTCCGCCATCCAGCATGAATTGTACGTTATAGGGAGACAAAAGTCAACCCTGATTTCCTCTCTACCCAGGGGAGAGAGAATTTTTCTCCCCACAAGGGAGGATTCTCCCAAAAGTACCTCCCATTTTTGTGAAAAATATGCTATAGTATGGGCACTTCCTCAGAAAGGTTATGATTCCATGAAACGCACGAAGCTGTCCGACCGCCGTCTTCCCGACTACACCCGGGGGGAGGAGATCATGAATATGGTCACACACATTGTGGGCGGAGCCATGGGGATTGCCGCAGTGACCCTTTGCGTCATCCGGGCTGCTCTCCATCACAACGTTTGGGGTGTGGTAACATCCGCCATTTACGGCGCGGCCCTGATCGTCACCTTTACTATCTCCAGCGTCTATCACGGCTTAAAGCCCAGCATGGGGAAAAAGGTCATGCAGGTCATCGATCACTGCACCATCTATTTCCTCATCGCCGGAACCTATACGGTGATCGTTCTCTCCGCTTTCCGGCCTGACCATCCGGTGCTTGCCTGGAGTATGTTTGCCTTCCAGTGGGCCATGGCCGCCCTAGCTGCCACCCTCACCGCCATTGACCTGAAAAAATATAATGTTTTTTCCATGTTCTGCTACATCGGCATGGGCTGGGCCATCCTCCCCTTTGCCGGAGTTGCCATCGAAACCATGGGCTTCGGGGGCTTTCTGCTTCTGCTGCTGGGCGGTATTTCCTATACCATCGGCTCCATTCTCTACGGCCTTGGGAGGTCTAAAAAGTGGATGCACTCCGTATTCCACCTCTTTGTGAATCTGGGTGCGCTGCTTCAATTCTTCTGCATTCTGTTCTACGCGGTGTAACCACAAAGTATGATGCCGCGGCGATTTCGCCGCGGCATCAGTTTTCTGTTTCCTTTAAGGTTTGCCCACCGGGATATTGGTTTTCTCCCGGATTAGATCCAGCAGGACATTCAGGTTTTCCTCATGGGTGAACCGATATGCCTTCTGCTTTCCGTCGTAGCATACCACCAGGTAGCACAGGGTACCGTAGATTCTTCCGTTTTCAAAGAAGCCCTTCGATACCGCCAGCCGTTTATAGACCCGGTCAATGGCGGAAAACGGGATGTAGCCAATTCGATTCAGGCCAAACATTCCCACTATTCTTCTGTGGTCTCCGGTTCCCCTTGGAAATTGTCAAACAGGTCGGTGGTGGAGCTTTCGCCCGGATCCTGGCCCTCCATAATTGCCGTGAACTGCTCTCCGGTCATGGATTCTCTCTCCAGCAGGAAGCCCACCACCGCATGTAGCTTCTCACTGTTTTCCGTGAGAATCCGCTTGCAGTGGTCGTAGGCCCGGTCGATGAGTGCCTTTACCTCATCGTCGATGGTGCCCGCCACCTTTTCCGAGTAGCTCTTAGTGGTCTGGTAGTCTCTGCCGATGAACACCTCGCCCCCGTCCAGGTAGCTGACGGTGCCCAGCTTTTCACTCATACCGTACCGGGCTACCATGTCCCGGGCCAGCTTGGAGGCCCGGTCGATGTCATTGGAGGCTCCTACGGAGATGTCTCCCAGGAACAGGGCTTCCGCCACCCGGCCGCCTAAGAGAGACACGATCTGCTCATACATCTCATTTCTCGTCAGGTTGGCGGAATCATCCTGGGGCAGATACCAGGTTGCGCCCAGGGACTGGCCCCGGGGAATGATGGTGATATGACGCACGGGGTCATGGGTGGGCAGGTTGTACATGGCAACGGCGTGACCCGCCTCGTGGATGGCCGTCTCCCGCAGATCCTTCCGGGTTTGGACCCGGCTCTTCTTGGCGGGACCTGCCGTAATCTTCATCAGGGCTTCGTTTAAGTCCTCCATGTTCAGCACCGGACGATTGGCTCGGGCTGCCATAATGGCCGCTTCGTTAAGAAGGTTGGCAAGATCCGCTCCGGTAAAGCCCGCTGTGGCTCTGGCTACGGTTTTTAAGCGGACGCTGCCATCCAGCTTCTTATTTTTGGCATGGACCTTCAGAATCTCTTCCCGGCCCTTGACGTCAGGACGCCCCACATGGATCTGCCGGTCAAAACGGCCGGGCCGGAGCAGAGCAGGATCCAGAATGTCAGGCCGGTTGGTGGCGGCGAGGACAATGACTCCTTCCGTGCGGGAAAAGCCGTCCATTTCCACCAGCATCTGGTTCAGGGTCTGCTCCTTTTCATCGTGGCCGCCGCCCAGGCCCGAGCCCCGCTTGCGGCCCACTGCGTCAATTTCGTCAATGAAAATGATGGCCGGAGCGATTTTCTTCGCCTGCTCAAACAGATCCCGGACACGGCTGGCGCCTACGCCTACATACATTTCCACGAAATCAGAGCCGGAAATGGACAGAAACTGGACCCCAGCCTCTCCCGCTACCGCCCGGGCAAGCAGGGTCTTGCCGGTGCCCGGAGGGCCTACCAGCAAAATGCCATGGGGAATCCGGGCGCCGATCTGGGTGAATTTCTCCGGGTCTTTCAGAAAATCCACGACCTCCTGAAGCTCTTCCTTTTCCTCGTCTGCCCCGGCTACATCCTGGAAGGTGACGGTTTTGCCGTCAGGGACGCCCAGAACGGTGCGGGCCTTGCCAAAGTTTTGCAGGGGATTGCCGCCCGCATTGGCGCGGCTCATGATCATGGCCCATACAAACAGCAGAACCAGCCCCGCCAGAATCAGGGGCAGGATCAGGGAATAGGGAGAAAAGCCCTTGTCGGGGACAAAATTATAGCTTTCCAGAATGCCTTGTTCCTTCTGCTCCAGGAACAGCGCGCCCATTTCCTGGCGAAACTGGTCGGGGCTTGCCAGGCTTGCGGTGATGACCGTCTCCCCATTATAGGGGTGATACAGTTCCATTTGGATGGTATCGCTGTCCACCACGAATCGGCGCACCTGTTCCGCTTCGAACAGGGACACAATTTCCGAATAGGGGATCCGGGTCAGCGTCTTGCTGAACAGGCCGTTAACCCAGGAAAAAATCAGCACCAGCACGACCAGATAAATTATCAAGGGTAAAAATTTTCGGTTCTTCAAATCAGGGTTCTCCTTATCATTTGCTGTAGACTTCCGGTTTCAGCACGCCGATAAAGGGCAGATTCCGGTACTTTTCATTGTAGTCCAGGCCATAGCCCACCACGAACTCGTTGGGGATGGTAAAGCCCACATAGTCTGCCTTCAGGGTGATCCCGGGCTTCCGGCGTTCGGGTTTATCGAGCAAGGTGCAGATCTTCAGGGAAGCGGGTTCTTTCGCCATCAGATGCTTCACCGTAAAGTCCAGGGAATTGCCGGTGTCAAAGATGTCCTCCAGAATCAGCACATGACGGCCCTGGATATCGGCCTTCAGGTCCTGACGGACGATGGTGCGGCCCGTGGAATCGGTGCCGGAATAGGAGGACAGCCACATGAAATCCATCTGGCAGGGCACCCGGATCCTGCGGATCATGTCGGCGTAGAAGATCACCACGCCCTTGAGAACGCCTACGATCACAGGGTCCTTTCCGGCGTACTCTTTTGTGAGGATCTGGCCCAGTTCCTCAATTTTATTGTGAATCTGTTCCTCCGTGATCAGGATTCTTTCAATGTCCTGCTCCATCATATTCTCTCTCCCTTATCATCTAGTTTTAGAAACCGGACGGTGCAGGCAGGCAGCGCTTTGGCCGTCCTGTCCACATCGGCGCCGATGGAATATACACCCAAAATCCCCCGGTCATCCTGCAATACCGGAAGATGGTCCCGGTCCGACGCCGGAATTTTGTGATCAATCAGCAGTTTTTTCAGGCTTTTTCTGCCGCCGGGCAGCCGGATGACGTCTCCTGACTGCCGCCGCCTGAGGATCAGGTCCCCCTGGGGTACAACGGTGAACACGTCCCGGGTGTTGACGATTTTCTCCGCCGGTTCGCAGACCACCCGATAGCCCGGGATTCGGGCTTCTCCGGGGCAGGGGAGGCAGGTTTCCATCAATGGGGCCTGTTCCACCACAGGGACCAGACGGTCATATACTCTCCCGATGACTACACCCTCCGAAAACCGGGTTTTCGCGGAGGGCTTCTGAGAAAACAGCAGGGCGTTGGTTTCTTCCAGCTGGACGGTCCCCGGCTCCGTCACACCCCATTCCTTTAACAGCCGCTCCAGCACCCGGTAGCGCAGGGCCTTGGGCATCTGCCGAAGCTCCGTCACCGAGGGCGTTTCCGCAAAGCACGCCTGGCCGGATAAATAAGCTTCATCCTCCCGCAGGGAGAGGGCCATCCGGGACAGGTTTTCGGAAAAACGGGGGTTTTCCGCTTTCAGCAGGGGCATCACATGATGCCGCAGGCGGTTTCTCAGAAAATCGTCGCCTTCATTGGAGCTGTCCTCTACATGGGGCAGGCCCCACTCATCCAGAAACGCTTCCACCTCCTGCCGGGTGATCCCCAGCATGGGGCGGATGATCCTGCCCTGGACCGGAGCAATGCCCCCCAAGCCTTTCAACCCCGTGCCTCTGACCAAATGCATCAGCACCGTCTCCGCATTATCATCCGCCGTATGGGCGGTGGCAATCTTTCCGGGGAGGGTTTCCAAAAAAGCATACCGGGCTTCCCGGGCAGCGGCCTCCAGGCCCTTTTTTCCCGCTTTTACCTCTCCGCAGCCAACGTGAAGGGGAATATCATATTGGTCGCAGAAGGTCCGGACGAATGTTTCGTCCCGCCGGGACTCCTCCCCCCGAAGCTGGTGGTTAAAGTGGGCCGCTTCCAGGTGGATTCCCAGTTTTTCCCGGTTCAGGTAAAAGGCAAACAGCATAGCAATGGAATCCGCTCCGCCGGACACGGCGCAGACAAGGGTTTCTCCCGGCTCTGTAAGGTCCCGTCCCAAATTCGTCCAGAGCGCCTTATTCCACATGCTTCCACTCCCGGTCGGCAAAGGTCTGGAACTGGCCGATCCATTGCATCTTCACTGCACCGGTCTCGCCGTGACGATTTTTCGCCACAATGCACTCGGCTACACCCTTATCCTCCGTATTGGGATTGTAGTATTCGTCCCGGTACAGGAACATGACGCTGTCTGCGTCCTGCTCGATGGCGCCGGATTCCCGCAGGTCGGACAGAATAGGCCGTTTGTCGGTGCGGCTCTCCACTGCACGGCTCAGCTGGCTCAGGCAGACCACGGGAACGTTCAGTTCCTTGGCCATGATTTTCAGGGAACGGGAGATTTCACCGACCACCACAACACGGTTATCGTTGTTTTTTCCGTAGCCGGAGCCTTGCATCAGCTGGAGGTAGTCGATGATTACCAGCCCCAGGTTGTCCAGGCGGCGGCACTTGGCGTTGATATCCGCCACGGTGATGGAGGGGTTATCGTCAATGCGGATGTCTGTTTGGCTCAGAGCGGCGGAGGCCATGCACAGCTTGGTCCACTCCTCCTCGCTGAGCTTACCGGTGACAAGCTTTTGCAGTTCAATAAAGCTCTCGCTGGCAAGTAATCGCATGGCAAGCTGCTCCCGGGACATTTCCAGGTTGAAAATGGCTACGGTCTTTTTGTATTTTTTCGCCACGCTGACCCCGATGTTCAGGGCGAAGGCGGATTTGCCCATGGCAGGGCGGGCGGCGATCAGCAGCAGGTCCGATTTGTTCAGACCGTTGATCTTCCGGTCCAGGTCCTGCAAACCCGTGGAAAGGCCGGGAATCAGGGAATCCGACTGGGCAAGCTCTGTCAGCCGGTCAAAGACCCGGTGGAGGGTGGTGCCGATATGCTCCAGACTGTCCCCCCGCTCGCCCTTGCGCAGAGCGTAGATCTTCTTCTCGGCGGACTCCAGCATTTCCGCCGGGGTACCCACCTCTTCGCTGACCATTTCGGTGATGTCCGTGGCCGCCTGATTGAGGGACCGGAGCATGGCCTTGTCCCGGACGATGTTCGCATAGCGAACTGCGTTGGCAGCGGTGGGGGTGATCTCCATGAGCTGGAGAATGTAGTCCCGGGAATTGTCGTGGTGATAGCCCAGCTCCTTTAGCTTATCCAGCACCGTCACTGGGTCAATGGTTTGGGAGAAATTGAACATGGTGTAGATTGCCTCATAGATCTCCCGGTTCTGCTGGAGGTAGAAGTCCTCCGGCGTCACCACGCCCACCACATCGGTTATGCACCGACTGTCGATGAGGATGGAACCTAAGACCGCCTGCTCCGCTTCCAGAGACTGGGGCTGCTGCCGGGATAAAAGCTGGTCATCCATTGCCATGATTCTCTCTCCTTTCTTTGTATGCTTTCAGGTTCTGCGGTTCAGATGTTTCAGGCTTCCTCAATCTTCACCGTCAGCGGGGCAGTAATTTCGTAGCCCAGCTTGCAGGCGACGGTATAGGTGCCCACGTTCTTGATGGGCTCTGCAATGGCGATTTTCCGCTTGTCCAGCTGGATGCCTTTTTTTGCCAGGGCATCGGCGATTTCCTGGTTGGTCACGGAACCAAAGAGCCGGCCCGCACCGCCGCCCTTACAGGTGACGGTAACGGTCATCTCCCGAAGCTGCTTGGCAGTGGCCATGGCCTCCGCCTTCTCCCGGGCAATTCGCTCCTGGGTGGCCTTGTCGTTCATGCGCATGGTATTCACCGCGTCGGCGGTTGCCTCAATGGCAATCTTCCGGGGCAGCATAAAGTTCCGGGCGTAGCCGTCGGAAACCTCCAGCATCTGGCCCTTCTTGCCCTTGCCCTTCACATCCTGCAATAAAATCACTTTCATATGTTACACTCCTTCTGCTCACCGGGAACACCCGGGATGACGAAATTTTATTCCTCGTAGAACTTCTCAATAGATGCCAGCAGAGCGTCCAGGGCGTCCTTCACGCTGACATTTTTCATCTGCGCTCCTGCCGTGGCCGCGTTTCCGCCGCCGCCCAGGCTTTCCAGAATCACCTGCACATTGGCAGAGCCAATGCTTCTGGCGGAGATAATCACCTGATCCCCGTCGGGGTACATAACGAAGGAGGCGGTAATGCCGGAAATATTCAGCAGTTCATCCGCCGCCTGGGCAGCCAGAATCCGGGTGGTAGTGGTATTCAGGGCCGCAATGGCAATCTCTCCCCGGTACAGCCGGGAGGACTTGATGATCTGGTATTTTGCCATGGTCTCCTGGAAGTCGTTTTGCAGCAGCTTCTTCACTTCCGTGGTGTCCGCCCCCAGCCGCTGGAGGGCTGCCGCCGCCTCAAAGGTCCGGTCGCCGGTGCGGACGTTGAAGAATTTGGTGTCCAGGCAGATGCCCGCAAGCAGAGCCTTGGCCTCGATGGGCAGCACGTCCTGCTTCTCCACGCTGTACAGCAGCATTTCCGTCACCAGTTCCGCGGCGGAGGAGGCATAGGTCTCATGCAGCGAAACTACCACAGGGCTGATATAATCCGCCGCCCGGCGGTGATGATCCACCACGCACACCTTGGAAATGGCGTCCAGTAAGGGCTTGCACTCCACCTGATCCGGCCGGTTGGTATCTACCACAATGAGGATGCTGTGATTGTCCGCCATGAGTAAGGCGTCCTGGCCGGTGATGAACACGTCCCGGTACTGAGGAACCGCTTCGATCTCCCCAATGAGCCGTTCCGCCGCGTTCTGGTTCCGGTCGATGACGATATTCGCCTTTTTTCCCTTCTTCCGGCACAGACAGCAGATGCCCACCGCCGCGCCTACCGCGTCCAGATCCGCGTTTTTGTGGCCCATGATAAACACATGGCCGCTCTGGCCGATGAGCTCCATCAAAGAGTTGGCCGTAATCCGGGAGCGGACCTTGCTGCCATAGCTGGCCTCCGTGCTGCGGCCGCCGTAGAAGGCAAAGTTGAACCGGTCTTTAATGACCGCCTGGTCGCCGCCTCGGCTCAGGGCCATTTCAATGCCCAGAGACGCAAAATTATAGCCCTCCTCAAAGGTTTCCCCGTCCACGCCCAGACCGATGGAAATGGAGGCAGGCAGCCCCGAAGGCGCGGTGATCTCATGGATGCTCTCCAGGAGGGAGAACTTGTCCTCCTTGGCCCGCTGCAGGTCCCGCTTTTCAAACAGGAACAGGTAGCGGTTCCGCTCCAGCTTCCGCAGCAGTCCACTATAGCCATCTGCCCATTCGGTGATGGCGTCGCCCAGCTTGGCGTTCAGGGAGGAGATGGCATTTTCCGTCAGGTTCTTAGTCATTTCCTCATAGTTGTCAATGAGGATCACGGCAACCACCGGACGGGAGCGGATATACTCATCCCGGACCTGGTACAGCTCCGTCAGGTCGCTGAAATACAAGGCTCCCAGCATGGTGCCCTTGTGGTCCTCCGCCCGAATTACGGTGCCGTAGACCCGGTAGCGCCTGCCGTTCAGACTCACATCCGTGGGGCACTCTGTCTTTCCGGAGGCCAGCCAGTCCGTCTGAAAGTCCGGAAAAATCTCCTCCAGGCTCTGCTCGATCATGGAGTCGGCGTAGCCGGTCAGCTCACTGAACCGGTGGTTTGCCCAGATGACCCCGTTGTCTCCCAGCCGGATCAGCACCGCAGGCAGGGGACTCTCCCCCTGGGAGGTGGCCTCCATGGTGCCCTCCGCCGAGCGCATAAATTGCTGAATCTGCCGGTCCCGGTAGTGCCGGTTTACCATATACAGCATAAACATCAGCAGCGTCATGGAGGTTTCCGCCGCTGCCAGCCAGTAATGCTCCTCCAGCAGCGCCGCGGCGCAGAACGCCGCCATGACGAAAAAATACATTCCCATTCCGGGCTGCAGGAGCCTTCCCAATTTCCTTTTCATCCCAGTCCTCCCGTACCGCCGTTTTTCTTCTCTCAAACCATACTATACCCGCCATTATAGCAAATCCATCCAAATCCTGCAACTGGTTTTCCTGGATTTCCGTAAAAAACCATCCTAAAAAAATGGTATACTTTTCGGCTCTTTTGTGTTATAATAACTTCGATGGCGCTGGGGTGGGCTTTCCCCAGGCAGTGAAAACGTGGTTTTCCCACTACAAAAAAGAAAAAGACGCAGGCACATTCTCCCGGGAACGGCGATACAGGGCTGGTTTTTGGGCGAAGTGGCTGCTGGTTTTGTTATGTAAAAAATTTACATAATCTCGAAAGGAGTATTTTATTTGGCAGAAAAACTAAGAATTATTCCCCTTGGGGGCTTAGACGAGATCGGCAAGAACTGCACCGCCCTGGAATACGGCAAGGACATGATCGTGGTTGACTGCGGCGTGGGCTTCCCTGAGGAAGATATGTACGGCGTGGATTTGGTGATCCCCGACTTTTCCTATCTGGTGGCCAATCAGAAGAAGCTGCGGGGTATGTTCATTACCCACGGCCACGAGGATCACATCGGTTCCATCCCCTATGCCATGCAGCAGATCAGCTGTCCCATTCACGGCACCGCCATGACCAACGGACTCATTAAATTAAAACTGGAAGAGCACAGGCTTTCCGATAAGGTCAAGCTCATCACCCACAAGCCCGGTGACGTGGTAAAAGCCGGCTGCTTTACCGTGGAATTTATCCATGTCAACCATTCTATTGCCGACGCGGTGGCCTTTGCCATCAAGACCCCGGTTGGCACCGTCGTCTTCACCGGCGACTTCAAGATCGATCCCACCGCGAAAGACGGCATGATGGATCTGGCCCGGCTGGGCGAACTCGGCACCCAGGGTGTTCTGGCCCTGCTGTGCGACTCCACCAATGTAGAGCGGGTGGGCTATACCCCCAGCGAAAATCTGGTGGCGGAAAGCCTGGACCGGCAGTTTAAGAACTGCGACAAGCGGATCATCGTTACCACCTTCGCCTCCAATATGCATCGGATCCAGTCCATCCTGGCCACTGCCCAGCGCTATGGCCGGAAGGTGGCTGTCACCGGGCGGAGCATGGAGAATATGCTGAAGGTGGCCCAGGAGCTGGGCTATCTGAAGGTGAAACCCGGCACCATCGTGGACATTGCCTCCATTAAGAGCCTGCCCAAGAACAAGGTGGTCATCGTGTCCACCGGCTCCCAGGGAGAAAATATGTCCGCCCTGTACCGGATGGCATTCAACACCCATAAGCAGGTGGAGGTGACATCCGACGACCGGATCATCATTTCCGCCTCCGCCATTCCCGGCAACGAAAAGGCCATCTCCCGGATCATTAACGAACTGTACCGGAAGGGCGCCGACGTGGTTTACGAGAAGAGCGAGGGGCTCCACGTCTCCGGTCACGCCTGTCAGGAGGAACTGAAGATCATCCACGGTCTGGTAAAGCCCAAGTTCTTCATTCCCCTCCACGGCGAGCAGCGGCATTTGCAGCTGCACAGCAAGCTGGCCCAGTCCATGGGCATGAACCCCAAGAACATCTTCATCGGAGAAATCGGTTCTGTCTTTGAGTTTAGCGGCAAAACCTGCAAGCTGAAGGAAACCGTTCCCGCCGGCAAGGTCTTTGTGGACGGCAGCGGCGTGGGCGACGTGGGCAGCGTGGTGCTGCGGGACCGGAAGCACCTGGCCGAGGACGGCATGATTGTGGTCTGTGTGAACTTAAGCGCCGAGGACGGCAGCGTGATCACAGGGCCGGATATCATCACCAGAGGCTTCATCTACGTCAAGGAATCCGAGGAGCTGATGGATTCCCTGCAAAGCGTTGCCATGGAGGCCATCGACCGCTGCCAGCGCAAGCACGTCCGGGATTGGTCTTCCATCAAATCCGCCATCAAGAACGATTTGAGCGGCTACCTGTATAAGACCACCAAGCGCAATCCCATGATCCTGCCCGTCATTTCCGAAATCTAAACGTGAAGCCGCCCAAATCCGGGCGGCTTCCTACTATAAATATACATAATTGCGAGGCACCTATGCGCTATTATTTCGCTCCCATGGAAGGGCTGACGGACAGCATCTTCCGCCGCCTGCACCACAGGTATTTTCCTGGTGTGGACCGATACTACACCCCATTCTTTTCCCCCACCATCCACCGTGCCCTGACCGCCAGGGAGGAGCGGGAGCTGCCCCTGGCTGCGGACACCGGCTTTCCCGTAGTGCCCCAGCTTCTCACTAAGTCTGCAGAGGATTTCCTCTGGATGGCAAAGGTCTGCCAGGACCGGGGGTACACGGAAGTCAACTTAAATCTGGGATGCCCCTCCGGCACGGTAGTCGCCAAGGGAAAAGGCAGCGGGATGCTGGCGGACCCGGAGAACCTGGTCCGGTTCCTGGATGCGATCTTCGAGGCTGCCCCGCTGCCCATCTCTGTGAAAACCAGGCTGGGCCTGAAAACGCCGGAGGAATTTTATCCTCTGCTGGAAGAGTTCAACCGCTATCCAATCGCGGAGCTGACCATCCATCCCCGGGTCCGGGCGGAGCTGTATACGGGAGACATCCATATGGAGATGTTTGCTTGGGCCCTCCGGGAAAGCAAAAATCCCCTGTGCTACAACGGGGATATTCTGTCCCTTTCCCAGGCGGAGGCCCTCCATGAAGCCTATCCTGGCCTTTCCTCCGTCATGATTGGCCGGGGTCTGCTCCGGGATCCCGGAATGCTCTCCGGCGGCACGGACATGAAAACGCTGGAGGCCTTTATGGACGACCTGCTGGAGAGCTATATGGTCGCCTTTGGCAGCGCCCGCAACGCCATGTTCCGCCTGAAAGAAAACTGGAGCTATCTCCACACCCGCTTCTCCGGCTCGGAAAAACTGTGGAAGCGCCTGCGGAAAACTACGGACATTGCCGAGTTCCGGGCCATTACCACAGAGTTTTTCCATACACTTCCACTGGAATAGCGAGGGCGCCAAATAAACCGGACCGTCTCAGCAGCCCTGAGACGGTCCAATTTTTTCGCTCTTTAATTCATCTCTACCAGCCCCAGGACGATCTTGTCATAGTCCACGTCCATGGGATGCTGAGTCACCATGTTTTCTAGAATGGTGTTTCGCTGCTCCGTCAGCCAGTCCTGCTGGGCGTAATAGCTCCACTGGGGACGGCTGTCGGAGAAATACATGATGTGATACCCAAACACAGTCTTTACCAGCCCCGTGTCTCCGGCCTTCCGGCTGTCGTCAAAGCACCAGGCGTCAAATTCCTCCACCATCTGGCCCGGGGTCACATTTTCGTACAGGCCGCCCTTCTGGTTGGAGCCGCCGTCCGCAGAATGCTCATTTGCCAGGGCCGCGAAGCTTTCCTCCGTCTTCTCTCCGTCCTCCCAGGCTTTCAGCAGCTCCGCCGCCTTCTCCTGGCAGGCCTGCCATTCCTCATCGGTGTAGACGGTGTTGCCGCTGTCGTCCGTGGCGCCGCCCTCGGGCATGATCAGAATGTGCCGCACGTCCACCAGATGCCCGTCCTTCGTAATGTCGTGGGAGGCGTAATCCTCCTGATGCAGGGCGAAGAAGTCCGCCACCTCCTGCTCCGTGGGAGAGAGCTTATCGCATTCGTTATAATAGTAGGGCACACCGCCGTACCAGTCTGCCTGATTCTGCCGGAAATCCTCCAGCAGCGCCCCGGGGCCGAAATTGCTCCGCAGCAGCTCAGCCAGGGTCATGCTGTACTGGGCGGCGGTTTCCTCCAGAGATGTCTGCAATCCCTCCAGGGACGCCTGATTCTCCGGGCTCATGGCAAAGCTCGCTTTCTCCGCCTCCAGGCCCAGGGCCTGCATCTGATGCCAGCTGTCCAGAGCCTGAGCAAGGAACAGCTGCTGCCAGGTCAGGTTGTCCGTCCCGGAAAGCTGGGTGTCCAGGGGCTTTGCATAGTCCATGCCGAAGTAGGACGCGTAGGCCCCGTAGCTGTTCATGAAATTCTGCACCTGCTGCCAGTAGTAGACCTGTAATACGCCGTTGGTCAGCTGCCGTCCGTCCACCGTGGCTACCACCGTGTCCCGGGCAGCCAGGGCTTCCTCGTCGGTGACGGTGTAGGAGCCCTTGCAGGTCACGCCGTCGGGATTGCCGTCGGCGGGAATGGTGGCGGGAACAGTTTCGGGAGCCGTTTCCGGAATCTCTGTGGCAGCGGAAGACGCATCCTCTGTGGGGATGGGAGCCTTCTCTTTCCTCATGCCGCCGATGCCGTAAACCACCAATGTCACCAGCAGTGCCAGCAGCACAACCATGGCCACGACTGCCAGGGCGATCTTACCGGGGGTGGCCTGGATACCGGGCTTGCCTACCACAGAGGTTTCCTCCACGGGAACCGGAGCATCGGCTTCCTTCCCGGCTGCCGGAGCCTCAGCCGCAGGGGCCTCCGTCTCAGCGGCAGCCTCAGCCGCTTCCTCGGTGGGGGCTGCTTCGGTCTGCTCCTGAGTGGCCGGTTCACCCGCTGCTTCCGCGAGCGTGTCCTGGGCCTCCTGCTGGGTGACAGCCTCCACAGGAGCTTCCTCTGCTGCCGGGTCTGCCGCCGTTACGACGGCGTTATCCTTACCGCAGGCGGGGCAGACAGTACTGCCTTCCTCCAGCTCTGCCTGGCAAAATTTACATTTTTCCATAGTGATCCTCTTTTCACATGATTGTTTTCTTAGTCTACCACGATTTTTCCCGGAATGCAAGCCGAATGCGGATTGAATGCAGATTATTTACATTTTCCGAAGAAAATACACGATATAGACCAGGGTGGAAATGCTGACACACGATGTGGTGGTCCTTGTCAAATCTATATAATACAAAAGCAATTTTTTTGTTAATTCTTTCCTGCAAGATTTTTCCAGAAAGCAATTGACAACCCTTTGGTTTTGCAATAAAATAGGAGCCAGGAAAATATTCTGCCCAGAAGATGGCGTAAGTTTAACGTTAAATGAAAGAAAAAATGGGAGACTTGTGTCCAGATTTGGGGCGGGAACGAAAATCATTTAAGTAAGCAAAGGGAGGAACATACCATGAAGCATTCTGTCAAGAGATTCATCTCCATGCTTCTCGTTATGGTTATGCTGGTGTCTGTGCTTCCGGTCAACGCCTTGGCGGCCGGAGAGGACGAGAAGGCGAATGTCACCGCTTCCACAGACACCCCGACTGTGACAGGAGGGGAGACGAAGGAATCTGCGCCTTCTGAGGAGCCCACGCCCTCTGAAGAACCT
>DLAP01000025.1:51676-82732 GCA_002493965.1 Clostridiales bacterium UBA7044
ACGGGGACTCCCCCCCCCCCCCCCCCCCCCCCGACTGTGACAGGAGGGGAGACGAAGGAATCTGCGCCTTCTGAGGAGCCCACGCCCTCTGAAGAACCTAAGCCTTCCGAAGAGCCCACGCCCTCTGAAGAACCTAAGCCTTCCGAAGAGCCTAAGCCTTCCGAAGAGCCTAAGCCTTCCGAAGAGCCTGCGCCTTCTGAGGACCCTGAGCTCTCCGAAGAGTCTGAACCCGACGAGGAGACCCCAGATTGGGACGAGACCGCCACTGTCTCTGTCTACACCCAGAAGATGAACGAGAACGGCGACGCTGAGGATCCCGTGCCCGGTGCCACCCTCCATGTTGGTAAAGTGGCCGATAAGGCTTCTGCCGCCCTGGGCGAGGGGAAGACCTTTACCCTTGCTTATGCCATGGTGGATGGTGATGCCTATATCATCGATGCTGTGGCTGTCAAGGGTGACGGCACCTATGTGGAAGTGGACGGTGAGCTGGTAAGGCTGAGCGCTGATGATATCATCGTTCTGGTGTACAGCGAGACTGCTGGCGAAGAGCCTCCCATTGAGGAAGATTTTGGAATCAACCTATTCGCCATCACCGCTGAAAACCCCGGCGAAGTGATTGCGGCTACCGTTCAGAAGATGGGCTATGGCAATGAAGTTGAAGAAACGACGCAAGTGCTGATTCCTTCCGGCGCGGTTTCCGCGCAACTCGCCAATGCCACATTATCCGATGGCATCACCTCCTATGAACTGCCCAAGGACTTCGTTCTTTCTAAAGTACTTGTTGTGTCCGGTTCCACAAGAACCCCGGTTGCCTACATTACCCAGGATAGCGACGGCAACCGATATGCCAGCACAAACGCCAATGATCCTTCTCAGAGCTTTGCCCTTGAGCTGGGCGACCAGATTATTATTCAGGTTGCAACCCCGTACAAGGAAGGAACGGTCGAATATAAATATAATATCGACGGCGCTATAGTGACCGAGACGGAATTTAAGCAGTATTTCCTTCTTAGCTTCGGAGACGAACTGAACATCGGAGACGAGGATGGGACCCTGCCTAACGCCTATAATAACCGGGCAATGCTGGAGTTCCGAATTGTGTCCAAACCTGGCTTTGAGTACTATAATGTTACAAAAGCCGAGAAAACAAACGGCAACACAGCTTCGGCAACCCCCGACGTCAGCGGTAACATCCAGCTGAATACAAGCAACTGGGCGGTCGATAATGCTGAGGTAACCATTTATGTGACTAGCACCCTCGCTGACAGCTACGCCTTCCAGGCAGAGGGCTACGACGGTTTGGTGACATTTAATGGAAATACCATTGGTAATCTGACGAGCACCTATACTCCTGCGAATA
Source organism: Clostridiales bacterium UBA7044 (assembly GCA_002493965.1). GTDB lineage: Bacteria > Bacillota > Clostridia > Oscillospirales > Oscillospiraceae > Faecousia. The sequence goes on from DLAP01000025.1 coordinate 53,037, forward strand.
CCATTTCCTTTGACATTGTGGCCGAAAACGTCGGTACTGTCTTTAACAAGCTCACCATTAAAATCGGAACGGAAGCCGAGCGGGCTATGATTCTGCCCAATGCCGGCGTGGATCTGGATGGCACGGTCAATGTCATCAAGGATGCATCCCAAAACATCAAATATCACGTTGGATTTGTGAATAAAACGGTGGATGGTAAGGAAGGCTACACCGTTACCATTCGGGCGGTGGATCCCAATGCCAAAATCAACGGAGACATTAAGATCTTCTACAACTTCAAGGGTTCCCAAAATGAGGTTTGGGTACAGGCGCTGGAAGGTGCCACCCTGGTTGACATTTTCCCGCGTTACAATCCGGACTTTTACAGGTTTGCAATCGAAAACGGCGGATATCTGAACCCGACAACGGACCAGCACGCTATACTGAATTTTGACGGCAATTCTTCTGCATTCTTAATTGCGCCGATTATCCCCGGTTACAGCGAAGCGGAAGGCGACTGGAGTGTCATTATCACCATAAATGGCGTTAGACAACAAGTCACTGTGAAGCCCTTGTCTGATAAACGAAACGATGAAGGAAACGGCGATTTTAAGATTCGTGATTACCACGGCAAGTATATCATCGAATGGAAGTATAACTCCGAGTATGGCGGGGCCAGTGACTATAAGACCTGCGTTAAGGTGGGTATCCCCCAAACAGCTAGCGACGGCGCTACAGTCAATGATATTCGCCTCACCATCCGTTCCACCTACTATAACGTACAGGCCACCTATACAGATGGCATTACGAGCCAGCCGCTCTTTGACGGCCAGGGTCAAGGTATGTATGGCGCAATGCAGCGGGTCTCCATTGCCAATCCCCAGTGGACACTTCCCGAGGCTCCTGAAAAAGAGGGCTATCGGTTCCTGGGCTGGCAGCTGAACGGCACCGGTAACTACTATAAAGCCGGTACCCGGGCCATTGCCAATTCTACAATTACCAGCGCTCCCGTATATGATGCCTATGACGGCTCCATGGTTCAGAACTATGAAACGTACCAGGATGTAAACAGGCCTGCCATTGCCAGACGTGCGTTCACACTGAACTTCACCGCCGCCTATGAGCCCATCGTCCATGATGAGGTGCTCAATTACACCATCAAGGTGAACTTCCAGAAGCCGGACGGCACGGTGGATACCCTATCCTACACGCTTCCCGGTAGCGGTATGTATGACCGGAATGTCAATGCCACCGAAGACTACATTAAGAGTAAGTCCCCCGATTTTGATTGGGATAGCTACGAACTCAAGACAAGTCCCAACAGCACCAAGCTCACGACAGAAGGACAGGAATTTGTCTTTGTCTATCAGGAAAAGGCTGCTCCCGCACTTTCGGTCGCAAAGTTGACCACTGCGAAGGCCACAAAGCCCGGCGATACGATCCCTTATGAAATCGTGATCACCAATACCGGCAATGTTCCTCTCACAGACGTGGTTATTACCGACCCCCTGCTGACCACCACGAATGTTACCAACGCTGGCGGCGCTACCCTTGAAAACGGCCATTGGGTGATTAAGAACCTGCCCGAAGCTGGCAAATCTGGCAACAGCGTAACGATCCAGTACACTTACACCGTTCCGGATTCCTATACTGCCCAGTACGTGACGAACACCGCCACAGTAAATGGTAAGTATGGCAACGAGAATGTCACTGGTTCCTCTGATGAAGTCAAAGTGCCCGTGATCAGCCTGCAGGTTGATAAGGCTCTGGTTCCCGGTACCTATGAGGTGGGCAGCGATGTTTCCTTCACCATCACGGTAACAAACACCAGTGATGTGGACTACACAAATGTTCTCGTTACCGAGGATGCGAATGTGATCATCACCACGGAGGGCAATACCACCAATACTTACACGATTCCGTCTCTGGCCGCCGGTGCTTCCGTCACCCTGGACGCGGAATATCGGAATGCTCCCGCTGGTACCTTCGTGAATAATGTTACCGGCGAGGTCACCAAGGACGGCGTCACCGTCACCGATGACGGCACCGCATCTGTGACAGTACAGGACCTGACCCCCGGCCTGGATATCACCAAGGAGATTACCAGCGAAGATGCCAACAAGGACGGCAAGTATGGCCTGAATGAGAAGATCACCTACAAGATCACTGTCACCAACACCGGCAAGGTAGCTCTGACTGGTGTCCATGTGGTTGACAACAAGATCGGCCTGGACGAAACCATCGACCTGGGCATCGACGAGGATAACAAGTCTCACAAGTTCACCGGGTCCTACACCGTCACGGAAAGCGACCTTGGTACCACCATTCACAACGTCGCCGCCGCAACCCATGGCGATCTGACACCCGAGGATTCCGCCGACGCGGACACCGATCCCAAGGCCCCCGCTCTGATCGTCGTGAAGGAGACCCTCAACAAGAAGACTGAGTACGCTCTGAACGACCAGATTGAGTACCAGATCACTGTGACCAACACCGGTAACGTGACCCTGAAGAACGTGATCTTCAATGATGCCTTGCTGAACATTGTGAACCGGAACCTGGGCGATATGCTCCCCGATGCTGAGCAGGTGATTACGGGTAGCTACACCGTCACGGAAGCGGACATCCGCACTGGCAGCGTTTATAACCAGGCCACTGCGAAAGCCGAGGACGGCACCGAGGACGAGGGCCATGTTACTGATAACACCGTCAGTGTCACCAAGGGCCTGACCGTCGAGAAGAAGACGGTCGACCAGAAGGCCAAGTATTCCCTGGGTGACACTATCAAATACGAGATTGTTGTCACTAACACCGGCAACCAGACCCTGACCGATGTCACCGTCACCGACGACCTGACCCATAAGACTTGGGACATCGGAACCCTGCTGCCCGGTGAGAGCAGCGGTGTGCTCGAGACCAGCTATGTTGTCACCGAAGCTGACCTGGGCAAGGATGTTGTCAACGTGGCCGATGCAGAAGGCACCGATCCTGACGGCAATAAGGTCACAGGTACGGATGACGCTACCGACAATACCGACGACGTGGAAAAGCATCTGGTTGTCAACAAGACGACCACCAGCACCGACGCCAACAACGATGGCAAGTACGGTCTGAATGAAATCATCACCTACGAGATCACCGTGACCAACACCGGTAACGTGACCCTGAAGGACATCACCGTCACCGATGAACTGACCGGTGGCGAGTGGGCAGTTAAGGAACTGGCTCCCGGCGCTACCAGCACCGTGTTTAAGACCAGCCACAAGGTGACTGAGGACGACATCAAGGAAGGTAAGGTCCTGAACATGGCCACTGCCTCCGTCAAGGACGATCCTGATGTGCCTGTGACCCCCGGCGAGAAGGAAGATCCCACCGATTCCGAGACCAAGGGCTTGAAGGTGGATAAGAAGACCACCAGCAAACCCGCTAACGGCAGGGCCTACGCCCTGGGCGAGACCATCACCTATCAGATCACTGTGACCAACACCGGTAACATGACCCTGAAGGACATCACCGTCACCGATGACCTGACCGGCAACACCTGGACGGTTGAATCTCTGGCTCCCGGCGCTACCAGCACCGCATTCCGAGCCAGCCATCAGGTCACAGAGGCCGACATCCAGGCAGGCAGCGTCGTGAACGTGGCCACCGCCAAGACGGACGATCCCAATGTTCCCGTCATTCCCGGCAAGACCGAGGATCCCACCGATGGTTCCGACAAGGGCCTGAAGGTAGAGAAGATCACCACCAGCACCCCCGCCAACGGCAGCACTTATGCTCTGGGCGAGACCATCACCTACCAGATCACCGTGAAGAACACCGGTAACGTGACCCTTGAGAACATCACCGTCACCGATGACCTGACCGGCAACACCTGGACGGTTGAATCTCTGGCTCCCGGTGCTACCAGCGAGGCGTTCGAGGCCGAGCACGAGGTAACAGAGGACGATATTAAGGCAGGCAGCGTCGTGAACGAGGCTACCGCTTCCGTGAAGGATGATCCTGATGTTCCCGTCATTCCCGGCAAGACTGAGGATGATACCGACGACATCGACATCACCCTGAACATGACCAAGACCGCCGACCTTCATAAGGCTGTGGAAGGCGACAAGGTCACTTACACCATTGCTGTCACGAACAGCGGCAACGTAACCTACACCAACGTGGTCGTGACCGATGGCCTGAAAGACGCCAAGATCGTCAAGGTCACTGCGCCCAACGGCTACACCGACAATAAGGACGGCTCCGTCACTCTGAAGAAGCTGGGAGTCGGTGAGACAGCTACCATCACCGTGGAGTACACCGTTACCGCTGAGGACGCTGAGGACGGCAATGTCCACAATGTGGCAAACGCCAAGGGCGATCCCATCGACGATCCCGAGAATCCTGAGAACCCCAAGATTCCCCAGGGTGAGGCCGAGGAGGATGTGCCCACCGAGCCTGTGGACACCACGCTGGTCGTCACCAAGAAGGCGGACAGAGATACCGCCAAGGTAGGCGAGAAGATCATCTACACCATCACCGTGAAGAATGAAGGCAACGTGGACTACAAGGACGTAGTCGTAGCTGACCAGTTCGTAGAGGACGGCCGGAAGCTTCCCGAGGGCGCGGAGATCACCAAGGTCACTGTGAAGAGCAGCTACATCATCGAGGGCAACACCGTCACCCTGAAGAAGCTGGAAGTTGGCGAGACCGCCACCATCACCGCCGAGTACACTGTGAAGCAATCTGACGAGGGTACCATCCTCAACGTTGCCGTCGCCAAGGGCGAAACCGACCGTCCCGGCCCCGGCCCCGAGGGCGAGAGCGAAGAGGTTCCCAGCAAGGTGCTCATGGATCTGGTGGTGAAGAAGGAATGGAAGAAGGACAGCATTCTGTACCGTCCCAAGTCCATCAAGGTCACACTGTACGCAGATGGCAAGGCTGATCAGACTGTAGAGATCACCTCTCAGGGCGGCTGGAAGTACACCTTCAAGAACCTGCCCAATGACGGCACTGTCTACACTGTGGAGGAGGTTGAGGTTCCCGGCGGACATTTCGTGAACTACTCCGAGCTGAAGGATGCCTCCATCACCATCACCAACACCAAGCGGACCAAACCCGGCGACGGTCTGCTCCAGACCGGTCAGCTCAACTGGCCCATCCCCGTGCTGGCATTGCTGGGCGTGTCCATGATTACCGGCGGCGCGGCCCTGACCATTGGCAAAAAGAAGGACAAGTATGAAGGCTAAAAGACGAGCGGGCGTTGCCCTCGTCATCGTGGGCGTGCTGCTGCTTGCGGCAGCACTGCTCCTGCTCCTCCACAACCGGCAGGAGAGCGATGAGGCAGGGGCGGCCGCACAGGAAGCGCTGGCAGCCGTTCAGGAGGCCATCCAAACCGGAAATGTACAGCCCGGCGCCGCTCCTGCCCCAGCTCCCGCCGATGGGGAGCCCGAAGAGACAGAGCCTACGGATCCTGCGGAGACGGAACCCGTTCCGGAGCTGACTGTGACAGTTATCAATGGTCACGAGTATGTGGGCTATTTGGAGATTCCGTCTCTGGACCGGAAGCTTCCCGTGATGAAGCTTCAGTACATGGAGGATCTGCAAATTGCGCCTTGCCTGCAATTTGGTTCTCCCTGGACGGATGACGCGGTAATCGCGGCCCACAACTATCCGTCTCACTTTGGCCCCCTGCGGGACATGACCGGCGGCGAGACCATCCTCTTTACGGATATGAATGGCGCGTCCATTACCTATACGGTAAAGATCGTGCAGACTATTCAGCCTACGGCTCTGGACACCGTGAAGGAAAGCCCCTATGATCTGGTGTTGTATACCTGCACCACAGGAGGCAAAACCCGGGTCATGATCGGCTGTGATCGGGCAGAGTAAGCCCGACGTTTCGCAAAATAAAAACGCCGCCGAAAAATCGGCGGCGTTTTTATGCAGCACGGACCTGTAAGCCGGGTTCTGTCTTGACAGCCATCTATCTAGCCCCGGAATTGCTTCCGGGATCAAGCCGCCTCCTCGGGACGGCTGGGCGAGCCTTTCTGTCCCTCCACGGCGTTGCTCCGGGATAGAGTTTACAGCACCCCAATGTCTCCATGGGGCGGGTGCGCTCTTACCGCACCTTTTCACTATGACCGGCTGTTCACCGGCTACATCTCTCTGTTGCACTTGTCCTGAGGTTACCCTCGGCGGGCGTTACCCGTTATCCCTGCCCTGCGGAGCCCGGACTTTCCTCATCCGCGGCCTTTCGGCCTGCGTCCGCGGCTGTCCGGTCCGGCTGCGAAAATATTGTACTCCACCCGGGGGGAATTGTCAAATGTATTGCAAAATCTTTTTGGAAAGAGTATACTATGGACATATCGGAATGCCATGACGGAATCGAGGAACGGATATGAACACTGCCTTTGAAACCTATTTTACCTCCCTGAAAAACAAAAAAATCGCTGTCCTTGGCCTGGGCGTCAGCAACCGGCCCCTGGTGCGGCTGCTGCTGGAATTTGGCTGCGACGTGCTCGGCTGCGACCGCACGCCCCGGGAAAAGCTGGACGGAGAAGTGCTGGAGCTGGAAAAGCTGGGCTGTAAGCTCCATGTGGGGGAGCATTACCTGGATGGGGTGGAAGCGGATGTGGTCTTCCGCACGCCCGGAATGCACCCGGGCAATCCCGCCATTCAGGAACTGAAGCGCCGGGGAGCGGCGGTGACTTCCGAAATGGAGGTTTTCTTTGAGGTCTGCCCCTGCCATTTACTGGCCGTTACCGGCTCGGATGGGAAAACTACCACCACCACCCTGATTTCGGAAATGCTGAAAGCCGCCGGGAAAACCGTCTGGCTGGGCGGGAACATCGGCACGCCCCTGCTGCCTCTGGTGCGGGAGATGAAGCAGGAGGACTTTGCTGTGGTGGAGCTGAGCTCCTTCCAGCTCATGGACATGACCCGCAGTCCCCAGCGTGCCCTGATTACCAACCTGGCCCCTAACCACCTGGACATCCACAAGGATATGGCCGAATATGTGGAGGCCAAGAAGAATATCTTCCGTTATCAGGATGAAACCGGCCTGCTGGTGCTAAACGCCGACAACGCTTATACCGCCGCCTTCCGTGGAAATGGGAAAACGGTGTTTTTCTCCCGGCTGGGGCAGGCCCATGTGTGCCTGAAAGACGGTATCATTTGCCGGGATGGAGAGCCGATTCTTCCGGTTTCGGATATTCTGATTCCCGGAACTCATAACATAGAGAATTATATGGCAGCCATCGCCATGGTGGAGGGCCTGGTGGAGGACGAGGTGATCCGCCATGTGGCCAAAACCTTCGGCGGAGTGGAGCACCGGATTGAGCTGGTACGGGTGAAGGATGGGGTTCGGTTCTATAACGACTCCATTGCTTCCAGCCCCAGCCGCACCATTGCGGGGCTGAGAAGCTTCCCGGAAAAGGTGATCCTGATCGCGGGAGGCTACGATAAGCACATTCCCTATGATGTGCTGGGGCCGGAAATCTGTAAGCATGTAAAAAAGCTGTTCCTGAACGGGGCCACCGGGGAGAAAATCCGCTCCGCCGTGGTTTCCTGCCCGGAGTATGACAAGAATGCTTTGGAAATTGTAGACTGCGGCACCTTTGAGCCTGCCATCCGGGCCGCTGCCGCTGCCGCCGAACAGGGGGACGTGGTGCTGATGAGCCCCGCCAGCGCCTCCTTCGACCAGTTTAAGAACTTTATGACCCGGGGCGATTTTTATAAGAAACTCGTAAAGGAGCTGTGACCGATGGATATTACCAGACTGACGAAGCCTGCACGAAAGCTTCTGAAGCTGAAAACCTGCGGCGCTGTGATCGTGGCGGCGGGCAGCGCCTCCCGGATGGGGGGCATCGATAAGGTGATGGCAAAAATCCACGGTGAGCCGATGATCGTTCACACCCTCCGGGCCTTCCAGGACTGTGACGCCGTTTCGGAAATTGTGGTGGTCACCCGGGAGGATCTGATCCTGCCTATTACCGGACTGAGCAAGAATTTCTCTAAGGTTCAGGCAGTGGTGGCGGGAGGGAAAAGCCGTCAGGAGTCCGTCCATCTGGGATTAAACGCCTTATCGAAAAAAGTGGAGTTGGCGGCGGTCCATGACGGGGCACGGCCCCTGGTGACATGGCAGCTCATTGATCGGGTGGTTCGGGCGGCGAATACCTATGGCGCAGCTGCTCCGGCGATTCCGGTAAAGGACACCATCAAGGTGGTGGAAGGCCGGGTGGTGAAATCCACGCCGGACCGGGCGAAGCTCTACGCCGTTCAGACTCCCCAGGTGTTTGACTTTGACCTGCTTCGGGGGGCGCTGAAAAAGGCAGAAACGGATGGCGCACAGGTCACGGACGACTGCTCTGCCGTGGAGAGAATGGGCATGGCGGTGAAGATCGTGGAGGGAGACGAGCGAAACCTGAAAATCACCACTCCCATGGACCTGAAAATCGCGGAGCTGATGATGGAGGAGGCCCAATGAGAATCGGACACGGCTATGACGTACACCGGCTGGTGGAAGGCCGGGACCTGATCCTGGGCGGCGTCAAAATTGACTATGAGAAAGGCCTGCTGGGCCACAGCGACGCGGATGTGCTCCTCCATGCGGTATCCGATGCCCTGCTGGGGGCCGCCGGACTGGGAGACATTGGCAAACACTTTCCGGACACGGATCCCGGGTATAAGGGCGCGGATTCCTTAAAGCTGCTGGAAATCGTGGGGCAGAAGGTCCGTGGGGCGGGGTACCGGGTTAGCAACATCGACGTGACCATGATCGCCCAGAGGCCGAAACTGCGGGGATTTATCCCCCAGATGGAGGAAAATATTGCGGGGGCTTTGGAAATTACCCCAGACCGGGTGAATGTAAAGGCCACCACCGAAGAGAAGCTGGGCTTCACCGGCACCGGGGAGGGCATGGCCTGCCACGCTGTCTGCCTGCTGGAAGAATAAGTGTATGGATCCCGCCGCCTGAAAAAAGACGGCGGGAGATTTTTTGAGACAAAAAACGCTTAGTAGTTCGTTTCATTGTGAAGACGATCAGCTGGGAGATTCGGGATTATGTGATCTACACACTAAAATAGGAGACCTTGCAATTTACCGCTCACCGCTTTTCGCGCGGTGGGCGGTATCTTTATGCCCGGCTTCGACGGGTTTCGCACTTTTCCCCGGACGGTGGCATAGATTGAGCCGGGAGGTATTGCATATGAAACAGTATTTTATTACCTTCCGCTCGGTGACATTCGCCCAGCGGGCGGAAGCACGGATGAAGAAAGCGGGATACCGCTGCACCCTGCAGCGGACGCCCCGCTGGATGGAGGAACAGGGCTGCGGCTATGCCCTGCGGATCTGGGTTCGGGACATCGACCTGGTGCTTGCAGCCCTGCAGGAGGATGCCGTCCCACTGCGTCGGGTCTATCTCCAGGGGCAGGACGGGACCTTGGAGGAGGTGGGCGTATGATCTATCTGGACAGCGGGGCCACTTCCTTTCACAAGCCCCCGGCGGTTTATCGGGCAGTGGAGAACGCCATGCGAACCTGTGCCAGCCCCGGACGGGGCGGCTACGGGGCAGCCATGGAGGCCTCCCGACAGGTATACCGCTGCCGGGAGGAGGCGGGGGCGCTCTTTCACTGCAAGGTAGAGCAGGTGGCCCTGACCATGAACTGTACCCATGGTCTGAACATTGCCATTCACTCTCTGTTCCGGCCGGGAAGCAGGGTGGTGATCTCCGGCTTTGAACACAACGCCGTGACCCGCCCCCTCCACGCCCTGGACGCCCGGATCACGGTGGCGGGGCGGAGACTTTTTGATTGGGAGGATACTCTGGAGGACTTTCGAAAGGCCCTGGAGCTGCACCCGGACGGGGCGGTCTTTACCCATGTCTCCAACGTCTTCGGCTATATTCTGCCGGTGGAGGAGATGGCGGCCCTATGCCGGGAGAGGGGCGTGCCCTTCATTATTGACGCAGCCCAGTCCGCCGGAACTCTCCCCATCGATTTTGAAGCCCTGGGGGCGGATTTTATCGCCATGCCAGGGCATAAGGGCCTGCTTGGCCCCCAGGGAACGGGACTGCTGCTGTGCCGGGGACTGCCCCAGCCTCTGCTCTACGGCGGCACGGGCAGCGCATCCCGGGAGCAGACCATGCCGCCTATGCTCCCTGACCGGCTGGAGGCAGGGACAATGAACGTGCCGGGCTACGCGGGGCTGGCTGAGGGGATCCGCTATGTCCGAAGAACCGGAGAGGAGAACATTTTCCGCCGGGAACACCGGGAACTGGAGCGATGCGCGGCGGGCCTGAAGAAGCTGGGCATGGATGTCTATACTGGGGACCACCAGGCGGCCACCGTGTCTTTCCGGGCGGGGGAGGACTGCGAGGAGGCGGCCCAGCGCCTGGCGGACCAGGGGATTGCCGTCCGGGCGGGGCTTCACTGCGCTCCTTATGCCCATGAGAGCGCCGGAACCCTGGAAACGGGGACCGTCCGGGTCAGCTTCGGCCATGACGCGGGGGAAGCCCAGACCCAGGCCTTCTTAAAAGCTGCATCGAAATTAACTCCGTTTCCGAAATAAAATTTTTACAGAATGGCTATTGCCATCGGCGGGTCTTTCCGCTATAATAGAACGGATATAAGATAAGACTATTATAGCGCAGTATGCACTGCTGCACAGTTGACATAAAAGGGGAGCATGGAAGCATGATGGATACCATTCAGAATCTCGTCAGCAATGTAATGGGAATGCAGTGGTCCGACTATCTGGACATTCTCGTTGTGGCGCTGCTCATATACAGTCTGCTTCCTCTGATTCGGACGCCCAACATGATGCGCCTTGCCCGGGTTGTGGTGCTGGTGATTGTGGTGGCATGGCTGGCAAACGTTTTGAAGCTGCATACCTTCAGCTGGATCGTGAGTCAGGTCCTTGCCATTGGACTGCTTGCCTTTGTCATTCTGTTCCAGCCGGAGCTGCGGCGTGTGCTGATGCACCTGAGTGATATGACCCTGTCCCGGTTTACGGATGTGCTGTTCGGCACCAATGTGTCCGGCGTGAACGAGGCGATCATCACCCAGACCATTATGGCCTGCCAGATTATGAGCCGGCAGAAGGTGGGCGCGCTGATCGTGTTTTCCCGGAAGCAGCGGCTGGACGAATATTTTAAGTCCGGTACGCTGGTGGATGCCTCTGTGTCCGAGCAGCTGCTGCGCAATATTTTCTTCCCGAAAGCGTCCCTGCATGACGGGGCGGTGATCATTCAGGACGGGCGCATTGCCGCCGCAGGCTGTGTGCTGCCCCTGTCCGACAGCTCCACTCTCAGCGCGGATCTGGGCACCCGGCACCGGGCCGGGGTGGGCATTACGGAGGTTTCCGACGCCCTGACGATCATCGTATCGGAAGAGACCGGCGGCATTTCCGTGGCAGTGGGCGGTATGCTCAAGCAGAGGCTGGAGCTGGAAACCCTGGATAGGTTACTACGCAAGGAACTGTCCTCGGGAGAAGACACCCATAAGAGAACCGGCAAACGGACGCTGCTCCACGGCGGAAAGAAGAAGGAGGCGGACGGCTATGAGAAAAAATAGGATTGGATCCATGCTTCTGTCTCTGGTAATCGCCTTCGGCCTGTGGCTGTATGTGGTCAGCTATGTCAGCACCATGGACGATACGACACTTTACAATATCCCGGTGGTGATGGAAGGCGAATCCGTCCTCAGGGAACGGAACCTGATGATTACCGGAAGGTCTTCTGAGATCGTGTCTCTGCATTTGTCCGGCGCCCGGAATGACCTGAGCAAGGTCAATTCCGGCAACGTCACCGTCCGGGTGGACCTTTCCTCCATTGATGAACCCGGTGACCACACCCTGTCCTATAGCAGCATTACCTACCCCGGCGACGTGCCCAGCAACGCCCTGGTGGTGGAATCCCGGAATCCCGGCAACATTACCGTGACTGTGGATTACCGACGCACCAAAGACATCCCGGTCCGGGTCAGCTACATCGGAGACCGGTCGGAGGGGTACATTTACGATACGGAAAGCGCAGTGCTGGATAACGGCACAGTGAATATTACCGGCCCTGCCACCATCGTGGATCAGATCAGTGACGCGGTGATTGAAGTGGACCTGACGGACCGGGTGGAATCCATCAGCGAAAGCTTCCGCTATACCCTCTGTGACGAAAACGGAGAGCCGGTGGATGCCCAGCAGATCACCACCAATCTGGAAGAGGTGCGCCTCGATATGCCGATCCAGCAGATCAAGGTCATTACCCTGACGGCGGATGTGAACTATGCCGGCGGCGCTACAGAGAAAAATACCACTGTGAAGATCGAACCGGAGACCATCCGGGTTTCCGGCGGCGAGGCAGTGCTGGATGCTTTGGGCGGTGCTTACAACGTAGGTACCATCAATCTGGCGGAGCTGGATAAGACTACAAATGAACTGAAATACTCCATTAGCCTGCCCGAAGGCGTTACCAACCAGACCGGTGTGTCCGAGGCCACGGTAACGGTTCAGTTCTCCGGACTGAAGACCAGAGAATTTACTTTGGAGCAGATCATCCCCGTGAATGTGCCGGAGGGCATGGAGGCGGAGATTATCAATGCCAGCGTCTCCGTGAAGGTTCGGGGTCCGGCGGCTCAAATCGACGCCCTGACCCCGGAGGACATCCGGGCGGAGGTGGACTTCACGGGGGCGGAGATGGGCAATGCCACCTACCGGGTGAAGCTGACCTTTGGGGAGGCCTTCCCGGATGTGGGAGCCTTGAAGACGGCCGCCATCTCTGCAACGGTGAAGGAAGCGAGTGAATAAAGGGTGGAACAGCTTGTACGGGTGAAGGCAGTTTATGAAAATGGCACGGCCCAGGTGCTTTGCATTCGGGAGAGCGCCTGCTCCGGCGACTGCCACAAATGTTCCGGCTGCGGGATCGCCAAAGAGGCGGTGGTGCTGACGGCTTTGAACCCCATCGGGGCAAAGCGGGGGGACCTGGTGAAGGTGGAATCGGCCAGCGCCCCAGTGCTGAAGGCCGCAGTGGTGCTGTACCTTCTCCCGCTGGCCCTATTCTTCCTGGGGTACGCCCTGGGAAGCGTCTTGGGAAACCTGGGACCATGGATCGCCTGTCTGGGCTTCCTTCTCGGTGTGGGAATGGTGGTACTGTACGACCGTTTCGTGGTCAAAAAAGCAAACCTAAGCTATACCATTACGGCTTTTGCCGGGGAAAACCCGGGGGAGCCAGGATAGGAAGAGAGGATCAAAGTCATGGTGAAAAGTATGACCGGCTACGGCCGGGCGGTGGAGATGGTGAACGGGCGGGAGTTTACGGTAGAGGTCCGGTCCGTCAATAACCGCTACCTGGACTGCACCGTCAAGCTGCCAAGAGTGCTGAACTTCGGAGAGGACGCGGTGAAGCAGGCGGTGAAGGCCACGGTTTCCCGGGGCAAGGTGGACGTGTTTATCACCCTCCGTTCTGAAGATGCCGCCGACGTGAAGGTGACGCTGAATAAGCCCATGGTGGAAGGGTATCTCGCCGCCATGGACCAGATGGCACAACTCTATGGGGTGCGCAATGATGTGAGTACTGCGGTGCTGTCCCGGATGCCGGACGTGTTCACCGTGGAAAAGCCGGAGGTAAACGAAGAGCAGCTGCTGGCCGACCTGATGACGGTGGTGAATCAGGCCCTCCGGAATTACGATGCCATGCGCTGTGTCGAAGGGAAGGCCTTGGAAAACGATCTGCGGAGCCGGGGTCAGACCATTGCGGACTTGGTTTCCCAGGTGGAGGCTGGCAGTCCCCAGACGGTGGCGGATTACCGCGCAAGGCTGGAAAACAAGATGAAGGAAGTGCTGGCAAGCACTACCATTGACGAAAGCCGGATCCTGACGGAGGCTGCGATTTTCGCGGACAAGGTGGCGGTGGACGAGGAAACCGTCCGCCTGAGAAGCCATTTGCAGCAGATGGACCAGATGCTCTGTAGTGGCGGGGCCATTGGCCGGAAGCTGGACTTCCTGCTCCAGGAGATGAACCGGGAGAGCAACACCATCGGTTCCAAATGCTCCGACGTAAGGCTGGCTCGGATCGTGGTGGAGATAAAGGCGGAGCTGGAAAAGATCCGGGAACAGACCCAGAACATCGAGTAAGGAGACACCATGAAACTCATCAATATCGGCTTTGGCAGCATGGTGGCGTCGGGGCGGGTGCTGGCGGTTGTGGCGCCGGATTCTGCCCCCATCAAGCGGGTAGTCCAGGAAGCCCGGGATCGGGGAATGCTCATCGACGCCTCCTATGGCCGGAAGACCAAGGCTGTCATTTTCATGGATACAGATCATGTGATCCTGTCTGCCATTGCACCGGAGACGATTTCTGCCCGGTGGATGGGGCAGCCGGATCCCAAGACGGAGGAGGAACCATGAATAAGGGAGAACTGATCGTGATTTCCGGCCCATCCGGTGTAGGAAAAGGGACGGTTTTGGGTAAAATAATGGAAAAGCGGAAGGACTTTTCCTTCTCCGTTTCCGCCACCACCCGGCCCCCCCGGCCGGGAGAAATCGACGGCGTACACTATTATTTCGTCACCCGGCAGCGATTTGAAGAGATGATCGCGGGGGGCGAAATGCTGGAATATGACGAACACGCTGCCAATTACTACGGTACGCCCCGGGGCCAGGCGGAGGAAAAGCGCCAGAAGGGCCCGGTGCTGCTGGACATTGAACCGGCAGGGGCCAAACAGGTGAAAGCCGCCGCGCCGGATGCTATCCTGATTTTTGTGATGCCCCCCTCTTGGGAGGAACTGGAGCACCGGCTCCGCAGCCGGGGAGATACCTCGGAGGAGCAAATCGCCCTGCGGCTACAGCGGGCCGCCTGGGAAATGGAGCAGCGGTACTGGTACGACTATGTGGTCGTCAACGATGACGCCCAGCGCTGCGCCAATGAAATCCTGACCATCCTTGCGAAAAACGCAAAGGCATAATAAATTGGAGGAATCAAACTATGCTATACCCCCCTGTTGCAGAACTACTGGAGCACGTTGACAGCCGCTACCTGCTGGTGAACCTGGTTGCCCATCGCGCCCGTCAAATCGCCGCCGAAGGCGAAGCCTTTCAGGAAGAGCTTCCCGAGAAGCCTGTCACCATGGCCATTGAGGAAGTGGCGGAAGGCGAGCTCTCCGCCACTGTTAAGGACGAGTACAAGAACTAAGGCATTCACATAAGAGAAATGGAGTGGGTTTATGATTGGGAAAATTGCGGTTTCCGCAGCGAATTTTGCCATCGATAAGCCTTATTCCTATCGGATTCCCGATGCTATGACGGTGAAACCGGGACAGCGGGTACAGGTGCCCTTCGGCCGCAGCAATAAGCGCACCGAGGGAATCGTATTGGCGGTGGAGGAGGGGGACGAAACCTCTCTGAAGACCATCGAGAAATGCCTGGATGGGGAGCCGATTCTGACGGACACCCAGCTTCGTCTGGCGGCCTTTATGCGGGAGCGGTATTTCTGCACCTTCTACGATGCCATCCGGGTCATGCTTCCGGCGGGACTGTGGCTCCGAACAAAGGAGACCCTGTCTTTGACCGAGGATCGCTCCTGGAAGGAGAAACCCATCCGGAAAGCGGGGGCAAAAGAACTCCTCACCTTTTTGGAGGACCTGGGCGGCGAAGGGTCGGAAGGCGCTGTCCGAAGCCGCTTCCCTGAGGAAGAGACCTTGTCTGACATCATCGGCTATCTGGCAAGAAAAAAGTGGATCACTGCCCGGAAGGAATTTCTCCGCCGGGGCGGGGATAAAACTGAGAAGATCGTGACCCTGGCGGTCTCCGGGCCGGAGGCTATGGAATTTGCCTCCCGCCGCCCCAAATCCGCCGCCATGCAGAAAAGTGTGCTGACACTGATGGCCAGCGTTGGCAGCGCGGCGGCGAAAGATGTGTGCTACTACACCGGAGCCTCCATGGCGACCCTGACCCGGCTGGAAAAGCTGGGATATGTGACGCTTGCAGAACGCCCCTTGCTTCGCTGCCGGGAGATTCGGCCCACACCTCTGGAAGGACCGCTGGTGCTGAAAGACGATCAGGCGGCCTGCTTCCGGGGGCTGAAAGAACAGCTTTCGGAGGAAACTCCAGGGGTAGCGCTATTGTACGGCGTTACCGGCTCAGGAAAGACCGCCGTGTATTTAAAGCTGATTCAGGAAACCCTGGACCAGGGCAGAAGCGCCATGCTTCTGGTGCCGGAAATTGCCCTGACGCCCCAGCTTTTAGGACTGATGGCGGCGTATTTCGGCCAAAAGGTTGCGGTGCTGCACAGCAGCCTTTCGGCGGGAGAGCGCTACGATCAGTGGAAGCGGGTCCGACAGGGCCAGGCCTCCGTGGTAGTAGGGACCCGTTCCGCCGTGTTTGCGCCCTGCAACCCGGGGCTGATCATCCTGGACGAGGAGCAGGAGCATTCTTATAAGTCGGAAAATAGCCCCCGATATTCCGCCAAGGAAATCGCCATCTGGCGGGGGGCAAAGGAAAAAGCCCTGGTGCTGCTGGGTTCTGCCACCCCCTCCATTGAGAGCATGTACCGGGCAAAAACCGGCGCTTACCAGCTGTACACTCTGCGGCAGCGGTATAATGGCAAGGCCCTTCCCAAGGTGGACATTGTGGATCTGCGGGAGGAAGTGAAGCTGGGGAACGATACGTCTCTCAGCGTGCCACTGCGTCAGGCAATTTTGGAGACACACGAGGCAGGAAAGCAGACCATCCTGCTTTTAAACCGCCGGGGCAACAGTCGCGCGCTGGTATGCGTGGACTGCCGGAAGACGCCGGAATGTCCCGGATGCTCCCTGCCGCTGACCTATCACAGCGCCAACCACAGGCTTATGTGTCACTACTGCGGCTTCTCTCAGCCGGTATCCCCTCGATGTCCCAGCTGCGGAGGCCCTTTAAAGACCATCGGCACCGGCACCCAGAAGGTGCAGGAGGAGATGGCCTCTCTGTTCCCGGATCTGAAGGTGAGCCGGATGGATGCGGACACCGTCAGCGCCGCCAATACCCACGAGCAGATTTTAAACCGGTTCCAGGAGGAAAAGATCCCGGTCCTCATTGGCACCCAAATGGTTGCCAAGGGCTTAAACCTGCCGGATGTGACCATGGTGGGCGTCCTGGACGCGGATCTGAGCCTCTATACCGGCGGCTACCGGGCGGGGGAGACCACCTTTAATATGCTGACCCAGGTGGTGGGCCGGGCGGGCCGGGGCGATACACCGGGCCATGCCATCATTCAGACCCTCCAGCCGGAGCACCAGGTGATCAAGCTGGCGGCAAGGCAGGACTACGACGGGTTTTATGAACTGGAGCTTCCCCTGCGCCGGGTACAAAACGCCCCGCCCTTCGGGGACATTGCCACCGTGACCTTTACCGGTCAGGAGGAAAGCACAGTCCTGCGGGGGGCGGCAAAATTCCGGGACAGTCTGAGTTCTTGCCTGAGACAGCCCCCCTATGACGGGGAAACCTGCACGGTGCTGGGGCCGGCCCCCTGTACCGTACCTAAAATCAACTACAATTTCCGCTTCCAACTGACATTGCGGTGCGCTATGACGAGAAAGCTCCGTTTCCTGCTTTCGTATCTGCTGCGGCAGTTCAAGCTGGATCCACAGAACCGGGGCGTAAACGCCTATGTTGACGTAAACGGATTTGAAACATAATGAAATTAAACATATCGTGAAGAGAGAGGGAACTGCCATGGCACTGCGTAAGATTTTAACCGATAAGGACCCGGCGCTGCATAAGGTATGCAGACCGGTGGAAAAATTTGATGGACGGCTTCACCGCTTGCTGAATGACATGGCGGACACCCTGGCCGAGGCCAACGGTGTGGGCCTGGCAGCGCCCCAGGTGGGAATCCTCCGCCGGGTGGTTATTGTGGACACCGGAGAGGAAATCCTGGAGCTGGTGAACCCCACCCTGTTGGAAACCTCCGGCGAGCAGGAGGGGGCCGAGGGCTGCCTCAGCGTCCCCGGAAAATACGGCCTGGTGAAGCGGCCAAACTACGCCAAGGTCCGGGCTCAGGACCGGTACGGCGAATGGTTCGAGGCGGAGGGAGAAGAGCTCATCGCCCGCTGCTTCTGCCATGAGCTGGATCACCTGGACGGCATCGTGTATACGGAGGTCATGGAGCGCTTCCTGACAGAGGAAGAACTGAATGCTGAGGAATAATCCCTTCCACGGAGGATCATCCATGCGTGTTGTATTTATGGGTACGCCGGATATCGCGGCGACCTGCCTGAAAAAAATTCTCGCCGACGGCGTTCAGGTCGTGGGCGTATACACCCAGCCGGACCGGCCCAAGGGACGGCATATGAAAATGCAGTTTTCCCCGGTAAAGGAGGTTGCCCTCCAGCATGACCTGCCTGTTTTCCAACCGGAAAACTTCCGGGAGGAGGAGACGGTGGCTGAGCTTCGGGCTTTGAAGCCGGATATCTGCGCGGTGGTGGCCTACGGAAGGATTCTGCCCCAGAAGGTGCTGGATGTGCCCAAATTTGGCTGCATCAATATCCATGCCAGCCTCCTGCCCAAGTACCGGGGCTCCGCGCCCTATCAGTGGGCGGTGCTGGACGGGGAAAAGGAAACCGGCGTTACCGCCATGTATCTCATCCGGGAAATGGACGCCGGGGATATCATCGAGACTGCCAAAACCCCCATCGGGGAAAACGAAACGGCGGGGGAGCTTCTGGACCGGCTGGCGGTACTGGGGGCGGAGCTGCTAAGCAAGACCCTGACCCGGTTCCAGACGGAAGGAAAGGTCTCAGCCACACCCCAGGACGGGGACAAGGCAACCTTTGCTCCCATGCTGGAGAAAACCATGTGTCCCATCGACTGGACCAAAAGCGCGCAGAAGGTCCACGACCACGTCCGTGGGCTGCACCCCTGGCCGGTTGCGACTATGGAACTTGGGGGAAAGATCTTCAAGGTCCATGAAACCCGGATCGTCGATGGCGCCGGAGCCCCCGGGGAAATCCTGGGCCTGACGAAAACGGGTCTGAAAATCGCCTGCGGGGAAGGGGCTGTGGAGATAACCTCCCTGCAAGCCGAGGGCGGAAAACGGATGGCGGCGCCGGATTATTTCCGGGGACACCCGCTGAGTGAAGCATGAACGCCCGGGAAACGGCGCTGAACGCGCTGATCGCCTGCCGGAAAGAGGGCGCCTGGCCCAACGGCGCGCTCAAGGAGCTGATCCGCCGGGATCGTTTGGACAGCCGGGACGCAGCCCTGGCTACCCGGCTGTGCTATGGCGTGCTCCAGAACCGGAACAAGCTGGACTTTTATTTAAAGCAGCTGCTCACGGGCAGGCTGAAGGACTTGCACCCCGTGGTGCGGGATATCCTCCACCTGGGACTGTACCAGCTCTATGAAACCGATAAAATCCCGGCCAGCGCCGCCGTCAATGAATCCGTGGCGCTGGCAAAAAAATACTGCAAAAATCCAAAAGCGGCCGCTCTTGTCAATGGCGTCCTGCGCAGCGCAGTCCGTACCCGGGGGCAGCTGGAGGAACCCAGATCCTACGCAGATCGTTACAGCCACCCGGACGAACTGATTTCTCTTCTGAAGGAAAACCTCCCAAAGGGAAAGCTGGAAGGGATGCTCATTGCGGACAACGCCGCGCCCCAGACGGTGGTACAGGTGAACACTCTGCGCGTGTGCCTGTCGAATCTGGTCGAAAGGCTGGAAGAAGAGCACGTCACCGCCCGTCCCCATCTCTGGATGGAAGACTGTCTGGTGCTCACCGGAGCGGGGGATCTGGAAAAGCTGCCTGCCTTCCGGGAAGGACTATTTTACGTTCAGGACCCGGCGGCGAAGCTCAGCGTTTTGTGCGCCGGGCTGGAGGGAGAGAACCTGCGGGTTCTGGATTGCTGTTCTGCTCCCGGTGGCAAAAGCTTTGCCGCCGCCATTGCCATGAAAGAAAAAGGGCAGATTACATCCTGCGACGTATATCCCCACAAGGTGGCCCTGATTGAAAGCGGGGCGGCAAGACTGGGCATCGGGAATATTACCCCCCGGCTCCAGGATGCCACAGAACCCCAGCCGGAATGGATCGATACCATGGACGTGGTGCTGGCCGACGCACCCTGCTCCGGCCTGGGGATCATTCGCAAAAAGCCGGACATTCGATACAAGAATTTACAGGAAACGCAAGCCCTTCCCGCTTTGCAGAAGAAGATCCTGGAGATTCAGGCAAGATATGTCAAGCCGGGCGGCGTGCTGCTGTACTCCACCTGCACGGTGTTAAAGCGGGAAAACGAAGCGGTGGTGGAGGATTTCCTGAATACCCATGATGACTTTTCCCTGGAAAAGCTGCCCTTGCCCGCTCCTTTCCCGGAAAATGAAACCGGAATGCTGACTTTAATCCCCGGCGAGTATGACACAGACGGCTTTTTTATCTGCCGAATGCGGAGGAATGTATGAACCTGAAGTCCATGACTCAGCCGGAATTGGCTGCCATATTGAAAAGCTTAGGTCAGCCGGGGTTTCGGGCAAAACAGGTGTATACCTGGCTCCATAAGGGCGTCCGCTCCTATGAGGAGATGACGAACCTGCCCAAGTCCCTTCGGGAGACCTTGGCGGAAAAATATCCCATCTGCCCGCCGGAAGTGGTCCGGAAGCAGGAATCTCAGAAGGACGGGACCATAAAATATCTGTGGAGGCTCCATGACGGAAACTGTGTGGAGACGGTGCTCATGCGTTACCACTACGGCAACACCGTCTGCATTTCTACGGAGGTGGGCTGCCGAATGGGATGCGCCTTCTGCGCCTCCACTTTGGGTGGCCTGGTGCGGCGGCTGGAGCCATTTGAAATGCTGGACCAGGTGCTCTTCACCCAGGTGGATTCCGGCCTGCCCATTTCCCATATTGTGCTTATGGGCATTGGAGAGCCTCTGGACAACTTTGACAATGTAATGCGGTTCCTGGAGCTAGTCAACAGCGAGGAGGGCATGAACATTTCCATGCGCCATATCAGCCTGTCCACCTGCGGCCTTGTGCCGAAGATCGATCAGCTGGCGAAACGGAAATTGCAGCTGACCTTGTCAGTTTCTCTCCACGCTCCCAATGATGCCATCCGGGACACCATTATGCCGGTGAATAAGGCTTACCCCAGCGAGGAGCTGCTGTACGCCTGCCGCCGGTACTTTGATGCCACTGGCCGCCGGATCTCCTTTGAGTACGCCATGATCGACGGGGTCAACGATTCGGAAGAAAACGCCAGGGAGCTGCTGCGGCGGCTGAAGGGCCTGCCTGCCCACTTTAACCTGATTCCGCTGAATCACGTGGAGGAAAGCCCTTTAAAGCCCAGTTCCCGGGCGGCGGTAGCGAGCTTCCAGAAAACCCTGGAAGAGGGCGGCGTCACGGCTACGGTGCGCCGTACCCTGGGAGGCGACATTGATGCCTCCTGCGGCCAGCTTCGCCGAAAATACACGAAAGAGAAGCAATAAGGGGGAGAACGTGCCCTGGCCTGAGACCCGAAAGAGCCACGAGGCGCACCCGCCCGAAAGGAGAGAATACCATGCAGAGCTGGGGACTGACTGACCCGGGCAATGTCCGAAAGCAAAATCAGGACGCTTACCGAATTGAACAGCTGGACTGGGGCACTCAGCTATGTGTGGTCTGCGACGGCATGGGCGGGGCGAAATCCGGAAACGTAGCCTCTACCCTGGCGGTGGAGGTTTTCGCGGAGGAGGTCCGCCGCTGCTGGAACCGGAACATGGACCAGGAAAAGATCGATCAGATGCTGCGGGGCGCGGTCAAGCTGGCAAATTTCACGGTCTACGACCAGTCTGCCCAATTCCCGGAGTTTGACGGCATGGGCACCACCCTGGTCGCCGCTCTGGTCCGGGGAAAAACGGCTACGGTGGTCAATGTGGGAGACAGCCGGGCCTACGGCATTGACGGGGGCGGGATCGTGCAGATCACCCGGGACCACTCCCTGGTGCAGCTCATGGTGGACCGGGGGGAGCTTCAGCCGGAAGCTGCCAAAACCTACCCGGGCAAAAACTACATCACCCGTGCCATTGGAACGGAGCCGGTGGTCATGTGCGACATCTTCCACCGGGACTTAAGCAAGGGGGACTTCCTGCTTCTGTGCAGCGACGGCCTCAGCAATGTGATGGACGACCAGGAGATTTTGTTTGAGGTCGCCCATGGCGTGAACAAAAAGCTGTGCTGTAAGCGGCTGCTGAATATCGCGAAAAACCGGGGCGCACCGGACAATGTGACCAGTGTCCTCATTCTGATTTAGCCTGGAGCGGCGAAAGGAGCTATCTTACCTATGGATCGATATATTGGACGGCTGCTGGATGGTCGGTACGAGATTCTGGAAGTCATCGGTACCGGCGGCATGGCCGTTGTATATAAAGCTCGCTGCCACCGGCTGAATCGGCTGGTAGCCATTAAAATATTGAAAGACGAATTTGCTGGGGATGAGGAGTTCCGCCGCCGGTTCCACGCCGAGGGCGAGGCCGTGGCTATGCTCAGCCATCCCAACATCGTTCAGGTCTATGACGTTTCCACCAGTGACGACGCAAACTTTATCGTTATGGAGCTGATCGACGGGATTTCACTCAAGCAGTACATGGAAAAGAAGGGTGTTCTCAACTGGAAGGAAACTCTCCACTTTGCCATGCAGATCGCCAAGGCCCTGGAGCACGCCCACAGCCGGGGGATCGTCCACCGGGATATCAAGCCCCACAACGTGATGGTGCTGAAAAACGGCTCTGTCAAGGTCATGGACTTTGGTATTGCCCGGGTGATGAATAAAAGTAACACCCTGACCAAGGAAGCTCTGGGTTCCGTCCACTATATCTCCCCGGAGCAGGCCAAGGGCGGGCATACGGATAACCGTTCGGACCTGTATTCCCTGAGCGTAGTCATGTATGAAATGATGGCGGGGCGGCCGCCCTATGACGGAGAGTCGGCGGTTTCGGTGGCCATTCAGCATATCAACGGCGGTGCGCCTAGGCCCTCTGTCTATAATCCCAACATTCCCGAGGGCATGGAGCAGATTATTATGAAGGGGATGTCCCTGGAGCCCAGGGACCGGTACGATTCTGCCACCGAAATGCTCCAGGATATGGAAGAGTTCCGGAAGAATCCGGCCATTACCTTCCACTACCATACGGTTTTGGACGACGCGACCAGGCAGATTCCCACCCAGATCCAGCAGCCCAGAACGGTGGCGGAGCGAAAGGTTCAGGAGAAGACCGGTAATCGGGCGCCAACCGACAGTATGCGGCTAAGGCAGGGCGGCACCGGAAACATTCCCCGACGCGGCACGGGGGTAGTGCCCCCGGTGGTGGATCGGGAGACGGAGAACCTGCGCCGTGCCCAGCAGCGCCGGAAGACAGAAGGGGAGAAGAAGAAGGAGGAACGGAGCCGGGTTGCCACCACGGCCATCGTGATTTGCAGCGCCGTGGCGGTGTTTGCCATCATACTGTTCCTGCTGGCCCTGTTTAATGGGGCGCTGCTTCAGGAGGAAAAGCGGCTGGTGGACGTTCCCTATCTGGAGGGCCTGACCTATAGCGAAGCATTAGCGGAGCAGTATCCGGACTTTACCATCCGCCTTCAGCCCCAGCAGTACAGCGACTCCTACCTGAGCGGTCAGATCATGAAGCAGGCCCCCGAGGGCGGACAGAAGGTGCAGAAGGGTACGGACCTGTGGCTCACTGTCAGCATGGGCGAGGAGCCGCCGGTGAAGACAATGGCAAACTTTGTGGATATCGACGCGGAGCAGGCCAAGTCCGTCCTGGACGGGCAGGGGTTCCTGGTGCTGGTTCGTCAGGAAGTCAGCTATGTCTATGAGCCGGGGCAGGTCACACGGACCGAACCGGTGGCGGGCACAGAGCTGACAGACGGTCAGACGGTTTATCTCTACGTCAGCACCGGCAAGGATGTGGTAGAGGAGACCATGCCCAATGTGGTGGGCATGGATGTGGAGCTGGCAAAGACCCTCCTGGACCAGCTGGGCTTTAGGAACCTCCGGGTGGAGGCTGTGGAGAGCATCAAGCCGGCCGGCGAGGTGGTCTACCAGTCCGTGGAAAAGGACAAGGACGTGGATGTGACCACAGAGATCATCATCCACTATTCCCAGCAGGAACCCACTGAGACCACCGAGGAAACGGAAGCCCCTACGGAACCTCAGGAGATGGCTGTGCCATTTTTCCTGGCGGTACCGGAGCGAGACAAAGCTTACACCTTGGATGTGTGCCCCCATGGCTCCACCCAGAGCGTGGCCAATGTGGTGGTGGAAGCCGGACAGACCAGCACCGAGGTGACGCTGACGGGAAAGGGCAGTATGGACTTTGACCTGTATATTGACGGGGTCTTTGAGAAAAAGATTTCTCTGGAGTTTGTCCGTGGCTGAGAGAGAAACAGGGAGGATCATTCGGTCCTTGAGCGGATTTTATGACGTACGGACGGAGCGAGGCGTGATTACCTGCCGGGCCAGAGGGATTTTCCGGAAAGCGGGGAGCATTATCCCCCTGACCGGGGATTTGGTGGAGATCAGCGTGGAAAACGGGAAGGGCATGGTGGAGAAAATTCTCCCCAGGCGCAACAGCTTTGTGCGCCCTGCTGTTGCCAATCTGGACGCCATGGTGATTTTCGCCGCCAATGTGAACCCTATTACGGAGCCGTACCTCATCGACCGGGTGGCGGCCATCGCGGGGGACCAGGAGGTACCGGTGTACCTGTGCGTCAACAAGTGCGACTTGGACCCGGGGTTGGAGCTGGTGCGAATTTACGAGCACGCGGGCTTTCCGGTGTTGCGCACCAGCGCGGAAACCGGAGAGGGGGTAGAAACGCTGCTTTCTTTATTAAAAGGAAAGCTCACCGCTTTCACCGGGAACTCCGGCGTGGGGAAGAGCAGCATTTTAAATTGCCTGTGTCCTGAGCTGCACCTTGCCACCGGAGAGGTTTCCGAAAAGCTGGGCCGGGGACGCCATACCACCCGCCATGTGGAACTGTACGACCTGGGGGAAAATACCTATGTGGCGGATACCCCAGGCTTTTCCTCCTTCGATACGGACCAGATGGAAGTCATATTGAAGGAGAACCTCCAATACGCCTTCCCGGATTTTGGGCCCTACCTGGGGGCCTGCCGGTTTGACGACTGCTCCCACCGGAAGGAGCCGGAGTGTGCGGTAAGGGAGGCTTTACAGCGGGGGGAGATCGAGAAGACCCGATACGAAAGCTATCTAAAGCTTTACGAAAAGGCTGAGCAGATTAAGACCTGGGAACTGAAATGACGAAATGAGCGGCGGAAGGCCGCTCATTTTTTCGACTGTAGGCTTGACAAAACGAAAAGGGAGAGTATAATTAGTACAACAAATCATACTTTTCTCACGAGGAGGAGTTATTATGGGAAGACCAAAGGGAAAATACGCCTGGACGGTGACTGTGGGAGAAAAAGGGCAGATCGTGATCCCCAAGCAGGCCCGGGAGATCTTCGGCATCCAGCCCGGGGATAACCTGGTGCTGCTGGGGGATAAAAAGAAAGGGCTGGCGATCCCACCGAAAAGTGTGTTCGACATGTTCGCCGCTGCTGTGTTTGACACAAAGGAGGATGGGGAAGATGACAAAGCGTAGATTGTATCTGGACAATATTCGCTGGGCAACGGTACTGCTGGTGCTTCTGTATCATGTGGGCTACATTTTTAATGGCGTGGGGATTCTGGGCGGCGTGCCGAACGCAAAAAGCATCCGCTGGGTAGATTGCATGATCGGCGTGGTATACCCCTGGTTTATGGTGCTGCTGTTTGCGGTGTCCGGAATCTGCGCCCGGTATGCCTTGGAAAAGCGGACGGTCAAGGAATTTCTGCGGGAGCGGGCCAGAAAGCTTTTGGTTCCTTCCACCTTGGGCCTGTTTGTCATTCACTGGGTGACGGGCTATCTCAATATCAAAATGGGCGGCGGCCTGGAATATATGCCCGGGTTTCTTGTCTATCCCATTGCGGCGATCAGCGGCATCGGACCACTGTGGTTCATTCAAATGCTGTTTCTGTTCTCCGCGGCGCTGGTGCTGATCCGGAAGCTGGACGGGAAAGAGAAACTATGGGCCCTTTGCGGAAAGAGTGGTGGCTGGATAGCGGCCGCTCTGGGGTTTCTCATCTGGGGCGGGGCCCAGGTGGGGAATTTACCGGTGCTGACTATGTACCGGTTTGGAATCTACTTCGCCGCCTTCCTCATTGGTTATTTCGTTTTCTCCCATGAAGAGGTTCAGGAGAAGCTGGAAGCATTCCGGTGGGGATTTCTGACTGTGGCGCTGGCATTTGGCGCGGGGTATATCCTGAAATACTGGGGCGGGAACTTTACGCAGGACGCTGTGTTGAAGAGCTTTCTGACCAACGCCTATCTGTGGTTCACGGTGCTGGCGATTCTGGGACTTATGAAGCGCTATGGCAATAAAGAAAATGCTGTGACCCGCTATCTGGCAAAAAACAGCTTTGGATATTACATTCTCCACTATCCCGTGCTGATTACAGCGGCCTATCTGCTGCAATATCATACGGCCCTGTCCGCCGGATGGAAATATTTCCTGACGTTGGCTGCGATGCTTGGGGGAACCTTCCTGCTGAACGAGGCAGTGAAGCGGATCCCGGGAATCCGGTGGCTGATCCTGGGTGTGAAGAAAAAGGAAGGGAAGCTCTGATTCAATCGGCAAGAGCTGACGTCAAGAGATTTTTCACCAGATGAAAGCTTCAAAAGTGGAGGAATACTGTATGTATTTCCCATTTCGGGATCCCCATAAAGGGCATCGCCCTTTATGGGGGGAGGAAAAGATCCGATGTTCAGCCGCAGACGATTGATTCGGAGTTTCCTATGGGAAAAAGAGCGAAAATCCTATCCAAAGGCGCACCTGGCCACTGCCTGATTCCTGGAAGAAAATCCAACATTTTTCGACAAAATTTGACAAAAACAAACGAAACCACGAAATAATGACTAAGTTTCGATGTAAAACTTTGGAAATCATGTTCATGGAAATCCGGATATCCCTGTGGTATACTAACCCTGGAGATGATGTTATGGATGAAGTATACAGGAAAATCGAAGAAGCAGGGTTGGAAGAAGTCGACGAGCTCCTCGGCGCGGCCATTGACAGGAAGCGGGAACTGTTCCCGGATTGGGAGATTCTGTACCTGGCAATGCCCAAGGGAGACACACAGAAGTGGAAGGAAACATTGGGTCAGATTTATTTGTACCTGGAACTGGGAAAGGGCGGCTGAAAGCTGCCCTTTCTTTTGGTATGGAGACGGGCAGATGGAGGCGAAAAGGGAAGAAGGACGGCGAAAAAAACAATTCTGCGAAATTAACGAAAATGATCCGGCATTTTTGTAGATTTCTCTAAAAATATGCTTGACAAGAGGGGAAAAACATGGTATCATACTTGAGCGCGTGTAGGGAAACTATGCGTGCAATGCGATGATGCAGGAGATTGCGTCCGAACGGGCGGTAACTTCTGCGGAGTATGTCCGGTCATCGGGCGGCTGAACTGTTTCAAAGCGCTGGCGTATATCGCCGGGCGGTTTGGAAAAGGGTCGGCTTTGGTCGGCCATTTTTCATGGCTCGGAATGATACGCACGGCGGCGCGGACAAAAGCAGTTCGACCGTACCCAGACACTACGCAAACTGAGTACGTAATTTCAAGGAGGAAAAACACCATGGCAAACCAGATGATCCGCATTCGGCTGAAGGCTTACGATCACCAGCTGATCGACTCCAGCGCGGCCAAGATCGTGGAAACCGCCAAGCGCAACGGCGCCCAGGTTTCCGGCCCCATCCCGCTGCCCACCAAGAAGGAAGTTGTTACCATCCTTCGGTCCCCCCACGTCAACAAGGACTCCCGTGAGCAGTTCGAGCGCAGAACCCACAAGAGACTGATCGATATCCTCAACCCCGGCCAGAAGACTGTTGAGGCCCTTATGAGCCTGGATCTCCCTGCCGGCGTTGAGATTGAGATAAAGCTGTAACCACGTAACAATGGCTATGGCAGCCCGCACTGTCTGGCATCGGGCGGACGGGTCATGTCGGTAATCGTGCATCCGCGATAAGCCGACCAATAACCTATTAAAAAGGAGAATGTAAACCATGCAGAAAGCAATCATCGGCAAGAAAGTGGGCATGACCCAGATCTTCGATGAGAGCGGCAAGGTGATCCCTGTTACCGTCGTGGAAGCAGGCCCCTGCGTCGTCACTCAGAAGAAAACTGTCGAGACCGACGGCTACACCGCCGTCCAGCTTGGCTTCGAGACCGCTGCGGAAAAGAAGCTGAGCAAGCCTGAGCTTGGCCATCTGAAGAAGGCCGGGGTCGAGGCAAAGAAGTACCTGAAGGAGTTTAAGCTGGATTCCGCCGCTGATATGAACGTTGGCGATGTGGTGAAGGCTGATACCTTCGCTGCCGGAGACAAGATCGATGTCACCGGTATTTCCAAGGGCCATGGCTACCAGGGCGTTGTGAAGCGCCACGGCGCTGGCCGTACCCCCATGACCCACGGCGGCGGCCCTGTTCACCGTCATGCTGGTTCCATGGGCGCTTCCTCTCACCAGAGCCGGATCTTCCCTGGTAAGATCGGCGCAGGTCAGATGGGCAACGAGCAGGTTACCATTGAGAATCTGGACGTCGTCAAGGTGGACGCGGAGCTGAACATGATCGTCATCCGCGGCGCGATCCCCGGCCCCAAGGGCGGCCTGGTGTACCTGCGCAACACCGTGAAGAACAACCGGGTCAAGAACGTGGAGACCGGCATCAGCAAGAACCCGCAGAAGGCTTCCGGCAGAAACCCCCAGAAGGCTTCCGCAAGAGGCTAAGGAAAGGAGATCTTAAATCATGCTTAAGACGAATGTTTATGATATGTCCGGCAAGCTGGTTGGCGAGATCGAACTGCCCGAAGCTGTGTTTGGCATTACCCCCAACGAATCTGTTGTCCATGATGCCGTTAAGAATCATCTGGCCAACAAGCGTCAGGGCACTCAGAGCGCTCTGACCCGCGCGGAGGTTTCCGGCGGCGGCCGTAAGCCCTGGCGCCAGAAGGGCACCGGCCGGGCTCGTCAGGGCTCCACCCGGGCTCCCCAGTGGACCCACGGCGGCATCGTGTTCGCTCCCAAGCCCCGCTCCTACAGCTACACCCTGAATAAGAAGGTTAAGCGGCTGGCTCTGAAGAGCGCCCTGTCCGCCAAGGCTGCGGAGGCAAGCGTGGTGGTCATCGACGCCATCAAGATGGACGCCCCCAAGACCGCGGATTTCGCCAAGTTCCTGAAGGCTGTGGGCTGCGAGGGCAAGACCCTGGTCGTCACCGCTGCCGCTGACCAGAATGTGGTGAGGTCCGGCCGCAACATCCCCGGCTGCGAGGTCACCTTCGCCGGCCTGCTGAACGTTTACGACATCGTGAACGCCACTAAGCTGGTGCTTGATAAGGCTGCCCTCCAGACCATCGAGGAGGTATTCGCATAATGAACGCTTACGATATCATCAGAAGACCTGTCATCACCGAGCAGTCCATGGAGGCTGTGGCTGATAAGAAGTACGTTTTCATGGTGGACGTCAACGCCGATAAGGGCCAGATCAAGGAAGCTGTGGAGCTGGCTTTCGGCGTAAAGGTCGCGAAAATCAACACCATCCGCATGAAGGGCAAGGTTAAGCGCACCGGCGCTTATCCCGCAGGCAAGCGGGCCGACTACAAGAAGGCCGTTGTCACCCTGACTTCCGATTCCAAGACCATCGAGTTCTTCGA
>DLAP01000025.1:82785-83039 GCA_002493965.1 Clostridiales bacterium UBA7044
CCTGTCATCACCGAGCAGTCCATGGAGGCTGTGGCTGATAAGAAGTACGTTTTCATGGTGGACGTCAACGCTGATAAGACCCAGATCAAGGAAGCTGTTGAGCTGGCTTTCGGTGTGAAGGTCGCTAAGGTCAACACCATCCGCATGAAGGGCAAGGTCAAGCGCACCGGCGCTTATCCCGCCGGCAAGCGGGCCGACTACAAGAAGGCTGTTGTCACCCTGACTCCCGATTCCAAGACCATCGAGTTCTTCGA
>DLAP01000030.1:0-23467 GCA_002493965.1 Clostridiales bacterium UBA7044
TACTACTCTATAATACAAGGAGAGAATCCATGAAGAACAAATTAATGCGTCTGGCATCTGTCATGCTGGTTCTGACCCTGCTGACCACCTGTGGCGTCAGTGGTACATACGCTAAGTACGTTACCACGGCTTCGGCAAGCGATACTGCCAGGGTTGCAAAGTTTGGTGTAACGATTGCTACCAATACGGCTGCGAATACGAGTATGTTCAAAACCAGCTATGCGAGAGACACTACCGATGCCAAGTATGCCGCCATTACAAATTCCGTCCAGACCAACAATACGGAAAATACTACCGACTATCTTGTTGCCCCTGGTACCAAAAACAGCGGCAGCTCCTACTTCACCATCACAGGCAAGCCGGAAGTGGCGGTGGAGATTTCCTATGGTGTGAGTATTAATGACGGTAAGGAGCCTGTGATTCCTGCGGGTACATACAGGGATTGGACGAAGGCAGATGACGAAGATGCTGAGATTACCGTTCCCGCGGGCGGATACTACCCTGTCAAGTTTACGCTGAAACAGGGCGCCACGACGTTGGTGGATAAGGGTACGCTTACACAGCTCAAAAACGCGTTGGCGGCATATACAATTATCTGCGAGCCCGGAACGGATCTTTCTTCCCTGGGCACAGCAGCCTTTGAACTGTCCTGGGAGTGGGCATTTGAAGACAATAACGTCACAAATGTCAATGCGCTTGACACCCTTCTTGGCCAGAAGGCCGCAGGAGTAGATACTTCAGCAGGGATCGTAACCGATCTCGACTTTGCTCTGACCGTTACCGTCACCCAGATTGACTGATCCTACCCCTGAGGAATCAAGCAGGCTGCTTGATTCCTCAGGACACCGGGAGAAAGTAAAAAGGGTGGTACCATGACAAAAATGATCTGGTTTCCCAGGCCGGACGCCGATACACCGCTGTGTTCGACCTGGGAATCAGAGTTTGAGAAAAGGCGGTTATCAAAAAAATGTCATTGCGAACCAGCCCTCAGGCTGGTGTGGCAATCCCCCAAGGTTTTAAACTGCTCTCGAACCCCCTCCCCCTGTTGTCATCTAAAGAACCGGGGGATTCTCACGCCAGTGTGCGCACTGGCTCAGAATGACAGCTCTTACGAGGGCAGCTCCAGGAAACCTTGCCATTGCGAACCAGTGACCGATGTTACTGGTGTGGGGGCGCAGGGAAAGCCTTTGCGGCAATCCCCCAAGGCTTTGAGGCCGTTTTTTCCCAAACCCTGAGAAAATGAACTGTCAAGAAATCCAGAATTTCCGGAAGGAGGTGCCCGGCCTGTGCGCGGCAAATGGATCGTGTCCCTGACTGCAATATTGACGGTGCTGACCCTGGTTACCAGTGTGCTGGCCTCCGGCGGCCTGTTGTCCGCCCGGGCTTCCGAAGTTCCGGAGGTGCGGATTACCATGCCGGATTCCCGGCGCGCCTCCGCTCCTGCGCCGGTGACGGTGACGCCTGCCGGAGCGAGAACGAAGACGGCCCGTTCTTCTGACGGCTGGGTCCATGACGATGAAAAAACCTGGACCCTGGACACGTCGGTGAACATCTTCCGGGTGTCTTACCCTGGAAATGGCGGGGAGCCAACCGTGGTCAGCGCCTACGGGGACAAGGTGATTGCCCCCGGCACGGCGGAAAGCTACAACTTCTACATAGAAAACAACGGCTCTGCCTCCATGGACTTTCGCCTCACCGCCGAAGGGACGGCCACCGTCACCCTGGATGGGGAGGAATACACCATTCCCCTTGAGGTAAAGCTCAGCTGCTATGACGGCAGGTACCTGGTGGGAAGCGGCACGTCCTGGGAGACGGCGGAAAACCTGGATTCCGTTCTGGATGAGGGGACCGTGGCCCGGAACCATTTTGTGAAATATACGCTGGAGTGGCAGTGGCCCTTTGAGCAGGCGGATGTGGCCGCAGGGGATGCGTATGACACCTGCCTCGGCAATCTGGCGGCGGAGGGCGGCGAGCTGGAAGCCACCATCCGGCTCAATGTGGTAACAGAGGAAAATCCCAACCCGGATGCCTCCGGCGGCCTGCCCAAGACCGGCGACAATAGCCACATCGGCCTCTGGACAGCCGTGATGGTCGTCTCCTTCCTGGGTCTCATCTTCCTGCTAACCTGGAAGGGAAGGGACTTAAAGCGTGAAAATTAAGCGTTGGATTCTCCCTGCCCTGGCGGGGCTGATCCTGGGCCTTTCTCTCTACCGGTGGAACGCGGAAACCCTCACCGGGAACAAAATGCCCATGCCCTTTGGATATGGAGCCAGCGTGGTCCTGTCTGGCAGCATGGAGCCAAGCCTAAATGTGGGCGACCTGGTGGTCATCCGGCGGACCGGGCAGGTGCAGCCCGGAGACGTGGTGGTGTACCAGAGCGAGAATCTGCTGGTGATCCACCGGGTGATATCGGTGACGGAGGACGCCATCGTCACCCAGGGGGACGCCAACAATGTATCGGACGATCCCATCACCCCGGAGGATGTGAAGGGCGTGATGGTCCTGGCCATTCCGGGGGTGGGGACAGCGGTGCTTGCCCTGAAAAAGCCGCCGGTGACGCTTGCCCTGCTGCTGGCTGCCCTGCTTCTGAACGAAAGGGCCTTCCGGAGGGAACGGAAGGAACAGGATCAGGAGCTGGACGACCTGAAAGCGGAGCTGCGGTCCCTGGCGGAGGAAATGAAGAAAGAACAATAGAAGAGGCTTTTCAAAAACCCTGTCATTGCGAACCAGTCCGCAGACTGGTGTGGTAATCCCCTAAGGATTTAAACTGTTCCCGAAAACCTTCTCTTCTGCTACCATCTAAAGAACCGGGGGATTCTCACGCCAGTGTGCGCACTGGCTCAGAATGACAGCGCTTTCGAGACCAGACAAAAGAAATCAACAAAGGAGGCGAGCGTATATGAAGCAAAAAATTGCATTTTGGACGGCGGCGCTGATCCTGTGCCTGACCCTGATCTCCAGCGGCCTGACCTGCGGAATGTACGCCCGCTATACCACCGCCGGCACCGGTTCGGACCGGGCCCGGGTGGCAAAATTCGGCCAGCTGGCTCTGACCATGCAGCAGACACAGCAAAATGGGAAGCTGCTGCCGGGACAGGCGGCGGATGTCGTCCTGGACCCCAAAGTGACCATGACGGAAAGCGAGGTTGCCGTGGTGGTCTATGTCTACGTCACCCTGCCGGAGGAAAGCGACTGGCGCTATGATCCGGTGAGCAGAAGCTTCACCTGCGGCCCCATCCTCTGGACGGTAGAGGAGGGCTGGGAATATCTGGAAGAAAAAGACAATACCTACACCTTCTACCAGATCCTCCCGCCGGGAGAATCCCTGGCAGACGTACCGGTCGTCCAGGGCGGAATCATGCACGTCCCCGGAAACTATGACAACTATTACGGCATGACCAACGCGGAAATCAACCTGAATATCCGCTTCAAAGCCAAAGCGGCTCAGATCGATTAAAGCCTTCCCCTTTGGGTAAGCGAAGCGCAGCCGCGGGAATGAAGACAGAACCAGTGGCGTGTCAGAGCCGCGACCGGGCGTGCCGCAGCAAGCGGCGGCACGACTTGACGGATGAGGCGCTTTCTGGTTTTCCGAGATAGGAATATCGCAATCCATTACACAAAGAAATTTACGAGAACGTCACAGAAAAGGAGGCAGACCCATGCGTAACCAAGCGAAAAATTCTATAGGCAGGCGTCTGTTTGTCCTGCTGCTGACGGCTGCCATGTTGTTTACTTCTCTGCCTATGACCGCCGTGGCGGCGGATGAGAATACGGTAGAGAATGGGGCCCAGGGCGGGGCCTCTTCGGTGCGCCTGCTGGTGGACGGCCTGGAGGTCTCCTCTGCCGTGCTGCCTGCGGACAGTCATTTGGAGCTTCGGGTAGATGGCGGCGGGGAAATCACCGGCTATGCCTGGCAGATCCTGCTCCAGGAGGATGACCTGTGGGTGGATATCGACCGGGCGGAGGATGCCCAGCTGCAAGTGGGCTGCGGCACCGTCATGAGCGCCCTGAATGAAGACGGCGTTGCCTATCTGCGCTGCCGCGTGACCCAGGGCCAGACCAGCTATTACACCGCCAGCCTGGAAATCCAGGTGATCGCGCCGGAGGAGACGGAGCCGGAGGATGGGGAAGAGGAGCTGGTGGTCCTGTCCGGGGAAGAAGTGTACCAGGCAGAGGCGGAGGAAGAGACGGAGCCCACCACAGAGCCCACCGAAGAGACGACGGAACCTACCACGGAGCCGACTACGGAGCCGACCACCGAGCCGACTACGGAGCCTACCACGGAACCCACCACGGAACCGACTGCCGAGCCAACCACGCAGCCCACTACAGAGCCGGCTGCCGAGCCTGCTACCCAGCCCGCTGAGGATTCTGCCGTTCAGGCGGTGCCGGAAAACGCGGTCTCTCCGGCGGCCCTGGCTGTCCAGCCTGGCCTGCCGGGGGCAGCCCTGACCATGCTCACATCGCTGCTGACGGAAAAGACAGAAGACACCCCTGCCGCTGAGGAGCCCCCTGCCACGGAGGAATCTTCCGCTGCGGAGGAACTCCCGGCCGCAGAGGAGCCTCCCGTGGTGGAGACGCCCCCTGCTGACCAAACCCTTCCCGTGAAAAAAGCCAGAGCCGAAGAAGAGGGCGGCTCCTCCGGCGGTGAGCTGATTACCCATTACATCACCGTGGAGTATGTAAACAAGGAAGGTGTCACGGTATACAGCGGCTTTACCGCCCAGGTGAAGGACGGCGCCCCATTCCAGTCTACCGACGTGGTGTTCCCAACCATTCTGGGCTACACCCCGTACCTCCTGACCGAGGACGGCCTTGTCGACGGAACCGGGGTTACAAATGGTACACCGGGCGCCGTGAAAGCGTATCAGGACGCCCAGGGGAACATTACCTGGGGCATCCCGGCCAGCAAACTGACCATCCAGGAAGACAGCGTTCAGGCGGATATCCGCTATCGGGTGGTCTATTTCCCCAACCAGGTCAGCTACACGGTGTCCCACTATGTCCAGAGCATGATCGGCGAGGACTATATTCTCTACGGTGTGGAGACCAAGGACGGCTATGTGGGCGAAATGACCGACGCCACCAATTTGGTGGACAATTACGGCGAAAATGGACTGCATCTGGGGAAGGGCTATGTTGCCCTGGTGCCTTTTGAGAATGTGAAAATCGCGGCGGACGGAACCACCCAGATCAATACCTATTACGACCGGATGTACTACCTGATGCGCTTCAAGCTGGGAGAGGGCGGCCGAGGTGTCAGCCCCATTTACGCCCAGTATGAGGCTCCCATTGTGGTTCCCAATCCTACCAGAACCGGCTACACCTTTGACGGGTGGGAAGAGCTGGAGATGGTGGAAAGCCCGGCAGGCAGCGGCATCTGGGTCCCGGCCGTTGACGGGAACGGAAACTTTGTTGTAAAACAGAACGGCCTTACCAATCCGCCGGAGAAGATGCCCAATGAGAACACCGCCTTCCAGGCAAAGTGGAAAGCGGCGGAAACGACCTATACTGTGGCCTACTGGCTCCAGGAAGCGCCTATGTACCTCAGCGACTTGGAGAGCGGTAAGGATATGCCCTATGCCTTCTGGTGTTCCACCACAGTACCGGCCCAGTCCGGAGATGTGATTGTGAAAGCGGACGTGAAGGACCCCGGCGCTATGGGAGCCTTCTTGTCCGGGGCCGCCGAGTCCCTCGCCAAGCGGTATACGCAGTTTATCCCCAACTCTTCTGACAATCTCAATGGCAAATGCTTGGTTCTTGCCTCTGATAAGCTTCCAACTAATCAGATCAGTGAGGTGGATAATAAGGATGGCAGTATCGCGCGGAATAGTTCCTTCGATGCCAGCAACCCAAGCAGCGGCATTATGTGGACGTTTGAAAGTGCCGGCGACAGTACCTACAGGCTGCACCGTGGCGGAAATTACTTGGCGATGGATGGTACCAATGGGAATATGTCCATCACAGATCGTGCAAACGCTACAGACTTTACCATGGAAATCTGGGATGGCGGAACGGTATCTTTCAAGTCCGGTGGTAATTATATCAACGCACATGGTAGCCGTGATGTTTTTAAGGGCTACAATGATAACGATTCAGGCAGTAAATTCCGCCTGTATTCCTATGCGGTAGATTACTATTACTTTGATCACTTCGCCAATAAAATACAAACCGTAACCGTAGCCCCTGACGGCTCTACCCTGATCAATGTCTACTATAAGCGTAAGGAGTATAACCTCCGCTTCTTCTATGGCAGAGAAAAGGATAATAAAATGTATACATACACTGGCGACACCCCCGCTTTCGCTCAAAACAAGGCTACAGCCGATGTGGGTGAGCTGTTGGATGTATTACCTGATAATTGGATGGAGTTAACCTCCCAAACACTGAAACCAGGAGAGCCGAACTCTATTGTGAATTTGAACGGCTTGGGTTATGGCACATATGAGCATAGTAATGGCTATACTTATCACTATCTTACGCTCAAAGCCGTATATGGTCAGAGAATTACGGATTTGTGGCCAAAAGAATGTCTGGAGCCGGCCAAACGTCCAAATGGTACGGTCATTCCATTCAGTGCCTGGACGGGCGAATATTGGCTGAAATATGAGCGGGAGCACTCTAACACCACCATCAAAGGCATGTATGCCATGCTGGATGAAAACCTGCTGTATGACGTTTCTTATGGCCCGGGATATGCGGATAAGGGTACCGATGATGACTACCTGGACTTTGTTGCCTACTGGCAGTTCCGCGACATAGGACAATTTGTATTCTACATCTGGACAGAAGTGACGGGGGACTATCAAGGCAACGTTACATCGGATTTGCCCCAGGTAACGGGAACAACCGCCGATACGCAGTCCTTCGGAGCAACCCCAGAGACAGACGCGGATGACACACATCCGGTTACGGTATACAGGGATGAACGCAACGGGAAGCTATATAAGCTGGCGAGAATCATTGACACCTTTGATGATTATGGAAATGGACCGCAGACGCAGACATATCCCGCTGTGGTGGGTTATGATTTCCAAACGGTTACCTATCAGGGCGTAACAGACTGGATGTCCAGTAAGTATTTTTATAAAAACGGGGAAAAACCGGGAGAATACACCACCTCCCAGTCGCTGAACTTCATGTACGATGCCCACGAATATAAGCTGGAGCTTCGCAGCGGCGGTAAAATCGTAGACACCCTCACCGCCCACTTCGGCGACTCTGTCCCAAACCTTCTCAGCGGGACAAAGGCCGATGGGGAAGTATTCGACTACCTGGACGCCGCCTGGATGGAAGCGCACTGCTATCCTAATAACCTGCCCAAGGGCGCCTATACCTTCGGCGGCTGGTATAAAAGCTCCACCTTCCAGACACCCATTGAGGCGAACGGAACCTACCCCAACAAGGACATGATCATCAACGCCAGATGGGTGCCCAAGCAGTTTAACGTCCGCATCTACCAGACCAGCGATAAAAACAAACTGGTCTACAGCAGCGAAACCGATGAAATGCGCTGGACGGAGGAGGCGGAGGGAGACCATCAAAAGCTTTCCTACGGAGACAGCCTGCCCAAGGTGGTAGAGCCGGAGGGCCCCAATAAGCAAATCCTGCAAAACCGCTCCCCCAGAGATGGCGCGTACAATGGCCAGCTGGGCACCGGCGATATCCGGGAAAACTGGGTCTTCCAGTGCTACGCCTACATGAAGGACGGCGTGGAGCACGCCATTGACGTGAACACCTTCACCGTCACCGAGGATGTGGACCTCTACGCCAAGTGGACGGCCACGGATATCGTCAGCTACAGGATTCGTTATCTTGCGGCGGATCTTCGGTCGGAGGTCACTACGGTTGATGGCAGGACAACTGTCCAAATCAAGGATCATGACGGGAGGCTTCTTGAGTTTTCCGGCTCCGGTGAGCTTGTCTATGCCGATGACCCAGACCGCGCCTGGACGCCCACTGCCAAGCTTGACAAGGATGGCAATGCCATTTTGGCAGCCCCCACCCTGGAGGGCAAACAGAACCGGGGCGCCAACCGTACCTTCATCGCCAAAACCGGCCAGGAGATGTACGAAGCGTATCAGTCCCACTATTACCCCCTGACGGCAAGCCATACCCTGCTGATGGAGGCGGAGGACACCACGGATGGCTCCGATCCCCTGGTGGAATACATCTTCTACTATGTGGAAATGGAAGAGGTCCCCTATACGGTGTATTACCTGGACACCAACGGCAATCCCGTCTTCCGGGACGAGCAGGGCAATCCCATCCCTGAGCTTCATCCGAAGAAAGAGACAACGGGCCTGGCGGTGGTCACGGAGAACTTTAAGCTCAAGGATGGCTATGCCCCGGATGCCTTCCAGAAGAGCCTGACCCTGTCGGCCAACCCGGCGGAAAATGTGATCACCTTTCTCTATACCATCGGCGATGGCACCACCTTCACCATTTCCCACTATTTCCAGACCCTGGGAAATAACTTTGAGGAAACCTATGGGGACAATCGCTACACCTTCTATATGTCCCGCAGCGATACCATTAAGAAGGATGAGAGCATCGATTTCGTCAACCGGGCAGCTACCGGCTACGAATACGCTGGCTACACCATGCAATATGTGGACGCGACAAATAACGGTGAGCCGTATTATGTAGACGCGAATGGCCAGGCGATATCGGGCAGCGATTATTTGATCGACGACCGAAAAAAGGAGGTTTCGGTGACGCCTGGCTTCCAGGTGTCCGATACCGAGACGGGACCGAGCAGTTACACGGTGAGCATCTCTGACAAGGGAAGCATCGTAGTCACCAAGGACAATGAAACCTACCGTGCCAATGAGAAGACCTTCTATTATTCCGATGGAGGGAAATACTGGAAGATCCAGGATATGCGCAAAACGGAGGACGGAAGCATCCGCCTCCGCCTGGCCCCGATCTCCGTCACCGTGCCCGCAGGAGAATACGGCACCATGATCAAGGTCTACTATGACCTGAAGAAATACCCGTATACGGTAAATCACTGGGCAAAGCTGCCCGACGGCAGTGAGGAGCAGATAGGGCAGTCCGTGACGGAGCTGGGCGTATTCCAGTCTCAGGTGGAAGGCCACTCTCTGACCAGGCAGCAGCTCATCGAGGCGGGGTATGTGGGCTACCGCATGGATAAGGACGAGAAGCAGATCACCGTTACCCGGAACATCCAGGACGACAGCCAGAATCCCACCATCAATGTAATCAACTTCTACTATTATGAAGTGGATATGGTATTCAACTATCAGCCCATGGTGGTGACGAAGCTGAAGGACGATGGCACCACCTGGGAAACGGTAGCGGAGCTAAACGATCCCAACGGCCATGTGTCGGTGAAATCGGAATCGGTCAAGGCGGTGACAACCACAAATGCCAGCGCCTCCACAGCCATATGGAAGAGCGAAGCCTACGACTTCAAGGGCTGGTACCTGGACGAAGCATGCACGATTCTCGCAAAAGACGCTGCAGGCGCGTGGACGGTTTCCGGCACCGGTTACGAAACCATTCAGCCCAAAAAGATCACGCAGATCCAGTATTGGAATGACACAACCAAGCAGGAAGACACCTGGACGCAGGAAGGCTTTGCGGGTATCTTTGCCGGGGACTATGTGGAAGCCGATCACAAGTATACGGAAGAAAAGACCTTCTATGCCCTCTTCCAGCCGAAGATGGGAAATCTGACCATCACAAGGAAGGAATTGGGACCGGACTGCGGGCACAATGAGGCCAATTCCTTTGTCTATCACATTGTCCAGACCCAGGACGGCCTGGGGAACTCAGTGGCAGGCGATGATGCAGTCTCCATGTATGTGACCATTGATCCGGGTCAGACCAGCGTAACCGTCTCCAATCTTCCCTTTGGTACCTACACCATCACCCAGGAAAACGACTGGTCCTGGCGGTATGGCGATGGGGCGCAGCCGGTGACAATCAACGATACCACCCCATATCCGGAAGCCATATTCCAAAAGGAAATCGAAAAGAAGACCTGGCTGTCCGGCTTCGGGGAGGCCGTAAAGAACACATTCCGAGGAAACTAATTCAGGAAAGGAGGTACCACCATGGCAAAATATACTGGAAAATACGCCAAGGGAAGAAAGCCCGGGCTTCTGCTCCCGGTCCTGGCGGTGGTCCTCCTTCTGGGACTCATCACCGCGGGGGTGGCCTACTACCTCCAGGAGACCGGGGGAGTAACGGCCAGCTATCAGCTGGCCCAAGTCTCCTGCAAGATAGACGAGAGCTTTACCGGCATGGAAAAGACTTCCATTACCGTGAAGAACACCTCCAATGTTCCGGCATACATCCGGGTGCGGCTGGTGGGCTACTGGGAGACCCCCAGCGGAAAGATCGCAGGACAGTCTTCGCCGAAATTGACGATCACGCTGGCAACAGGCTGGAAGGCCTTGGAGAACGACACCTGGCTGTATACGACGCCTGTGGATCCTGGCGCGTCTACCGGGAATCTGCTGGGAGCGCCTCTGGCGCTGGAAGCGGAGGATGGCTACATTCCGGTGGTGAAGGTCCTGGCGGAAGCCATTCAGGAAAATGTCGTTACGGACGCCTGGGACGTAACTGTAACACCATAAAAAACGGCTGCCGGACAAGCGTCAAAGCGCTGTCCGGCAGCCGTATTTTCCTAAGAGCAAAGCTTACAGAACCATCAGCAGGGTTCCCGCCGTAATGAGCAGGCATCCTACCCCGGATTTCCAGGTGAACCTCTCGTGGAGGAACACAAAAGCCAACACCAGGGTGATCACCACGCTGAGCTTGTCCACGGGCACCACCTTGCTGGCCTGGCCGATTTGCAGGGCCTTATAGTAGCACAGCCAGGAGGCCCCGGTAGCCAGGCCGGACAGGATCAGAAATACCCAGCTTTTCCGGCTGATGGCCCCAATGCCGTTCTGAGCATCCGTCAGGAACACCATGCCCCAGGCCATCACCAGGACTACGACAGTACGCAGGGCGGTGGCCAGATTGGAGTTGACGCCATCAATGCCGACTTTGGCCAAGATGGAGGTCAGCGCCGCGAATGCCGCGCTGCCAAGGGCGTAAACAAACCACATACCTTATTTCTCCTCCTCAAGGACCATATCTTCCCGCAGTTCGCTCTCCCGCACCAGGAACCGCCGGATGGCGAACAGGCCCGCGATGCAGGCGATGCAGGCAAGGTTACTCAGGGGGTCGTCATGGCTCAGCACCACATGGCGGGTGATGGCCACGGTGAGGACCTCCAGAATGTTGGCCGGAGTGGTGTCAATGAGCATCCGCACGAACTCAAAGCCCACCACAATGGTCAGAATATTGTGCAGAACATGCTCCACCTCGGTGAAATAACCGCTTTGGGTCAGCATCCGGTAGACCTCTACGGCCAGGGCCGCAAACAGCGCGCAGATGGTGATGACGGCAATGAGGTTCTCCGCGTAGTGGAGGATTCGGCGGAAGATCCATTCCAGCCTGTGGTCATGGGTGTGGGTCTTTTCCAGATAGGCCTGCACCTTTTTTTCGTCTTTCACCTTGCTCATATCCCATCCTCCTGTTTGTATGATACCAATATGATACAACACAAAAGTGGAAAAAGATAGTCATTTCGGAAAAAATTATCCGTTTCCTTTATGAAAATGGGGCTTCATGTCGGTTTCCGCCTGCCGCACCTCTGTCTCCAGCTCCCGGGCGGACATCCGCAGCACGCCGCTTCGGAAAGCGCCCAGCTGAACCAGGCCGTCGGAGGAAGCTACCCTTACGGCGTAGCTGGGGCCAATCTCATCGGCCAGGGCCTCGATGTAGGCGTCCGCCGTCTCCCCCTCCCGGGTGTAAACCACCTGGATGTTGTGAAACTGGAATTTTTCCCCAGGGTTTCCCTTCTGCTTGTAGCCGTCGAAGACCACCACCAGGCGGCACTTGGTAA
This sequence comes from Clostridiales bacterium UBA7044, assembly GCA_002493965.1. Lineage (GTDB taxonomy): Bacteria > Bacillota > Clostridia > Oscillospirales > Oscillospiraceae > Faecousia. The sequence continues at coordinate 11,927 of DLAP01000030.1, forward strand.
AGCCCGCGTAGCTGCTTAAGATGTCGCACAGCTGCCGCCGGGCGGCGTCCAGGTCGGTTTTCGCCTGCTGGGCCAGACGCTCCCAGGCAAAAATGATGTTGTAGCCGTCTACGATGATGTATTTCTGCTTCGGCGCTTGGATGGTGATTTCCTCGGTGGCCGGAATGGCCTGGGATTTTGCCCGGTAGAGGGTGGTTTTTTGGGGCCCGAACTGCCGCTCCATGATCTTTTCCAGTTCCCTGTCCTCCGCCCACAGGTTCCGGGTGAGGATTTGGGGGGCTTTTTCTTTTTGCAGGCCGCTTTCCAGGTGCATATGGTTTTTCACTTCGTTCCACTTCACCGGGAAGCCTGCCCCATGGGCGCAGAAGACCGAGTCCGGGGTGTTCTCCAGGTCTGCCTCCGGGTCGTAGCGGGTTTCCTCCACCACTGCCTGGGTGTTGTGGCAGGGGGCGTAGCCCTGGAGGGTCAGCTGGAGCTGCCCCCGGCCCTGGGTGTAGGCGGCCACCGTGTCAGCATAGTCCCGGACCTCCGAGGCAGGTACCAGGCCTTTCAGTTTGGAGATACCGTCCAAGCCCTCCGGGGCCTCAAACACCCCGCCCATGGCCCGGATATCTGTAATGCCCCGGCCGATCTGCTCTGTGGGGCAGGTGAGGGTAAATTCGTACCATGGCTCTAAAAGAACAGATTTTTCCTGCATCAGCCCCTGGCGCACTGCCCGGTAGGTGGCCTGCCGGAAATCCCCGCCCTCAGTGTGCTTTAAGTGGGCCTTCCCCACAAGCAATGTGATTTTCATATCCGTAATGGGTGCGCCGGTGAGGACGCCCCGATGGACCTTTTCTTCCAGGTGGGTCAGGATCAGCCTTTGATAGTTGACATCCAGCACGTCCAGAGGGCACTGGGTGTCAAACATCAATCCGCTGCCCCGGGGCAGGGGGGACAGGAGCAGGTGGACCTCGGCGTAGTGCCGCAGAGGCTCAAAGTGCCCCACGCCTTCCACCGTATTTTCGATGGTCTCCTTGTAGAAAATCCGCCGGTCATCCAGGGTGACGTCCAGTCCGAACCGTTCCGCTACCAGCGCCCGGAAGACCTCCAGCTGCACCCGCCCCATGATCTGCACGTGAATCTGGCCCTTTTCCCAGAGAAGATGGAGCTGGGGATCCTCTTCCTCCAGCTGCCGCAGTTTTGGCAGGATTATCGCCGGGTCGGCTCCCTTGGGAAGGCCCACCCGGTAGGTCATCACCGGCTCCAAAGCGCTGCCGAGGCCCGCCTTTTCCCCGCCCAGGCCCTGCCCGGCGAAGGTCTCCGACAATCCCGTCACGGCCACCAGCTGGCCGGGGGCGGCTTCCTCCGCCAACCTGAATTTCTCCGCGGAATACAGGCGAAGCTGCTGGACCTTTTCCTCCCGCATTTCTCCCTTTGCCGTCCGGTAGGAGAGAAGATCCCGCGCCTTCAGCCTGCCGCCGGTGATTTTCAGCCAAGTCAGACGGCTGCCCTGGGGATCCCGGGAGATCTTATACACCCGGGCGGCAAAGGCATCTGAATAGTCCCGGGTGGGGGCATAGGTGTCCAGCGCTTCCAGCAGCCTGTCCACTCCGGTCAGCTTCAGGGCCGAGCCAAAGCAGCAGGGGAACAGCTTCCGTTCCCGGATCAGCCCCCGGAGGTTTTCCTCTGTAACGGTACCGGTTTCCAGGTAGTTTTCCAGCAGGCCTTCGTCGCACATGGCGGCGCTTTCCCATATTGCGGCCGGTTCCATACAGAAGTCCACGCAGCCGGGGGAAAGCTTTCGCTGAAGCTGCGCCATTAAGGCGTCCGCGTCCGTGCCGGGAAGGTCCATTTTATTGATGAACAGGAAGACGGGCACCTGGTACCGCTCCAGCAGCCGCCACAGGGTCAGGGTATGGGCCTGAACGCCGTCAGTGCCGCTGATGACCAGTACGGCGCAGTCCAGGACGGGCATGGTCCGCTCCGCCTCGGCGGAAAAGTCCACATGGCCCGGGGTGTCCACCAGGATCAGCTCCCGGCTTTCTGTTTCCAGCCGGGCAAGCTTGGAGAAGATGGTGATGCCCCTGGCCCGCTCTAAGCTGTGGGTGTCCAGGAAGGAGTCCCGGTGATCCACCCGGCCCAGGGTGCGGCGCGCGCCGCTGACGTAGAGCATGGCTTCGCTCAGGGTGGTCTTCCCGGCATCTACATGGGCTAGAAGCCCCAGGCACAATGGCTGTTTCATTTGCTGCGATATACCCATAGGGCAGCCTCCCTTTGCGCAATACTTTTCCGTATTGTATCACAAAGGGAGGCAATTGTCGAGATGTCTGGGGATTTCCTGGATTACATCTGGAAGATATTCCCCAATACTACGCCGTTCTGGGGCTCCTGGGGCCGGATGGCATCATAGGCCAGGGCGTAGGTGGTCTCCACCCGGTTGCGCAGGGTTACGCACAGGGCAAACTGCAAAATCTGGTAAGCAATCAGGAAGAGATAGTAAGCCGCGTCCCCGGACCCGGAATAGTCGGCGCCGAACAGGGGCATGAGTACATCGCCATAGGCTACCACCGTGATCAGCACCGTTGCCAGATAATACCACCACAGGCTCAGGTCCACCCGCAGCAGGTTCAGGCAGTTGCCCCGCATCATCCGGCGGCTCTCCCGGAGAACAGCAAAGGCTCCCTTCTCCGGATGGTCGATGAGGACGTAGTCCGCCATCCGGTAACGGAAGAGCAGCGGGATGGAAACCAGGCAGAAGATCACCAGGAACAGAATAAAGTAGGGTGTCATCGCGCCAATGACCTGGTCATAAAGAGCGGCGTCATTCAGGATGCTGTAGGGATCCAGGGCATTGACGCCGCTGATCAGCGGGGTCAAAACGTCCATCAACCGGCTCGACAAAGGGGTAATCATATAGAAAAACAGGGAGACATACATGGCGGCCATGGCAGCGCCCAGGTAAATCAGCCCCTCCAGCAGGGTTTTACGAAACAGCACCCAGAACCGGTCAAAGCCCAGCCGCAGACCCTTGACAGAAGCGTACTGTCCCCGGGCAATGCGGAGCATGGCGGAAAGATAGCCAAGGCTTAAGCAGGTGCTGACGACCATTTCGATCACGGGCAGCACCGCCTTCACTGTGGAGAGAATGCTTCGGGTCCCCATGCTGCCAAGGCCTCCCGTTTTGCCGATCTGGACGTCCAGCAGGAATTGCAGCAGGGCCATCAGCAGCGCCATGCCCGTTAAAATCCCGGCGTAGACCAATACCAGATGCTGCTGGCCCTGAGAATTGGCCACCCGTTCCTGTGCGAACTGTTTCAGCTGTTTTGTATTGCGAATATCCATATCCAATCTCCGATCCATAGTTCAGTTACTATTGTTATAAACCAATCAAGACAAAATAGCAAATGAATTTTTTGTAACGGTAGCCAGAATTCGGTTTTTGTGGTACAATAGCCAAAAATGGCTATTATACATTTCAATCGACCTTTTTCTCCCCGGCTTCGCCGGGAACCGGAAAATATGGCAATATGATACCATTCCGCTACGCTTTATGGTATAATAACAAAAAAGAGACGGGAGGGAAGAACCATGGCGTTGGGAGAAAAAATTCGCCAGGCAAGGCTGGAGAACGGTTTGAGCCAGCGGCAGCTTTGCGGGGAGGAGATCACCCGGAATATGCTGTCCCAGATCGAGAACGGGTCTGCCTGTCCCTCCATGAAGACTCTGCAATATCTGGCCGCCCGGCTGGGGAAACCCGTCAGCTATTTTTTGGAGGAAACGGCGGTCATTTCTCCCAATCTGGAGGTGATGGCCTCCGCCCGCCGGCTGTATGACAAGGGAGACCCGGCGGGGGCGGCCCTGGTACTGGAAGGGTACACGGCCCCGGATGATATCTTCGACCGGGAAAAGGGACTGCTGCAAAGACTGTGCCTTTTGGACCTGGCGGAAAAGGCGCTGGAGGACAGAAAAGAAAATTACGCCCTGTCGCTGCTGCAAAAGGCGGAGGGAGAGGCGCCTTACTGGAGCCGGGAATTGGAACGCCGCCGTTTGCTGCTGCTGGGCAGGATCCGGGGGCAGCAGGTCAGCGAGACCCTTCCCTGCCTGGATGAGGAGTTATTTCTGCGGGCCGGAGAAGCGCTGGCACGGAATCAGCCGGAGCGGGCGGCGGGGCTTTTGGCGGCAGCGGAGGATCAGACCAGCCCCTGGTTTTTACTTCTGCGAGGCCAGGCGTACTTTGGGGTGAAAGAATACGCTATGGCGGCGAAGTGCTTTCACGGGGCGGAAAGCGTCTATCCCCAGACCCGCGCTCTGCTGGAAGCCTGCTACCGGGAGCTGGGGGATTACAAGCGAGCCTATGAATACGCCTGCAAGGGGAGGAAGTAGGGATCGTGCACCCTCTTAGTGTTGCACCGACGTCCAACGTGCGCCCTCTCAGTCACGATGCTTTGCATCGTGCCAACTCTCCCAAAGGGAGAGCCAAGGGGGGTTCCCCATATTTTCACCACCCTAAAGACTTAGAACCACGCACTTGGCTCCCCCTTTGGGGGAGCTGTCTCAGCGCAAAGCACTGAGACTGAGAGGGTTCCCAGCATAGCACCAGCCCCCGGAGTGTAAAAGGCGGCGGAGCCAAGGCCCCGCCCTACGAAAATTTCGATATAAAATGACCCTGTATATAATTTTGAGGCTGCCTCGTAAGGCAGCCTCAAAAGCTTGTTAGAGACTTTCCAGTAGCTTCAGGTCCTCGTCCCGGACCCGGCGCAGTTCCTTCTTGTGGAAGATGTCGTAAATGCAGGGCACCACATACAGCGTCATCAGCGTGGCATACACCAGGCCGCCGATGCACACCACCGCCACAGGCCGCATCATGGCTGTGCCGGCACTGCTACGGATGGCCATATCCATCAGGCCCAGCACCGTGGTGATGGTGGTCATGAGGATGGGCCGCATTCTGGTGACGCCTGCCTCCACAATGGCTTCCCGACGCTCCATGCCGCCCAGCCGAAGCTGGTTGATATAGTCCACCAGCACGATGCCATTGTTGACCACCACGCCGGTGAGCATGACAAAGCCAATGAGGGAAACAACGCTGATCTCCATGCCGCAAAGAAGCAATGCGAGAAAACCGCCGGTAAAGGCCAGAGGAATGGTAAACATGACGATGAAGGGGGATTTGAGGCTCTGGAACTGGGCAACCATCACCAGATACACCAGCAGAACGCCCAGCATAAGCATCAGCACAAGCTGCTCCACAGCCTCCATGATCGTCTCGTTTTCACCGGAGAAGGCATAGCTGACACCTTGGCCCAGGTCGGTATCCTTCAGGATCTGCTGAGCCTGCCTGGTGAGGAGCGTTACATTGTACCCTTCCTCCAGCTCCGCCGAGACGGTGAGATACCGCCGCTGATTGATCCGGCTGATGGAGGAAAGGCTGGAGACCTTCTCCACCCTGGCAAACTCCCGGAGGCGGGTCTGCGTCACGGTGCCGTCCTGATTGGTCTTCTCAAACACGTAGCTGCGCAGGGCGGAAAGGTCCAGGCTGCTCTCCTCCGGCTTTTCCACGATCACATCGGCGGAGATGCCGTCCAGCTCCAGGGTCATGACTGTGGAGTCCGTGGTCAGGGCGGAGGCCAGCTCCATGTAGACCTGGGCGGCGGTGAGGCCGTGTTTCATGGCCCTGTTCAGATCGATTTTCACATGGTAGGCCGGGGTGGCGTCCTCCAGACCGTCGGAAACCGACCCTACACCGGGGATCTGGGCGATGGCTTCCGCCGCCGTCCTGGCCGCGTTCTGGAGGGCGTCCATATCGTCACAGAACAGGTTCAGGGCAATGCCGCTGCCGCTCAAAGCCCCCATATCCATCATGGAAGAGGAGGCGGTGACAGTGCATTCCAGATCGGCGCACAGCTGCTCGATCTGCCGGCCCATTGCCGCGCCGCTGGCGTTTTCATCGGAAAGGTTTATGTAAATGGTCACGTTATGACTGCCAGAGGTGCCCATCATGCTCATGCCTCCGGAGCCCATCATGGCGCCTACGGTGTCGATTCCGTCCAATGTATCGATCCGTTTCAGAATCTCATCCGTCATGGCACAGGCGTCTTCCATGCTGGTGTCCTCCGGCATGGTCACGGTCACATCCACGGTGGGCATATCGATTTCCGGCATGAAGGAGAAGCCCTTGGAGATGGCCCCCGCGGCGGTACCAAACAGCAGCGCCACCACGAGAATCAGGACGAGGGCCTTATGCTTAAGGGACCAGGCGGCGCTTTTGGCATAAAGGGGCAGGACTTTTCTTTCCAGGAAGCCGGGCTTTGCCGTATGCTCCTTACGCAGCATCCCGGAGGCCATGGCCGGTACCAGGGTCAGGGAAACCAGTAAACTGGCAAGCAGGGCGTAGGTCATGGTCAGGGCCAGGTCCGTAAAGAGCTGCTTGGTGATGCCCTCCACAAAGACGATGGGCAGGAACACGCAGACGGTGGTCAGGGTGGAGGCGGTGACGGCGGAGGCCACCTGCTTTGCCCCGTGGACGGCAGCCTGAACGGAGGTCGCCCCCTTGGCCCGAAGGCGATAGATGTTCTCAATGACCACCACGGAGTTATCCACCAGCATACCAACGGCCACGGCCAGACCGGACAGGGAAATCATGTTCAGGGTCACGCCGGAGAAGTACATCAGCACAATGGCGAAGACCACACTTAACGGAATGGAGCACAGGGTGATGAAGGTGGGCCGGAGGTCCTTCAGGAACAGGAACAGCACCAGCACGGCGAACACCGCTCCCAGCAGGAGACTGCTGAGAATGGAATTTACGATCATGTAGATATAGTCGCCCTGGTTCATCAGGGAGACGAATTTCAGGCCCGGGTATTCCTGCTCCAGGGCACGGAACCGGTCAGACAAATTGTTGGTGGTATCGGCGGTAGCATAGGTGCTCTGCTTCTCAAAGGTCAGCACCACGCCGTCCTGGCCGTTTAACTTGGCGTAGGTGTCGGCGCTGTTGTCCGTCAGAGCCACTACCGCCACGTCCTTTAGGTAGATGGGATCCACCCCGTCTATGTCCAGGTCGAACAGGAGCAGGTTTTCCAGGGTGGAAAGCTCGGTGATTTCGTCACCTACTGAGACCATGTAGCGGATGCCGTCCTCCGCGATATAGCCTGCGGGCATGGCAAAGTTCTGGGCCTTCAAAATCTGCATGACCATGTCCATGGTGATGATATTGTTCAGGTCCGCCTGCCGCAAGGCCCCCTCCCGGCTGTCCTCAATGGCGTCCAGACCGCTTTCAATCTGGGTCTGGGCCTGGGACAGGGAGGCTTTTCCTACGGCGATTTCCGCCTGGGCCGCGCCCATCTTCATCATGGCGCTCACACCCTGTTCCACCTTCCCCGTCAGGGAGGAAATCTGATCGTCCGCCTGCTGCAATTCCTGACGGGCGCTTTCCAGATCCCCGGGCAGGTTCTCCCGGTTGGTGCCCAGGGCGGCCAGCCCTTCGTCAATGCCATCCAGCACCTGATTGGCAGCCGTCAAGGCGGCCTCGGCGGCGGCAGCTTCCGCCTCTGCCTGGGCAAGCTGGGCATTTAGCTCCGCGTAGCCCTCGTCCTCCTCGGTCATCCCCGCAAGCGCTTCTGCCAGGGCGTCCCGCTGAGCGGCGGCGGCCTCATAAGAGCCTCTCGCCTGGGTCTGCTGGGCAAGAGCCTCGGACAACTGGCTGTTTAGCAGGTTCAGGGCCTCGTAGTTTGCCCGGACAGTAGCTTGGTAGGAGATCATCTCCCCCAGTTGATCCTTCATGCTGTCGATGCTGCCAGAGAGAGAACCCAGATTCCCCATCTGGCTCATGGCGGAATTGAGCTTACTCTGGGCGTCCTTGACCTCCTGCATCTTGTCTTCCAGCTCCGCCGCGGCGTCGTCCAGCTGGCCGTTAACGGTGTCGGCAATCTTCTGATTCAGAGCATCGATCTTCTTCTGATCCAGCACCACATGGATTTCCTGGTCCACCATGCCGGTGGCGCTGACCCGGGCCACCCCGGGAACGCCCTCCAGCTTGTTCATCAGGGTGTCGTTCAGGAAGTCCGTCAGCTCCATGGTGTCCATGCCCTCCATGGACACCGCCGCCACCTCCACAGGCAGCAGGTCGGGATTGATCTTCAGCACATAGGGGGTGCCCACCGTATCGGACCAGGCGGCGGAGAGGGCGGAAATGTTCTGCTGAATGTCCACGCCGATGGTGTCCATGTTCACATCCTCGTCAAATTCCAGGAGGACCATGCTCACGTTTTCGCTGGAGGAAGAAGTCACTTCCTTGATGTGATCCAGAGTGGACATGGACTGCTCCATGGGCTTTGTGATCTCCGCCTCCACCTTTTCCGGGCTGGCGCCGGGATAGGTGGTGAGGATCATGGCGTAGGGAAAATTCATATTGGGCAGCAGATCCGGGGTCATTTTCGTATAAGCCACCACGCCCAAGACCAGAATGGCCACCACAGCCACGAATATGGTCAGAGGCTTTTTTACAGAAAATTTGGACATAGTATACTCCTAACTTCCGGGATTACAGACTCTTTTGGCACAAGTTTAGCACTTTCGGGGCACTTTGGCAATGATAAATATGTAAATAATTTGTGACAATCGCCAACCTGTCAGGTATCGGGCATTCGCCATGGATTTTCATGAGTCTGACCAGGTGGAAGGGAACGCCGAAAATCCCCCGGAAGCGTTTGGGCTTCCGGGGGAATCCTGGGCTTTTTCAAATGATTTATAAGCGGAAAGATAGGTCAGTGGGTCTTGCCGCCCACGGCGCGAATGTCTGTATCGTACTGCCCAATGGCGGAGATGGCGGCCTCAATGCCCCGGGCGATGTCCTGCTCGCACATGGAGGGGGCGGGGGCGGCCCGGTTCACCGTCTGGCTGGGAACGAAGGGAACGTGCATGAAGCCGCCCTTCACGCCGGGGTAGTGCTTTGCCAGGGTGTACAGCACGCCGTACATCAGGTGATTGCACACGAAGGTACCGGCGGTATTGGAAACACTGGCGGGAAGACCGGCCTCCCGGATTTTCGCCACCATGGCCTTAATGGGCAGGGTGGCAAAATAGGCCGCCTCGCCGTCTTCATAGATCACGGTGTCGATGGGCTGGTTACCCTCGTTGTCGGGGATCCGGGCGTCGTCCTGATTGATGGCTACCCGTTCGGGGGTCAGATCATATCGGCCGCCGGCCTGGCCAATGCACAGCACGGCGTCGGGCTTCTCTTTCTCAATGGCGGCGGCCACCGTATCAATGGACTTGCGGAACACGGTGGGGACCTCCAGCTTCACGATCTCTACGCCGGCCACATTGTCCCCCACCAGCTTTACCGCCTCCAGGGCAGGGTTGACGGGAGAACCGCCGAAGGGATCAAAAGCGGTCAACAGCAGTTTCATACGAATCCTCCTTTGTTACATCAGAAGGCCAGCAGGTACATCAGCACAATGTGGATGACCAGCATGATGATGGCCACGGGAAGCTGGGCCTTGATCACGGCATATTTGCGCTTGGTTTCCAGCAGCGCCGCGGGCATAACGTTGAAGTTGGCGGCCATGGGCACGGACAGGAACCGGGCGCCCCGGCGCAGGGCGTATTCCACGGCGCCTGTGGTAATAAAGGATTGACTGGTGGCTCCCACGATGGCGGTGGCGTAGGACATGATGCGCTGCATTTCCTCCACGCTGCTGCCGGCCTGGACGGAGTCGGCGTTCAGCACGGTGAGCTTGGGGATGGCCCCTACCTGGCGGGCGGCCTGGCAGAAGGCACCCGCTTCCCGCAGCTGGGTCTCGTCCGTTATGAAGTGCAGCACATCCTCGGGCTGGGCGAACAGCCAGCGCTCCACAATAATCCGCGCCCCCTGCTCCATGCGCATGGGGATCCTCCTTGTGTTGTTACTTTTGTTCTTCCTCGGGGATAAAGTCCAGGGTAATGGATTTTAACTGTGTGCGAAGCTGGGTGTACTTTACCCCGGCGGAGTCCATCATCCGCTTGGAGGCCAGCGTCGCCATGGAGTCCGCGTACTTGTCGGACAGGTAGTAGACCTCCTTCACCCCGCTCTGGATGATGGCCTTGGCGCACTCGTTGCAGGGAAACAGGGCCACATACAGCTTGCTGCCCCGCAGATCCCGGCCGCTGGCGTTGAGGATGGCGTTTAATTCCGCGTGGACCACATAGGGGTATTTGGTCTGCTCTCCCACCCGCTCCCAGGGGTATTCGTCGTCGGAGCAGCCCTTGGGCATTCCGTTGTAGCCGGTGGAGATGATAATATTGTCCATGGACACGATGCAGGCGCCCACCTGGGTATTGGGGTCCTTGCTCCGCCGGGCGGCCAGCATGGCGATGCCCATAAAGTATTCGTCCCAGCTGATGTAATTTTCACGCTTCATTGGGGTTCCCTCCCGTTTTTCTCTTTATTATACAGGAAAAGCGGAACAACCACAAGGGCTATTTCCGCTTTTTCTGATATTTTGTCAGACCCGAAGGCCCAGGGCCGCTGTCACCAGGATTCCCAGATTGTCCCGGTAGATTTCGTCAAACTGGTCCAGCGGCAGGGGGTTTTCACCGCTCCCTACCTCGATGGTATACCCCGGGCGGCGGTATTCCTGGATGAACCAGTCCTTGTACCCCGCGAAGCTGGAGGTGTAGGGGGTTTCCGCCAGTTCATAGCCGCTGAGACGGGCAAATTCCTCCCCCAGCGCCTGTGCCCCGGGCACCTCATAGTCCCGGAACTGCCAGTAGATCACCTTCCCCTGGGTGTGGTAGGCCAGCACCAGATCCGGGCTTAGCTCCTCCGTAAATTCCGCCATGGCGATGGACTCCCGCTGGTTCAGGGGCGCCCTGCCCACATAGTCCCGGGGTCCGGGCTTTGTAAAACCCTGGGAGAATTTGATTTCCCGGGCCATCCGCCACCCGGCGGGGTACTGGAGATTTAAGTCCACCCCCAGAAGGTTTGCCTTCCACCCGGACGGGAAGGGAATGTCGGGGTAGTTGTCGGAAAGCCGGAGGGCGGATTCATATTCCAGGGTTCCGACTTCGATTGCCCCTGTTACCAGATCCACTCCATCCGGATCTACCATGGGTACGGTATAGATGGTGGCGGCGTTCAGAATATTTTCCGCCGGGACGCCATAGAGCCTGCCCCCGGTACTGGCGGCTTCCGCCAATTCCTCCATGAATTTCAGCAGTACCGGGGTTGTGATCCACTCGTTGGCATGGTGGGCGGCGGAATAGAAGACCTTCCGCTCTCCCTGACCGATGGTTAAGGTTTCCACAGGTCTTCCAAAGGCGGTGGTGGTCAGGGTTTCGCCGCGAAGAGCGGGATAACGTTCTTTCAGACGCCAGATCGTCTCCCGGCACAGGGCTGCTGTCATGGGTACATTGGTTTGCACAATAGGCAAAAACATCACCTCGGGAAAGGTTATGCGGGGCAGGCGTCGGAAATGAAAAGTGTCCTGCATCCCCCTGACGGGGGATGCAGGACAGCGTGTCAAAAAAGCAAAAATCAAGCTGTCATTGCGAACCATGCCGCAGCATGGTGTGGCAATC
>DLAP01000030.1:23750-23922 GCA_002493965.1 Clostridiales bacterium UBA7044
AAGCTGTCATTGCGAACCATGCCGCAGCATGGTGTGGCAATCCCCTAGAATTACGGGAATACCTGGCGTTTTTGCCTGAAATAGTTTAAAAATCTGGGGGATTCTCACGCCAGTGGTGCTCCGCGCAGGGAATCTGAATTTGGATAACTGCCAGTGGCTGTTATTCCATAAT
>DLAP01000056.1 GCA_002493965.1 Clostridiales bacterium UBA7044
GGTCTCCGCCACCACGTCAAAGGGTTGGCCCTTCACCCCCTGGAGGGCGTGATACACCACGCCGGGGCCGGAAACGCCCACGTTCAGCACACACTCCGGCTCTCCCACGCCGTGGAAGGCTCCCGCCATGAAGGGGTTATCCTCCACGGCGTTGGCAAACACTACAAGCTTGGCACAGCCCAGGCCGTCATTGTCTGCGGTCAGCTCGGCGGTTTTTTTCACGATCCGGCCCATTTCCGCTACGGCATCCATGTTGATGCCCGCCTTGGTGGAGCCTACGTTGACGCTGGCGCAGACCCGCTCTGTAGCAGCCATGGCCTCGGGGATGGAACGGATCAGCTTCCGGTCCCCCACCGTCATACCCTTCTGTACCAATGCGGAGAAGCCGCCGATGAAGTTGACCCCGCAGGTTTTCGCGGCGGCGTCCAACGTCTTTGCGATCTCCACGTAGCTGTCGCACTGGCAGGCCCCCGCCACAATGGAAATGGGGGTGACGGAAATCCGCTTATTGACAATGGGGATACCGAACTCCTTCTCGATGTCCTCCCCCACCTTTACCAGGTCTTTGGCACAGGTGGTAATTTTCCTGTAGATCTTGTCACAACAGGCTGCCAGATCCGGGTCACAGCAGTCCATCAGGCTGATGCCCATGGTAATGGTGCGGATGTCCAGGTGCCGCTTGTCAATCATGTCCTGAGTGACCAAAATATCCTTCTGATTCAGCATGGCAGTTTCCTCAGATTCGGTGCATGGCTTCGAAAATGTCTTCCCGCTGAACCCGGATGCTCAGGCCCATTTCCTTGCCGATGGCGTCCATTTTGGTGACCAGGTCCGCCAGAGGCACATTGCACTGGGAGACTTCCGTGGCCATCATCATGGTGAAGTAGCCCTGCATGACGGTCTGACTGATATCCAGGACGTTGACGTTAAACTCCGCCAGGGCCGTGCAGACACCCGCAATGATGCCCACCCGGTCTTTTCCTACTACTGTCACGATTGCTTTCATGGCTTCGTCTCCTTAAAACTCATAGTCCGCCGCCACCCGCTTGTCAAGCAGATGGAAGAAGTGGGTTTTCGCCTCCAAATGGAGGGGGTTCTTTGCATAGTTTGTCAGGGCCTCTCGGCTTTCAAACTCCGAATACAGAGCATAGTCCATGCCATTGTAGGCCCGGCGAATCTCCAGATGAAGCAGCCCCGGAATCTTCCCCACCAGGGGCTCCAGAACGGAGGCCACCGTCTTCACAGCCTCATCCTTGTCAACCCCTTCTTGAAACGTGTACAGTACAATATGCTTTACCATGAATTGTCTTCCTTTCTATTGACTTTGAAAAAAACCGGGACAGCAGGCTGCCCCGGTTTTTTGTTTGCGAAAATTACTCAGCGTCCTCAGCCGCGTCCTCCAGCAGAGCCCGGATGGACAGGGAAATACGCTTATTCTCGGCATCCACATCCGTGATCTTGACCTTCACGTCCTGACCCTCGGACAGCACATCCTCGGGCTTGCCGATCCGGCGATCCGCAATCTGAGAAATGTGGATCAGGCCGTCAACACCGGGCAGAATCTCAGCAAAAGCGCCGAAGGTCATCAGCTTCACGACCTTGGCATCCACCACGTCACCCACCTGATAACCCGTCATGAACTGGTTCCAGGGGTTCATCTCGGCGGTCTTGTAGCCCAGGGAGATCTTGTGCTTCTCAGGATCGAAGGAGATGACGTAGACGTCGATCTCGTCGCCCACCTTCACCACGTCGGCAGGGGTCTTGATCCGGTTCCAGCTCAGCTCGGAGACGTGAACCATGCCGTCCACACCGCCGATATCCACGAAAGCGCCGTAGGAAGTCAGGGACTTGACCACGCCGTGGTACTTCTTGCCGTTCTCGATCTCGGCCCAGATCTTCTCCTGAGCGGTCTTACGCTCCTCGGACAGAACCGCCCGGATGGAGCCGATGACACGGCGGCGGGCACGGTTGACCTCGGTAATCTTCATCTTCACAGTCTTGCCGACCTGGCCAGCCATATCGCCGCCCTTGGCAATGCCAGACTGGGAAGCGGGAATGAACACCCGGATGCCCTGGACATTGGCAACCAATCCGCCCTTATTCTCCTCGGTGATGGTGCCTTCCACGGTAGTCTTGTCCTCCACCCAGGCAGCCATGTCGTCCCAGACCTTCATGCCGTCCAGCTTCTTCTTGCTCAGCTGCACGGTGCCCTCCTGATCGTTGACGCGGACCACGAAGACCTCGATCTCATCGCCCACCTTCAAAATGTCCTCAGGCTTCACAGAAGGATCGGTGCTGACTTCGTCGTAAGGAATGTAGCCGGCGTGCTTGGTACCCAAGTCTACCTGGACTTCGGTGTTGCCGATGCTGGTAACAACGCCCTTGACCTTATCTCCTGTATTTAAAGTCTTGATGGACTGCTCCAGAAGTTCAGCGAAGTTCTCCTCCTGTACAGCCTCAACATTGGTAATTTCACTCATAGTCTTGTTGACCTCCTTTATAATCCACGCCGGCGTCGACGCACCAGCCGTGATTCCAACATCGCTGACACCGGAAAAGTCCTCCGGGCGTAATTCCCCGGCATTGTCCACCAGAAAGACTTTATCACAATGCTCTCGGCAAATCATAGCGAGACGGCCCGTGTTGGAACTTGTGAGGTCTCCGACAACGACCATTGCCTGACAGGAACGGCTTAAGAAAGCTGCTTCACTTTGCCTATACTCAGTTGCTTTACATATTGTATCAAAAATTTTCAAGTTAGTAAACTCTTTTTTTGCAAATTGGGCGCACGATTTCCACAAAGATTCCGTGGAAGTTGTTTGAGAAACTATGCAATATGACGAATTATTAAGATTTTCTTGAGACGCCGCCCAGTTTTCCAGAGACTCCCGGCTTTCAAAAACCAACGCAGCCGTGCACCATCCGGCGATTCCCTCCACCTCCGGATGAGAGGCGGTGCCGATGATAATGGGGATCCGTCCCTCCTCCTCGGCGGAGCGGACAATGCCATGAATCCGTTTGACAAAGGGGCAGGTGGCGTCGATGATTTCCACATTCCTCGCTTCCAGCTTTTCGTAGATATCCCTTGCCACGCCGTGGGAGCGGATGATCACCGTATCTCCCGGCCGCGCCTCCTCAGGGATGTCGATGACGTGAACTCCCAGTTCCTTAAATTTCTCCACCACATGACGGTTGTGGATGATGGGGCCAAGGGTGACGACCCGTTTTCCCCGGGAAGCCGCCTGCTCCACCATCTCCACCGCCCGGCTGACACCGAAGCAGAATCCGGCGCTCCCCGCTACATGAATGCTCACAGCGCCACCTTCTTTGCCACGATGTCCTTCATGGCGGCGAGGGTTTCCTCTATGTTCAGGTCCGAGGTGTCCAGCTTCACGGAATCCCGGGCCATTTTCAGGGGGGCAATCTCCCTGTGGGTATCCTGGTAGTCCCGCTGCTGAATCTCTCCCAGGATCTGGTCATAGCTCGCCTTCTGTCCCTTTTCCAACAGTTCTTTGGTGCGGCGGTTTGCCCGGACCTCGGGAGAGGCCGTCAGGAAGATCTTCACTGTGGCCTTTGGCAGCACCACGGTGCCGATGTCCCGGCCGTCCATGACCACGTCGTAGCTTGCCGCCACCTCCCGCTGCATATCCAGCAGCAGGTCCCGCACAATGGCGTGGGCGGAAATGAGGCTGGCCTTCTGGGAAATCTCCGGGGTGCGGATGTCGTCTGTCACATCCATGCCGTTGAGGATCATGTGCTGAAGACCCGCTTCATCGTATTCGATTTTAATGTTCAGTTCGTCAATGTAGCGCCGGATGCCGTCCATGTCCTTGGGCGATACCCCCCACAGGTCGAAGAAGTAGGCCACCGTCCGGTAAATGGCCCCGGTGTCCACATAGCGATAACCCAGGTCTTTCGCCAGGCGACGGGCCAGGGTGCTTTTTCCCGCACCGGCAGGGCCGTCAATGGCGACAGAAATTCTCTTTGTCATGTTCTTACGCTCCTTATTTCTGCTGTCTCAGTTTTGTGAGGATAGCGGCCTCTTTTTCCACCACCTCCGAGGGGGTCAGTCTCAGCTGTCTGCCCGCTTCCTCAGGAGACAGGGGTCTTCCACCCTCCAGGCCGTAGCGCAGGGTCAGAAGGCGGCTGTCCTCTTCACTCAGGTCAGATAACAGGTCCAGAATCCGCTGGCGCATCCGGAAAGCCGCCGTGTCCTCCACAGCCTGCTCCTCTGCTTCCGCCTCTTCCTCCGGATCCGGCTTCTTTCTCACCTGTGCCAGGAGTCGGGCATCCTCCAACATTTTCCGAACCACAGAGGCTTCTTCGGCGCTCATATGCAGGCCTTCGGCGATTTCCTCCAACGTGGCGTTCCTGCCCAATTCGCCCAGAAGCCGCTCGTCTACACTGCGGTAGTCCTCCAGGGCACGGCGCATTTTTTCACCTACGCCCTGCTCCCGGGCCTGGAGGGTCAGGGCCTTCTCCATGGCAAAGCGGATCCAGTAGTCCCGTTGAGCGGCGTAATCTCCGCTTTCATAGCCGCAGATTCCCTGCCACAGTCCCAAGCTTCCCTCCTGGATCAGGTCCAGCATCAGAACGCCTCTGCCCACATAGCTTTCCGCAAAGGCAATGACGCGGCTTAATCCCAAACCCGCCAGGGCGTTTCTTGCCCCCTCGTCACCCTGCGCGCATTCCTCCGCCAAAAGGCATTCGTCCCCAAAGGCAGGGGTGGCCGCCACTTCCTCCAGGAACCGCCGCAGAGGGTCCGCCTCCTCCAAATCCGTAAGGCGGCTGCCGCCCTTTACAAATTGCTGCTCCTGCCGCAGCCTTACTGCCGCTTCGCCGCTTCCCCCATAGGGAAGGTCGGACACGTCCAGCTTTAATTTCTTTCCCTCCATGGCATCAAAGGCGTCCTCCACGCTTTCCTCGCTCTCCCCTTCCAGGAGGGTCAGAAACTGGGCGGCGGACACCGACTGCCCCGGCTCTTTTCCGGCCAGCAGCCCTTCCCAGGGATCTTCACCAAAATCAAATTCCAGTTCATTCATTGAGGAACTCCTCCAATCCCAAACTGCTTCCCATTTTCTTGAGTTTTTCTATGGCCTGACGCTCGATCTGCCGCACCCGCTCTTTGGAAACCCCCAGCTTTTTGCCGATCTCCTCCAGAGAGTAGCAGGTGCCGTCTGCCAGCCCAAAGTGGAGATACAAGATCTGCCTCTGACGCTGGCTAAGCGCGTCCATCATCTGCTCTATGGTATCTTCCAGCTCCTGACGCACAAGAACGCCGTAGGGTTGCAGAGCCTCCCGATCCTCCACCAGGGTGTACAGGTTTCCGTCCTCATCTTCCCCGGTGGGAATGTCCAGAGAGCTGATCTCCGGGGTCAGCTGGATCAGTTCCCGGACCTTGCTTTCTGGAATGCCGCATTTCTGCGCAATATCCGCCGGGCTGGGTTCCTCCCCGGTTTCCTGAACCAAAGCCGACCGGAGGTTGGCAATTTTCCGCATCCGCTCGGCGGTATGGGTGGGAACCCGGATAGAGCTGCTGTGATCCAGCACACACTGGGAGACGCACTTGCGGATCCATTTGGTAGCGTAGGTGGAAAACCGCAGGTCCCGGGTGACGTCAAACTTCCGGGCGGCGGCAATCAGGCCGATGCTGCCCTCCTGGATGAGGTCCAGCAGGGGCACCCCCCGGCCCGCATAGTCCCTGGCAATGGACACCACCAGCCGCAGGTTGGAGCCAACCATTTTCCGGACGGCCTCCTCGTCCCCTTCGGCGCAGCGCTTCGCCAGTTCCCGCTCTTCCTCCGGCGTTAGGCGGGGATATTCCTTCAGCTCCCGGAGGAACTGACGCATATCCTCCTCACCGGTGCTGATGGGCATATCCGTCTGCTGATCCATTACCTCGGTCATTGCTTCATTCCTTTTCTTTCCTTCAGTCGATTTCGCAGGGCCAGAAGATCATCCTCCGACGATACCTTCCCCGCCTGATATTCCCGTCGGATGGTGGCCACGCAGTCCCGCAGGGCCTGCTCGTTCACCGGCCCTTGCTGCCGCTGCAAAATTCCCACAATGTGGGACATCTCCTCGTTGGTCAGATCCGTCAGGCCGCTGACGCTGACCTCCAGTCCCTCTTTGTATCGCCGAAACAGCTGAGAAAACACCTTCCCCAGCAGGGGCGAGGAAAACATTTCCTCCGTCAGTTCCGCCGTTTCCGTAAGCAGCGCAGGCTCCTGGAGGCACTGAGCCAGAACCATTTCCTCGGCCATGGCGGATTTCACATTGTCGTATCGGATGGCGCGGCTTTTGGGCTGAAGATTCCGGGCGGGAGACAAGTCGATTTTCTCCTGCTGTTTTTTCTCCCTTGCTGCCCGGCGCTTTCTCGCCCGTTCCACCTCCAGCTTCATGGCATCCATGCTGATTTTCGCTGTCTCCGCCACCCGTCCGCCGTAGACCTCCCGCTGGACGGCGCTCCCAAGGGTGCAGATCAGTTCCGCGCACTCTTGCAAATACTTGACCTTCTGGTCGTCATCGGTTAAGTCGTATTTTTTGGAAATGGCGTTCAGCTGGTATTCTACCCGGTTGGAACTTTCTTCCAGCAGAATCCGAAACCGGTCGGCCCCGAATTTTTTCAGGTATTCGTCCGGGTCCTTGGCGTCCCGCATTTTCAGGACCTTTACCTGCAATCCCGCCTTTTCCAGTATGGGAATGGCCCGTTTGGTAGCGTTCTGGCCCGCATCGTCCCCGTCGTAGATCAGCACCACCTGATCGGCGTACCGACTGAGCAGCGTCGCCCCGTCCTCCGTCAGAGCGGTGCCCAGGGAGGCCACTGCGCAGTCAAAGCCGTATTGGTGCAGGGCGATGGCATCCATATATCCTTCTACCAGAATCAGATATCCCAGCTTGCTTTTTTTGGCAAGGTTCAGGGCAAAGAGGTTCTTCCTCTTGTTGAAAATCAGTGTTTCCGGGGAGTTTAAGTACTTGGCAGCGTTGGGGTCGCTGCTTGTCATAATCCGTCCGCCAAAACCGATGACGTTGCCCCGCACATCAATAATGGGGAACATAAGCCGGTCCCGGAACCGGTCAAACAGATTTCCGTTCTTCCGGGACACCGTAACCAGGCCGGAATCCTTCAATTCCTCATCGGTATAGCCCTTATCTCGCAGAGCGTCCACCAGCGATGTCCAGCTGTTGGGGGAATAACCAATGCCGAATTTTGTCAGAGTTCCCTTGCTCATGCCCCGATTCAGGGCGTATTCCAGCGCCGACCTGCCCCCGGGGGCGTAAAGCTGACTGTGAAAGAATCGGGCAGCCTCCTTATGGAGGGCCCACAGCCGCTCCTGCTGGCGGTAGCGGCTCTGGTACTGCTCGTCCTCCGGCACCTCCATCCCCGCCCGTTTGGCCAGGGCACGGACAGCGTCGGGGTAGCTTAGCCCCTCAATTTCCATCTGGAAGTTGATAACGCCGCCCCCTTTGTGGCAGCCGAAGCAGTAGTAAATGCCCTTATCCGGGGCGACGGAAAAGGATGCGGTCTTCTCCCCATGGAAGGGGCACAGGCCGAAAAAGTTGGAGCCGGAGCGACGCAGGGACACGTACTGCCCCACCACATCCTCAATGGGATTCCGGGCTACCAGCTCGTCCAGAAAAGCGGGAGGAAATGGCATATTGGTCAACTCCTTTTCAGCAAAATATACCTGATAGATTCATGGCGCAACGGGAAAGGCACAGGCAGAACAATTTCGCATCTTTCCAGTTTCATTTTTTATTATAGCACACTATCCCCGAACTTGCCAACCCGTGGGAATGAAAATCTCCGTGTATTTGTCTACGGCGTAGTTGTCCGTCATACCGGCGATGTAATCGCACACCGTCCGCTCCATGCCGTCAAAGGACATCTGGGGCTGGAAATCGTCCGGCAGGGCCTCCGGATGATGGACGTAATAGTCAAACAGACGGCACAGCATTTCCTTGGCCTTCCCTTCCTCTCCTTTGGCAACGGGGTTGCGGTAGACATGGGCGAACATAAAGGCCCGTAAATCCTTCAGCGCCTTTTCCACTTCAGGGGACAGGCAAACCGTATCCGCCTGGGAAGAGGCCTGGATTACATCTGTCACCAGGGTATTAATCCGGCTGCTGTGGTCGTGGCCCAGAATGTCCGAAATCGACTGCGGAATATCGTCGTTCGTCAGGATTCCCGCCCGGATGGCGTCGTCAATGTCGTGGTTCACATAGGCAATCTGGTCGGAGCGGCGGACAATGGTTCCTTCCAATGTACTGGGCCAGGTAGCACCCGTGTGGCACAGAATTCCGTCCCGAACCTCGTATGTCAGATTCAATCCCTGGCCGTCCTTTTCCAGGTAGTCCACCGCCCGCAGGCTCTGCTCATTGTGGCAGAAGGGCTTTCCCAGGCACTGGGTCAGGGCAGCCTCTCCCGCGTGACCAAAGGGGGTGTGGCCTAAGTCATGGCCCATGGCAATGGCCTCTGCCAGGTCTTCATTCAGGGCCAGCGCCCGGGAAATAGTGCTGGCAATTCTTGCCACTTCCAGAGTATGGGTCATCCGGGTCCGGTAGTGATCCCCTTCCGGCCGCAGAAACACCTGGGTCTTGTGCATCAACCGACGGAAGGACTTGCTATGTACGATCCGGTCAATGTCCCGCTGGTAGCAGGTTCGCACATCCCCCTCCCGAGGTGGTTCCTCCCGGGGCCTGCCCCGGCTTTCGTCCGCAAAGGATGCCTTGGGGTGCAAGCGCCGATGCTCCTGCCGCTCCAATTCTTCCCGCACTGTCATTGCGTCTCCCCCTTTTGCGTCACCGGAAAGGCCCGGTACTCCTGTCCCAATTCCATAGCCTCCACTGTGCCCGCCGTCATATCGGTGAGGCGATCCAGAAATGCCTGGGTCTTAACTTCCGGAAACAGCAGCTCCAGCTCCACCTCGGTCCCAAAGTCCGTCTGCCGAATGATGCCGTCAAATTTCTCAATTTCCAGCTTCACCCGCTCATAGTAGGGATAGGGGCAGGGCAAATACAGCGCTGTCCACACCCGCTTCATGGACTTCCCGGCGGCGTCCACGGCGATTTTCGCGCCTTTCGTATAGGCCCGCACCAGGCCCCCGGTGCCAAGGAGAATACCCCCAAAGTACCGGGTCACTACGCACACCACATTATATAGTCCCTCCCGCTGTAAAACCTGCAAGATGGGCATTCCCGCCGTACCTCCCGGCTCCCCGTCGTCGGAAAAGCGAACAGCTCCGTCCCGGAGGATATAGGCCCAACAGTTATGGGTAGCGTCATAGTGCTTTTTCTTCATCTCCTGAATTCTCGTCAGGGCCTCTTCTTCGCTTTCCACCGGCCAGGTCCGGCCGATAAAACGAGATTTTTTCTCTGTAAATTCATCCTCGCCGAACCCTGTCGGCACCAGATATTCTTCCAGGGGGCTCACTCCCTTACGATAAATTCTCTCAGTCTGCCGTACAGAATCTCGTCCAGAACCGCTTCTACTTCAATACCCTCGCCGGTGTAGTCCACCTTCAGGATTTTCGCCCCGTCGTGGAGGGTCTCCACCAGTCCGCCCTGGGCATAGGGAAGCCGGAGAAGGACCTGGTGCCGGGCGTGGCCCAGGCTCTTTTCAATGGCACTCAGCAGCCCGTCCATATTCTTTCCGGACCTTGCGGAAATGGCTACCACATTTTCTCCTACCGGGATATCTTCCGGCGACACCAAATCCACCTTGTTATAGCACTGCAAAACTGGCGTCCCAGGCTTTGACAGCTGGGCAATCAGCTTTTCCACCACAGCAATGTGTTCCTCCCGGTTTTCGTCGGAGGCGTCAATGACATGAAGCAGCAGGTCTGCGTATTCCAGTTCCTCCAGCGTTGCCCGGAAGGCGCTGACCAGGTGGTGGGGAAGCTTGGCGATAAAGCCCACGGTATCAGACAGGATCACATCCAGGTTATCGGAAACCGTCAAGAGCCTGGAAGTGGTGTCCAGGGTATCAAAAAGCCGGTTGTTGGCCGGGATGCCCGCCCCGGTCAGCTGATTTAACAGGGTGGATTTTCCGGCGTTGGTGTAGCCCACGATGGCCACCACCGGAACGGAATTTTTCATTCGCCGCTCCCGCTGGACTCCCCGGACCTTCCGCACCTGCTCCAGCTCCTCTTCCAGCTTATTGATCCGCTCCCGAATATGGCGGCGGTCCGACTCTAACTTTGTCTCGCCAGGGCCACGGGTGCCGATGCCGCCACCCTGCCGGGACAGGCTGGTACCCATGCCGGAGAGCCTGGGCAGCAGGTATTTGTACTGGGCCAGCTCCACCTGGAGGCGGCCTTCCTTGGTCTTGGCACGCTGGGCGAAAATGTCCAGGATCAGGGCGCTGCGGTCGATCACCGGCACCCCGATAATCTCCTCCAAGGCCCGGATATTGCCAGGGGACAGTTCGTTATCGAAAATCACCATGGTGGATTCTGTGGCTTCCACCAGCATTTTCACTTCCATGGCCTTTCCCTCGCCGATAAAGCTGTGGGAATCGGGGGTATGGCGATTTTGGAGCACCTTGCCGGTGCAGAAGCCCCCGGCGGTTTCCAGCAGGGCGTCCAGTTCTTCCAAGGTTTCCTCGGTAGCGGTTTGCTCTTTTGTAAACAGGTCCGCGTTCAGTCCCACCAGCACTGCCCGCTCCTGGGTTTGCTTTTCGAAATTTCCTTCCATTCTTCCTCCATTGCCCCATATGGGCTTTCTCTTGTATTAATAGTATACCATAGCCTGATGTGAGTAACAATCATTTTCCTGTGAATTTTTCAAAAACAGGCAAAGAAAAATCCGCACTACGAAACCGTAGTGCGGATTGTGTGTTTCTCTTACTTCAGGCCAAAACGCTTGTTGAAGCGATCAACACGTCCACCGGTGTCAACCAGCTTCTGCTTGCCGGTATAGAAAGGGTGGCACTTGGAGCAGATTTCAACACGAATGTCCTTCTTGGTAGAACCAGTGGTAAAGACATTGCCGCAGGCACAGCGGATCGTGGTCTGTTCGTACTTGGGATGGATACCTTCCTTCATTTCGTTCACCTCTTTCTTATCAGTTAAAGGGCATAATAGCCCTAAGCAATCTTTAATCGCCCGGATATCATATCACAGGCTGCCGAAAAAAGCAAGTGTTTTTTTCATTATTTTACGTTTTCCCTTTTTTCTCAGGTTGTCGGTTTACTTTTTCGATAAACTATGGTAGAATATTGGAAACAATTTAAAAATCGGCTTTTGAAAGCGGGACGATTGCCTCGCTGCCATCCGCCCACAACACCCGAAATGACAGGAGAATGATCATGCTGATTCTGGAATATCCCCCCTGCTCCACCTGCAAAAAGGCCAAAGCCTGGCTGGATAGCCACGGCGTCAGCTACGAGACCCGACACATCAAAGACGAAAACCCCAGCTTCGAAGAGCTGAAGCAGTGGTATGAGGCAAGTGGTTTGCCTCTGAAAAAGTTTTTCAACACCAGCGGCTTGCAGTATAAGGCCCTTGGCCTGAAGGACAAACTTCCCACTATGTCAGAAGACAACCAGCTTCATCTTCTGGCCACCGATGGAATGCTCGTCAAGCGTCCCCTGGTAATTGCGGACGGAAAGATCCTCACCGGTTTCCGGGAGAAGGAATGGGAACAAGCCCTGCTGTAAAAGCAATGCCCCGCTGTACCATGCATACAGCGGGGCATTCCGTTTGTCAAAGAACCGACTGCAAAAGCAGTCGGTTCTTTTGATTGGTATTACTCATCGTCTTCCAGAGAGAACTCCAGGGTTTCGCCGCAGTTGGGGCAGACGATACTTCCCTTCTCCAGGGTCTCCTCATCGAAGTCGATGATTTCACCGCAGCCGCACTCTACCTCGTAGATGGTGGAATCCTCATCTCCGAAGTCGAAGCCCTCCTCGGGATCCTCCTCGTCCTCATCCGGCTCGGAGAAGTCCCAGACGTCGTCATCGTCCTCCTCATCCTCGTCATCCCAGTCCTCATCCTCGTCCAGGATGTAGTCCTCAATGGCGTCCAGGTCGTCCTCGATCTCGTCCAGTTCGTCGGACATGGCAATGGTGGTCTCCTCAATGTCCGTAACCCGCTTGGTCACGTCACCCAGCAAATCCACAATGGCGGCAATCATCTTGCCCTCGTCGGACTCGGTGTTCAGCTTCAGGCCATCCATCAGGCCCTTCAAATACGCGGACTTTTCAGAAATCGTCATAGTAACGCCTCCTTTTCAGGCCAGGCGAATCAGGCCTTGGAGCGGCCCAGATATTCGCCGGTACGGGTGTCGATCTGGATCTTGTCGCCTTCGTTGATAAAGAGAGGCACCTTCACATCGGCGCCGGTTTCCACGGTGGCAGGCTTGGTGACGTTGGTTGCGGTGTTGCCGGCAAAGCCAGGTTCCGTCTTCGTGACCACCAGGTCCACAAAGTTGGGCACTTCCACGCCGAAGACCTTGCCCTTGTAGCTCATAATGGTGCAGACATCGTTTTCCTTCACGAACTTGAAGGAGTCGTCCAGATTGGCTCCGTCAATAGGCTCCAGCTCATAGGTCTCGGGATCCATGAAGTAGTACAGGGAACCGTCGTTGTAGCTGTACTCCATCTTCTTTCTCTCAATATAGGCAGTGGGAAACTTGGCAGAGGGGTTGAGGCTGGTTTCGGTCACACCGCCGGTGATGACATTGCGCATCTTCACACGGACAAAAGCCGCGCCCTTACCGGGCTTTACGTGCTGGAACTCGATAACCTGCATGACCTTGCCGTCCATCTCGAAGGTAATGCCGTTTCTAATATCGCCTGCAGAAATCATTTCTTTATCCTCCTATGGTACCTCCCATTCCGGGAGACATTTTTTGCAAACTTTACCTCTTATAGTTTATCGCAAATTCCGGAAATATGCAATAGCAATCTGGAAAAAATTTAGACAATAATCAGGTTCTTGGGGCTGCCCGTAATGTCGATATTCCCATCCTCCGTCAGGATGGTCACATCCTCGATCCGCACGCCGAACTTACCAGGCAGGTAAATGCCGGGTTCCGCAGAGCATACCGCGTGCACAGGCATGGGCTTGTCGTTGCGGGTGTTCAGATTGGGCGCCTCGTGGATTTCCAGCCCTAAGCTGTGGCCGTAGCCATGGCCAAAGTACTCGCCGTAGCCCGCGTCGGTAATCACCTTCCGGGCAATACCGTCGATGTCGCGGCCTACAACCCCGGCTTTGGTGGCGGCGATAGCCTTGGTCTGAGCCTCCAGCACCACGCTGTAGACCTTCTTCATTTCCTCGGTGGCGTAGCCCACGGCCACGGTGCGGGTCATGTCGGAGCAGTAACCCATGTAGGAAGCGCCAAAGTCCATAGTGACAAAATCACCCGCCTGAATTTTCCGCTCCCCGGCCACACCGTGAGGCATACTGGTGTTGGGGCCGGAAACCACGATGGGATCAAAGGCCAGGCCCGTGCCGCCGTTTTTGTACATACAGTAGATCAGCTCCGCCTGGAGCTCCAGTTCCGTCATGCCCACCTGGATCCGGGTCAGCACCTCGGCGAAGGCCTTGTCTGTGATCTCCTGGGCCTTCTTCATCAGATCCAACTCCCATTGCTCCTTTTGTGCCCGGAAGCCGTAAATCTTCTCGTTGAAGGGTGTGAGCTTCGCGTTCAGCTTCTTCTCATATTCCTGGAGCTCTCCGGCGGTGAGATAGGCTTCCTCGTAGCCCAGGTTGGTGATGCCGAAGTCCGCGATGGCTTCGTTGATACGCTGAATGAAGCCAATCTTTCCGTCGATGGGCAGCACTTCGAAACCCTGGATGCTGTTACATGCAGACTCAATGTACCGGCTGTCCGTAAAATAGCGGCTTCCCTTTTTGCTGACCACGGCCACGGCCTCGGCGATGTCAAATTCCGCGCCGTAGTGGCGGCTATAGCGGCTGGTCAGCAGCAGGCCGTCCACTTCCCCGGTGAGCAGGGACTGGTACTTTTCAATGTTTCTCATTTTGTTATCCTCCTGTTTCTTGCGATGAAAATAAATGGCAGTTCCAGCACATGACGTGCTTTCAGCCAGAAATTATGATTGTCAATAGCCTTTATTAAGATAGGCAGCACACCGCAGCCGTTTGCCCCCAAGGTGTCCGTATAAATCTGATCCCCCACCAGAGCCGCATGGTCAGCCGGGACGCCGTATTTTTGCAGGCACTCCCGAATACCTTTGGAAAAAGGTTTTTTTGCGTGGGTGATGCAGTCTAAGCCCCGGGCACGACAGAATACCTTCACCCGGTCCTTATGGCTGTTGGAAACCACACACAGCTGGATAGGAGACGCCTGCATGGCGCTCAGCCACTCTTCCATTTCCTTAGTAGGCACGTCGGTGGTATAGGGCACGATGGTATTGTCAAAGTCCAGCATCAGCAGGCGGATGCCGTGCTCCTGTAAAAGCTCCGGTGTCAGGTCTGTGAGGCTGTCCGTCATGATACCGGGCAGAGGGGAAAAGGGCATATTGTTTCTCGCTCCTTCATAGAGTGTGGAAGACGGGCGGTATGCCCATACCGGGATAGTATAGCATAAAAGGAGGAATTTGTCCATGGGGTGTCCTCAATATCTTGCGAAGACAAAGGCGGAGTTCCGTCTTGAGGACTTTTCTTCCTACCCTTCCGCCTGGATGGCCTGCCACTTTTCCCCTTACGGCACAGGATTAAGCAATCTTCCCCGGAAGCTTCCACCGGATTCTCTGCTGATGCTGGACGACATCACCCCCATGCACGGCCATGACCCCGGCTTCATCGGGGCACAGCTTCAAAATTATGTGGAAACGTTCCAGTGCAAAGCCGTCCTTCTGGATTTTCAACGTCCGGGCTATCCGGAATATGCGCCGCTGGTTGCCCACCTTTCCGAAGTTCTGCCCTGTCCCGTAGGCGTGTCCTCCCTTTATGAGAAAGATTCCAACGTTCCCATACTGCTCCCGCCTCTCCCCTTCTGCACGCCCCTGAAAGCCTACTTAGCAAGCTGGCAGGGGCGGGAAATCTGGCTGGAAACCGCCCTGGAGGGGGAAACCGTTGTCCTGACGGAGGAAGGCTCCGCTACATCTCCCCTGCCGAGATTTGTGCCTGCGGAAGACGGATTTTCAGAAGAAGCCCTCCACTGTCATTACAAGGCCGCGGTTTCGGAAGATAAAATTACCTTCACCCTCTGGCGTACCAAAGAGGATGTGGAAGAACTGCTCACAGAAGCGGAAACTTTCGGCGTCACCCTGGCTGTAGGGCTATACCAACAGTGGAAAGCGCAATCCTCATAAAAATCCGCCCCTTCCCAAAATGGGAAAGGGCGGTATTTGCAGGTCAATCCCGCGTCAGTTCTGTTCCATTGATCTTTACAGAGGCCACCTGATCCAGGTCAATGACCCGGTTGAACATAACCGTAAGAAGTACATTTTCTTGATTTGCCGCAAGCTCTACAGGCGACCATACGGAAAACAGCCAGTTTTCGACATCTCCCCCGCCTGCATTTTTCCCACTCACCGGATACTCCGTGCCATTCGCAAAGAAAACTACGATTTCATCGACGGTGGCAACTCTGTTTTTATCCCAAAGGGATTCCAAATTCCGGGCATCCACCCGCATGGAAATAGGACTTACGATAACATTGGAATCACCTAAGGTTACATTTTCTATGCCGCTGCTTTGAGAGCAGTCAAACGGGATTCTGTCCGGAGACGTGCTGTTTGCCTCGATTTCAGCACCACGCTCAATGAGAAGCATGTCTCTCAGCGCACGATAGGCAGCACCTTCTTCTCCAAACCAACCAATATCTTGCTGGAGCCGTTCCTCCGTGCCGTGTTCTCTCGCATCCTCCCAGACCTTTTCTATGGCTTCCTCCGGAGTGTATTGCGCCTTTACTTCTTCCATATATTGCTCGCTCCGAGTTTTAGGATCCAATCCATCTGCATCCAGATAAAGCCCTACGCTGAAGTCCTGGTCCATCCCTTCAGAAGCTTTCTGCTCTGAGTCATACTGGAAGTAATAGGCTGCTGCTAATGTATTTTCCGTGGTTTTGTCCTGGATGATGTAGCTATAGCCATATTGATTAAAGGCAGCAGGATTCCGGATCCCATCGTAGAAAAGCTGTCCGTCATATTGAGTCTCATATTTTGGAGGATTGGTCAGGGTAATAAGACGCGAAAAGCACCACTGTTCGGACAGGAATTTTGAAAAAATGAAAAACCGCCCTGCTCACGCAGGACGGTTTTATACGCTTATCAAGAGGGATTAGTAATACTTTCTCTTGTTCTTACGGGCAGCTTCAGACTTCTGCTTGCGCTTCAGGCTGGGGCTGACGTAATGCTCGCGCTTCTTCACTTCGGCAATAACGCCCTCCTTGGCACAGCTCCGCTTAAAGCGGCGCAGAGCGCTTTCCAGAGACTCGTTCTCCTTGACGCGAATTTCAGACATTGTTTTCCCTCCCTCCGATGGCATCCGGCTATATCCAGGATGCGTTCAGGGCCTATCACTAGGCTTGACTATTATATCCGTCTTTTCTCCAAATGTCAAGCCGGATTTTGGTGTTTTTACAAAAAAGTAAAACTTACAGAAGCGGTGGAAGCCCTCTCGGTCACGGCTTACGCCGTGCCAGCTCTTACACCATGGTATGGCTGCCACCGGCAGCCATAATGATCTTAATTCGCTGTGCGGAGCACCACCGTGACGGATGAGGTGTTTCTCTATGGGACCCAGTTCGTACGACTAACCACCTCACCCGCCCCCTTCGGGGGCACCGGCTTGCTGCGGCAAGCCCCGGTCGCAGCTCTGACAGTCCACCGATTATGTCTTCACTCCTGCGACTGCGCTTCGCTTACCCCAGAGGGGAGGGCTTTCGGCTCACTTCACAATCAGGTTGACCAGCTTATTCTTGACCACAATGGTCTTGACGATGCTGCCCCCCTGCTTTTCCAGGAACCGGGCAATTTTTTCATCCGCCAGGACATTCGCGACCACCTGGTCGTTATCCAGGTCTGCCTCCATAGCCACAGTGCCCCGCATCTTGCCGTTGACCTGAACCGCCATGGTAACTTCACTGTCCTTGCACTTTTCCTCAGAATAGGTGGGCCAGCTTTCATAAGCGATGGTATTGTCATGACCCAGGACCTGCCAAATCTCCTCACCCACATGGGGCGTAATGCAGGACATCATCTTGATGAAGCCCTCGGCGTACTCCCTGGGGCAGGTGCCGTTCTTGTAGACCTCGTTGACAAAGACCATCATCTGGGCGATGGCGGTGTTGAAGCCCAGAACTTCAAAATCGTTTGTCACTTTTTTCACGGTCTGGTGGTAGATTTTGGTCAGCTTCCCGTCGTCGGTTTCCGTGATATTCTTCTCCTCGGTGAAGAAGTTCCAGACACGGTTGATAAACTTCTTGGCGCCCGCCACGGCGGTGGTGCTCCAGGGCTTGGAAACCTCCAGGGGGCCCATGAACATTTCATACAGCCGCAGAGTGTCCGCACCGTACTCCCGGACCACATCGCTGGGATTGACCACGAACTCCGGGTACCGCTTGCCCATCTTAATGCCGTTCTCGCCCAGAATCATACCCTGGTGGACCAGCTTCTTGAAAGGCTCCTTCACCGGAGACAGACCGTTATCGTACAGGAACCGGTTCCAAATCCGGGAATACATCAGGTGTCCCACCGCATGCTCCGGGCCGCCAACGTACAGGTCTACAGGCATCCAGTGCTTCAGAAGCTCCGGATCACAGAAGGTCGTGTCGTTCTCGGGGTCGATATAGCGCATGTAGTACCAGGAGGAACCGGCAGACCCAGGCATGGTAGAGGTCTCCCGGACGCCCTTGATGCCGTTTTTGTTATACTGCTTCCACTCGGTGGCGTTTTCCAGGGGAGCCTGACCATTGCGGCCCTTGTAGTCCTCCAGCTCCGGCAGGATCAGGGGCAGTTCTTCGTCCGGCAGGAAGTAGGTCTTCCCGTCCGAAGTGTACACGCAGGGAACCGGCTCACCCCAGTATCTCTGGCGGGCAAAAATCCACTCCCGGAAGTGATAATTGTTCTTCCTTCTGGCAACGCCCTGCTTTTCCAGCTTCTGGGTAATGGCTTCCTTGGCTTCCTCCACGGTCAGGCCGGTAAATTCCTCGGAATTGATCAGCTTACAGCCCTTGCCCAGGTAGTCCTGCTTCTCAAAGGCGTGCTCGGACACGTCGCCCCCGTCGATGACCTGAATCATGGGGATGTTATGGACTTGGGCGTACTCAAAGTCACGCTGGTCGTGGCTGGGCACAGCCATGACCGCGCCGGTGCCGTAGTTTGCCAGCACGAAGTCGCCGATGAACACGCTGACCTGCTTGCCGTTCACCGGATTGATGGCATACACGCCTTCCAGCCGGCAGCCGGACTTGGTCTTGTTCAGTTCGGTGCGATCCATGTCGCTCTTCTTTACGGACTCGGCGATGTAGGTCTGGACCTCTTCCTTATTCTGGACCCGATCCATCAGATCCTGGACGATCTTGCCATCGGGAGCCAGCACCATGAAGGTGATACCGTAGATGGTTTCAATACAGGTGGTATAGATAGAAAACTCGCCGCCGCCCACCAGCTGAAAGTCCACCTCCACGCCGGTAGACTTGCCGATCCAGTTGCGCTGAATCTCCTTGGTGGATTCGGGCCAATCAATCTCATTCAGACCCTCCAGCAGTTTCTCTGCAAAGGCGGGCTGGTCGATGACCCACTGCATCATATTCTTCTTCACCACGGGATAGCCGCCACGCTCGGACTTGCCGTCGATGACCTCATCGTTAGAAAGCACGGTACCCAGTTCTTCGCACCAGTTCACGGGCATTTCAATCCGCTTGGCGTAGCCCGCCTCGTAGAGCTTCTTAAAGATCCACTGGGTCCATTTGTAGAAACTGGGGTCGGAGGTCGCCACCATCTTGGACCAGTCGTAGTCAAAGCCCAGTTCCTTCAGCTGACTCGAGAAGGTCTGGATATTCTTCTCGGTAAAGCCCGCAGGATGATGGCCGGTGTTGACAGCGTACTGCTCGGCGGGCAGGCCGAAGGAGTCGTAGCCCATGGGGTGCAGCACGTTGTAGCCCTGCATCCGCTTCATCCGGGACATGATGTCCGTCGCGGTGTAGCCCTCGGGGTGGCCCGCATGAAGGCCCACGCCGGAGGGGTAGGGGAACATATCCAGCACATAGTACTTAGGCTTCAAAAAATCCCACACATCCGTATGGAAGGTGTCGTGCTCCTCCCAGTACTTGTGCCATTTGGCTTCAATTTTTGCGTGATCGTAGTTCATAGGGAACATTCCTTCCTAACTTACCCCAGTTACTCCGGGATGATAATCTCTTTCAGGTCAATGACCTCGGCATCTGCCCACAGCCGCTCCAGATCGTAAAAACGTCTTGCTTCCTCGGTAAACACATGGACAACCAATGTGCCGTAATCCAGCAGCTCCCAACCGCTGCCGTTGTGCCCTTCCCGGCCCAGCATGGGTTCCCCCAACTGATCCAGGGTATACTCTGCATAGTCGCACAGAGTTTTCACATGGGTGTTGGAAGTGCCGGTGCAGATCAGAAAATAGTCAGCCAGGGAGCTGACCCGGTCGATTTTCAGGAGCCTAATGTCCATGCCCTTCTTCTCGTCCAGCGCCCGAGTTACCTGCATGGCAATTTCTTTCGGTGGTAACATATTCTCTTTCCTTTCTAAAATAGTGGAACGTAATCTTTCAAATACTCCAGTGCTTCCTTGGATTCCGGGGAAACCTCGCTGCCCTGCTCTTTCAGGTGATCCATGGTCATATCCAGTCCCAGCTTCAGCGCCCCGGTAATGTCCCGGAAGGCCAGGTCCCGGAGCTGCTCCACCCCGGGAAATGCCCGGTTAGGCTCCATATAGTCTGCCACATAAATGATGGTTTCAAGCAGATTCATGTTTGCTTTTCCGGTGGTATGGGAGCGGATCGCGTCCACCACCGCTTGGCTTTCCCCGAAAATCCGCTTCGCCACCAGGGACCCTGTCAGGGCGTGGAGGGTCTTGGGATATCGCCTGGAAAAATCATTTAAGATTTTACCATAGGCGTCGCACAAAGTCAACTGGAGGGGCCCGTCCAGGGCCTTCGTAATATCGTGCAAAATCCCCGCCCGGGCCGCGTCCGTCTCGTCCGCGCCCCAGCGCTTTGCCAGTTCCACCGCCGTGTCCCGGCAGCCCAGGACATGGTTCAGCCGGTTGGGATTCAGGAGAGAAACGACCACCTGCTCTAATCTTTCCATGGGCAGGTTTTTCCAGTCCTCAGCGGTATGATACAGCCCCTTTTCCCGGATGTACGCCCCCACGCCCTCCGGCAGGAAGGCGTCGGCACACCGAAATGCCAAAAGCCTTCGCATCTGGGTGGAGGAAATGGGCACCACCGCGTTTTTCACCAGCCGCACCTGACCGCCAAGCGCTGTGATCTCCTGGCACTTTTCGTCAATGGCAGCTTTTTCACCCTTCTCTCCCCGGTAAAATACCCCCAGGGAGGCCATTTTCAGGATTTTTCCCGATTCTCTCCATTTGAAGAAGCCCAGGAACATATCCGTTCCCATCAGCAGTGTCAATTCCGCCTCCGGGTACATTTCTTTCAGGGCCGCCAGGGTGTCCACCGTATAGCTGACCCCTTCCCGCTTTAGCTCCAGGTCCGACGCTTCCATCCCCGGCTCCTGATTCGTGGCGATTTCCAGCATGGCCAGCCGGTCCTCAGGGCTGGGAGAATCGGGGGGCAGCACCTTATGGGGTGCGATCCGGTCTGGAATGAACAGGATTTTTGTCAGATTCAGGGTTTCCATTGCCTGTTTTGCCGCCTGAATATGCCCCAAATGGGGTGGATTGAAGGTTCCGCCAAAAATGCCGATACGCTCCATCAATACCCTCCTCCGTTTTCTCAGCGCTCGGGAAGCTTAATCCCGCTCTCGAAGCTGCTTCTCTCGATTCTTCTCTGCGGCCTTCTGGATGGCCTGTTCCCGGAAATACTGGTTGCGCTGCTCCCGGGCCTGCCTTGCCGCCGCCCGCCGTGCCCGGGCGCCCTTGCCTACCGGGTCGGACTTACTCTTGGGCGTCTCCTTCCGTTTGGCCCGGCCGGTCTGATTCCGTTCCTCCTGACACTTTTCGCTGAACCGCCAGATCACGAACTTGTAGCCGACGCAGGCGATGCCTTCCGCACCGGTGGCCTCACAGATGGCATCGCTTACCTCTCTGGGACTCATCAGGGCCGTTTCCAGCACCTTTCCCTTCACGAGTTCTTTCGCTGTCAGAAGCGTTTCCGCTTCCGCTATGACGCCTTCTGTGACGCCGTCCTTGCCCACAATCAATGTGGTTTCCAGAGCATTGGCCCGGGCACGAAACTCGGCCCGCTGTTTACTTGTCAGCATAGCCTGCCTCCTTTAGTTTCTCGTAAAATACCCGCAGCGCCGCCCCCCGGTGGGAAACCTTGTTTTTCTCCTCGCTGCTCATTTCCGCTGTAGACATGCCCATGGGCGGATAGTAGAAAATGGGGTCATAGCCGAAGCCGTTTTCCCCTCTTGGCTCACGAAGAAGTTCACCGTGGATCTCTCCCCGGGCCTGAATGGTCTGCCCCTCCGGTGTCACCATGGTGATGACGCAGACGAACTTCGCCTGACGCTGGCCGTCGGGCACATGCTCCGTATTTTTCAGCAGAAGCTGGAGCCTGCCCCAGTCGTCCAGGGATTCGTCAAAGCCATACCGGGCAGAGTAAATCCCCGGCTCTCCGTTCAGAGCGTCCACCGCAATGCCGGAATCGTCTGCCAGAGCGGGCAGGCCCGTTGCCTGCATCACCGCGTTTGCTTTCAGGAAAGAGTTTTCCTCGAACGTCGTTCCCGTTTCCTCTACGTCAATGTCCACCCCAAGTTCCGATTCCAGAACCAGCTCCATACCAAATTTCTCGGTGATCTTGCTGATTTCCACCAGCTTATGGGGATTTTTACTCGCCAGAACTACCTTCATCAGATCAGCGCCTCCACAAAATCCCGAGCATTAAAGGGCATCAGGTCCTCCGCCTGTTCCCCCACCCCGATAAACTTCACGGGGATTTGCAAAGCGTCCGCCACGGCTACCACAATGCCGCCCTTGGCGGTGCCGTCCAGCTTGGTCAGGGCAATGGCCGTAACTCCGGCAATCTCCTGAAACTGCTTTGCCTGAATCAGGCCGTTCTGTCCCGTGGTGCCGTCCAGCACCAGCAGCACCTCCCGGGATGCCTCCGGCAGCTCCCGGGCCACGATCCGACTGATCTTATTCAGTTCATTCATCAGGTTGGCTTTGTTGTGGAGCCGTCCCGCTGTGTCAATGAGGATCACATCCACGTCCCGGGATTTGGCCGCCTGCAAGCCGTCGAACACCACGGAGGCCGGGTCGGCTCCCTCGTGCTGCCGGACGATATCCGCGCCGCTTCTTTCTGCCCAGATTTCCAGCTGGTCGGCAGCGGCGGCACGGAAGGTATCCCCCGCCACCAGCAGCACCTTCTTGCCCTGACCCACAAGCTGCTTGGACAGCTTCCCGATGGTGGTGGTCTTGCCCACGCCGTTGACCCCGATTACCAGGATCACGGCGGGCTTGGTAGAAAGGTTCAACTCTGTGTCCCCCACGTTCAGCATATCCACCAAAATCTCTTTCAGGGCGGTTTTTGCTTCCTCCGGGGTCTTTAAGTGTTGGGCCCGAACAGCCTTGCGCAGGCTTTCCACCGCCTTCACAGCCGTGTCCACCCCCAGGTCAGCCAGGATCAGTCCTTCTTCCAGTTCGTCATAAAAGTCGTCGTCAATTTCCGAAAAGCCAGTGAAAACCCCGCCCAGGGTACTGCTCAGCGCGTCCCGGGTCTTACTGAGCCCTGCCTTAATTTTATCAAAAAAGCCCATGTATCTTTCCTTCCTTTTTATTCCACGATGCCCAAGTACTGCTCCATCTGGTTTAGATCCAGCCGCAGCAGCTTACTCACGCCCTGCTCCTGCATGGTAACACCGTACAGCACGTCAGCGGATTCCATGGTGCCCCGGCGGTGGGTAATCACAATGAACTGGGTATTCCGCGCCAAATTGTGCAGGTATTTGGCAAACCGCTCCACGTTCCGGTCATCCAGTGCCGCATCAATTTCGTCCAGCAGGCAGAAGGGTGTAGGCCGCACCTTCAAAATGGCGAAGTACAATGCGGTCGCCACAAATGCCTTTTCGCCGCCGGACAGCAGGGTGATGGTCTTCACCTGCTTTCCGGGGGGCTGAACCCGAATCTCAATGCCGCAGGTCAGGGGATTCTCTGGATCCTCCAAAATCAGCTGACCCTTACCGCCGCCGAACATTTCCTCAAAGGTCTGACCGAAATAGTGGTCGATTTTCCCGAATTCCGTGACGAAAATGGTGGTCATTTCCCTGGTGATGTCCCGGATGACCCCTTCTAAGTCCCGCTTGGCCTCCAGTACATCGTCCCGCTGGGAGGCCAGGTAGGAATACCGCTCTCCCACCCGGGCATATTCCTCGATGGCCCCCAGATTGGGGGTGCCCAGGGCGGCAATCTTCCGCTTCAGCTCCGATGCCAGCCGGTTTCCGGCGGTGACATTTTCAATTTCGCCCCGGAACTGCCCGGCAGTACCGGGGGTCAGGCCGTAGGAATCCCAAAGCTTGTCGATGATCTGCTTCTCCTCCATTGAGGATGTCAGCTTCTTCTGCTCCAAGAGGGCGCAGGCACGCTCCATGTTCAGGATGTCCTTATTCTTCTCCTGGGCGTCCCGCTCTGCCTTGGTCTTGGCCGCCTCTGCTTCCGCACGCTGGCTGAGGGTTTCCTGCATCTGGGCATTCATCTTCTGGCTTTCCAAATCGTTTTCCGCCTGACGCTGTTTTAAGGTTTCAATCTCTTCTTCCAGACGCTTGCTGTCCGCACGGATGGATTCCATCAGAGCGGTCTTCCGCTCCCGGTCCCCTTCCATGGCATCCCGGAGGGCTTTCAGGTCTTCAATATGGCTAAGGGCCGTGGTGCGCTCCGCTTCCAGGGCCGCTTCCCCGGTTTTCAGGGCAGTGGCCTTCTCGGAAATGGCGGCAGTTGCCTCTGCCGCTTCCGTCTGACTGCCTTCCAACTGAGCCAGACGTTCCCGGGTTTCTGTTAGCTGCCGGTTCAGAATCTGGATTTTTCCCTGCTGAGCGGCATACCGCTCCCGGTCGGTGCCGTCCCGTTCCAGCAGGGCGTGCTTTTCCCGCTGGGCGGAGGCTTCCGCCTCTAAAATGGCATTCAGAAGAATTTCATGCTGCTTTTCCTGTCCCTGAAGCCGCAGCACCTGATCCTCCGCCTCCCGAAGCTGATCCTGGGCTGCGTGAATCTGGAATTCCACCTGATCAAACTGCCGCTGGGCTTCCTGAAGGTCTGCCTCCTGCACCAGCTTCTCGTCGTTCAGTTTCTTTTCCTGGGCGGTCAGCTTTTCCAGTTCATTGGCTCGGGAGAGGATGCCCGCTTCCTTGCTCGCAGAACCGCCGGTCATGGAGCCACCGGGATTCATCACCTGGCCGTCCAAGGTCACGATTTTAAACCGGTTATGATACTTTTGAGACATTTGGATGGCAGCGTCCATATCCCGGACAATCACCGTTCTTGCCAGCAAATTCTCTACGATGCCCCTATACTTAGGTTCGAAAGTCACCAGCTGGGATGCGATACCCACAAAGCCCCGGCAATTTTCCAATCCCGTTTCCTGTAAGGCCCTACCCTGAATGGTGTTTAAGGGCAGGAAGGTGGCCCGGCCGCCAGCCGTGCGCTTTAAGTAGGCAATTGCCGCCTTGCCGTCCTGCTCACTGCCCACCACAATCTGCTGCATGGCAGCGCCCAGGGCGATTTCCACGGCAACGGTATAGCTATCCTCAGTGCGAATCAGTCGGGAAACGGGGCCATGAATGTTCCGCAGGGCGCCCCGCTGGGCCTCCTGCATCACCATACGGACAGCCTTATTGTAGCTTTCGTAGTCCCGCTCCATGGCCCGATAGACCCTGAGCTTCGCAGTGATGCCATCCAACTGGCTTGTGAGTTCCCGAAGGGATTGCTGCAAATCATCCCGGCGCTTCTGTCTGTTTTTCTGCCGCAGGGTGTAGCCAGCAATGGTGTTATTTGCTGCCGTCACGTCCTCCTGGGCCTTTTTCAGTTCCTTCCGGCATCCGTCCAGATTTCCCTGAGCTTCCTGCTTTCGCTGAGCGCCGGAGGAAAGGTCCTCTTCCAGCTGCTCTAAGCGCTCCTTCGTCTGATTCCGGCTTTCTTCCAGGCCCCGGACATCTGCCTGGCAGCCTGCGATATCCGCCGCAAGAGTGGATTCCTTGCTCCGCAGTTCCAGGAACTGCTTCGTCATACCCTGGGCACTGGCGGTCATGGCAGCAAGCTGCTGCTGCAAGGCTTCCAGCTCCCGGCGCTTTTCGGAGAGCGTCCGTTCAATCTCCCCGATGCGTTCCTTCGCCTGCTCCATCTGGCTGGCGATGCCGCCGCTGCGGTCATCCGCGCCCTGCAATTCCTCCTGGATCCGGCGGATATTGGTATCGTTGTTTTCCACATTGCCCCGGAGGACAGCCATCTGGCCCTCCAGCTGCTGATGGGTGCCGGAGAGCATATTCACCTTTACCCGGACGGTTTCTAAGTCTCCGTCCTTCTGCCGGAGAGCCTGCCCCAGTTCCTCCGCCTGCCGGTAGAGGTTGTCCAGATCGTCATGGGCCTGCCCCAGAACAAAGGAGGCGGAGGCATAGTCCTCCTCGGCTTTCTTGGCAGCGGCGGAGAGCTTCTCCAATGTGTCCAGCCAGACCGCCACTTCCACGCCCTTCAGTTCATCCTTCAGGGCCAGGTACTTTTTTGCCTTTTCCGACTGGACCTTCAGTGGCTCCAGCTGCAATTCCAGCTCGGAGACCTTGTCCCCGATCCGGAGGAGGTTTTCCTCCGTTCTCTGAAGCTGCCGCTCCGTCTCCTCCTTACGGTGGCGGTACTTGGAAATGCCTGCCGCTTCCTCAAAGATCTCCCGGCGGTCGCCGCTTTTTAAGGAGAGAATCTCGTCAATTCTGCCCTGGCCGATGTTAGAATACCCTTCCTTACCAAGACCGGTGTCCATAAACAGTTCGTTGATGTCCCGGAGGCGGGCAGACTGCTTGTTGATATAATATTCGCTGTCTCCGGAGCGGTAATACCGCCGTGTGACCATGACCTCGTCGGCGTCGTACAGGAGCGCCCGGTCGGAGTTGTCCAGTGTTAAAGTGGCTTCGGCAAAGCCCACAGCGGCCCGCTTCTGGGTGCCGCCGAAAATCACGTCCTCCATTTTCGCTCCCCGGAGGGTCTTGGTGCTTTGTTCGCCCATGACCCAGAGGATAGCGTCGGAGATGTTGGATTTTCCGGAACCGTTGGGGCCGACGATGGCGGTAATGTCGTCGCCGAAGCGGATCAGGGTCTTGTCCGGGAAGGACTTAAAGCCCTGCAATTCCAGTGATTTCAGATACACAGCAAAACCTCGTGATAAAAGATGATAATTCAGTTTATTATATGCGAAATGCGCCATAATTGCAAGGGTTTTCTTTTTCTTCTGTCCCTGCTTTCTCTTGACGGAGATTCCCATGCGGTGAATTTGATGGAACCCCCCAGAAAAAATGCCAGGCCCGGAAAGGTGCAAGCCTTTCCGGGCTGTTTTGCTATGCAAAAGCATAGCAAAGCTAGGGCCTATCTGAAACCTGTCAAAACGCTCAAACAGCGGCTCTTTTTGCCCTGCGAAAAAATGGCTTGCACAGAGCATGAAGTTTTATGGGAAATAAACTTCCGGGTCCACCGGTTCTTCCGCCTTACCATACTTATCAAGCAGCTTTTGCGTGGGAACGCAGAGAAGCTCGGCTACCCCCCGCCAAAAGCGTTTAGGCGGGAAGGTATTGCCCCGTTCCAGGAGATACTGCCTCAGCTTCCTTTTCAGCATGGCAATGCTCTCCGGGGTGTTATTGGGGTACTGGGACATATATATGAGGGAGTTGATATAGTCCGTATCAAATACCGTTCGCAGTTCCGGACAGACTTCCGCCACCTTTTCCCGCCGCTTACTCAGGGCGTCGATCCGATCCAGGGAGCGCTGAGCAGAGGCCGCAGGAGAGAGCATAACGCTGGATGCCCGGCGGCGGTAGTTATAGACCATTCTCCCATCGCAGGCCACCCGGTTCGCCCGGAAAAAGCCCTGATAGGTAAAGTATTCGTCGTCGATCTTATGCCCTTCTTCAAAGACAACCCCATCAAACAGCCGCCGCTTATAAAGCTTATTCCACAGCAGAGCCCCGGTCCAGCTTTCCGTGTAGCGGATCAGATATTCCCGGCCGGTCATGATTCTCCGCTCCGGATATAAAATCTGTTCTTCTTCCCGGTTCCGGTACACATCCCGGAAGGAAAACTCTCCCGCATCCGCCCCGGTCTCCTGAAGGGCTTCCATCATAGAACGGTAGGCCCCCGGCTCCAAATAATCGTCGCTGTCCACGAAGCTTAAATATTCCCCTGTGGCAATGGCGAGACCCATGTTTTTTGCCGCCGCCGCGCCGCCGTTTTTCCGATGGATCACCCGGATCCGGGAATCCGCGGCGGCATATCGATCACAGATCTCCCCGGACCCGTCGGTGGAACCGTCGTCAATGAGAATCACTTCCAGGGCTTCATGGTTCTGGGAAAGGATGCTGTCTAAGCACTGGGGCAGATATACCGCCACGTTATACACCGGCACGATTACAGAAATGCAGTCTTTCATAGCTTCCTCACTTTGAAATACAGCCACCAGAAGGGCTTAAAGGGATAGGCTTTTTCATAGGCCCACATATGCTCTGCGTTTCCGGGAAACGCCCCCGTCTTCCTGCCCTGCATGAGCCCCCAGCGAAGCTTTTTCCGCAAAATGGGTCGGTAATTCCGATATGCAGGATTTTCTCCCACCTGCTCAAGCTGGGAATCGGCGGTAAAAATATACTGTATTGCTGCTTTTTCCAGAAGCTTCGGGTAGTTTCCCTCCCGGGCAAAGGCGATCTGCTCCTCCACCGCTTCCAGGGAATGCAGCCGCTTTGGGCTCCATTTTGCCCGCATGATCCCGGCCTCGTTCTGGAAATATCCATACAGGGGCGCGGTCATCACCGCTACTTTTTCCGACTGGTACACGGCTTTGTAGGTGGTGTATTCATCCTCGTGAAGCTTTCCTTTTGGGTAGCGGAGGGTCTCAAACAGGGCACGGGCATACAGCTTGTTCCACGCCACCATGGTCACGCCGCCGTGGATTTCTTTGCTGCAATAGTAGTCCTCCGCCGCCATGACCTGGGGTGCTTCCGCCGTCGTCTCAGGCAAAGGATCCCCCGCCGTCTTGACAATCCCGCAGACACTGATGGCACAGCCGGTTTCCTTTACCGCGTCAAAAAGCCTTTGCAAAAATTCCGGCGCTACATAGTCGTCGCTGTCCACGAAGGCGAGATAGCGGCTGTCACTATAGGCAAAAACCCAGTCAATCCCGGCGTTCCGGGCTGCGGATAAGCCCCCGTTTTCCTGATGAATCACGCGAATCCGATTGTCCTGGCGGGCA
This sequence comes from Clostridiales bacterium UBA7044, assembly GCA_002493965.1. GTDB lineage: Bacteria > Bacillota > Clostridia > Oscillospirales > Oscillospiraceae > Faecousia. Next base: position 28,560 of record DLAP01000056.1, read on the forward strand.
TATTCCTCACAGATTTCCCCGCAGCGGTCCGGACTGCCGTCATCCACCAGAATCACTTCAAAATCCCGGAAGGTCTGGTTCAGGATGCTGTCCACGCACCGGCTCAGGTACGCTTCCACTTTGTAAACCGGAACAATCACACTGATCTGGGGCATGGATTTTCCTCCTTTTATCGCTTTATCAGGGCTTTCAGCTTCTCATAGCCCTTTTCGCCCAAGAGGGCATGTCCGATCCGGACCCGGGCCTGACTCTGCTTTTCCTTTTTCTGACGGAGACGTTCCGCCTGAATTGTCTCCAATTCCTCCTGGGTGTGCCAGGAAGCGGCGAACCAGTGGATGGTCACGGTTTTTCTGGTTCTGTGGAGTTTTTCCGTGTCAAAATCTACGGGACAAAAGTATTCTCTTGGGTAGATGGCAAAGCCCTTCACCACCTGATAGGTGTCATCCCCCTGAAAGCCATACTTTTCGCACAGAGCGGTCAGCACCTCCACGTTGGTGGTAATGTTCTCCGTGCCGTCTGGGTTATAGTATTGGGCAGTGTCATAATAGCTCAAAAATTCCCGGAACAAGGGGAAATCCTTCTCACAGGCAAGCAGCCCTGTCTGGATTCTTGCGGGACTTTCAAAGCCAGCGAAGGCCTGGTGGTGAAGATACGGCGTAAAAGGCTTCACCACCTCTACGTCCGTGTCCATGTAAATGCCGCCCTCTTCCGTCAGGGCCTTTAAACGCACATAGTCGGTCACGAATGCCCAGCGTCCCGCCTCATAAGCCTGCCGGACATACAACGGCGCTGTGGCAATATCAAAGTTTCCCTCATTCCACTCCCGAATTTCAAAGTCCGGGCAGAACTTTCTCCAGCTTTTCAGGCACTTTTCTGCCAGGGGCGGCTTGGGCTTTCCGCCGAACCAGCAGTAATGGATGATCTTGGGAATGCTCATACCGTGTCCTCCTTCCGAAATTGGGCTGCAATTTTCTTTGTAAGGCCCCGGAGCCCTTCTTCCCGAAGCGTACGGGCCGCGCCCTCCAGGGGCCAATAGAACTGAATCAGCTTGGGGTGCATGGCATCCAGCAGGTCCTCATATTGGGGCTTTGTCAAGGGGAACTTCTCCTGGCCGTAGAGTCTTCTCACGCCCCGGCGAATGTCCTTCGCCCGCTCCTGATCTTCCAGTTTCCACCGGGTCACACGATAGAAGCCTGCCGCCGCTTCGGCGTAAAGCCCAGAAAACCGCTCCACCAATTTCTCGTACCCCCGCTCCCGGTAAAAGTGCAGAATGCTTTCCAGTGCCCACAGGTAGTCCAGCTTCTTGATGCTGAAACTGCTCTGGGTCGTGCTGGCGGGATTGGTTCTGTAAAAATATAGCTGTTCCACCGTCACCGCCAAAGTCTTTCCCTGGCAGATCCAGCGGCATACCGCCTCGTTATCCTCATACACCCGGCCTTCCCGGAAAGGATAGCTTGCCACCAATTCTCTGGGGATCAGCTTACCGCAGGCCACCCAGCCCGGGTATTCCCCCCGGTCAAACAGGTTCGTCAGAGTGTCTTCGTCCATAGTATAGGCAGCAAAGAACGCCTCCCTGGCCTCAAAAAAGTTCTCAGGCAGTGCTGCGCTTTCCAGCATGGCACACATACTCACGGCAGCATTTCCCTCCTTTACCTGCCGGTAAAGGAGTTCCACCATTTGCGGATGAACAGCATCGTCGCTGTCCACAAAGCAAAGCCATCTGCCCCTTGCAATCGCCATGGCATGATTTCGGGCGGCTGCCTGGCCCTGATTGGTCTGATGAATCACCCGAATGCGGCCGTCCTTGCGGGCGTAATCCTCACAGATTTCCCCACAGCGGTCAGGACTGCCGTCATCCACCAGCAGCACCTCGAAGTTCTGAAAGGTCTGATTCAAAATGCTGTCAATACAGTCAGTCAGGTACGCTTCCGCCCGGTACACCGGCACGATAATACTGATTTCAGGCATTTTCTCCCCTCCTGATTCGATCCAGCCAGAACCGGTAAATGCGGGTCAGGGTGGGATAGAACCGATACAGGATGTCATAATCGATCCAAAAATCAATACAGCCCTCGTGCCACATCCGCCATAGCAGACGCCGGATGGTCTTCACGATCCGTTTCCGGGCCTCCACAATCTCGGTGGTCTCCTGGGCGGACATGGCCTCCCGCAAATTCACCATAGCGTTCTCCAGATAGCCCCGGTAGCGGAATTTCACCAATTCCGGACGGTTTTTTTCTTTAAAGAAGGCAATCTGCTCCTCATAGGCTACCCAGGCATCCAGAAAGCTTGGGTTCCAAACTTGCTTGGTCAGCCCATTATCGTTTACATAATATGCGTACAGAGGTGCCGGGAGGAACACCATGTTTTCTTCCCGGTACAGCACCCGGTACGTAACAAATTCATCATCGAAATGGAATCTGCCCTCCGGGTGCCGGATGTCAGCATAACAGCTTTTGCGGTAAAGCTTACAGCAGGCCATAATCGCGTTGACATAGTTCTTTTGATAGAAATCCATGGTTTTCCAGGTCTGGGGCCTGCAGTCTTCCGCCCGTACCACCGGGTCGTCTCCTGTTGTCTCCTGGTAACCGCAAACGCAGATTCCCACAGAAAAATCCTGGGCCGCTTTCCACATCCGTTCCAGCATTTCCGGATGCAGCCAATCATCACTGTCCACAAAAATGACCCACTGGCTGTCGCTGTTTTGACTTGTCCAGTCCAGACACACATTTCTGGTGATGCAGGTTCCGGCGTTCTCCTGGTGCAGGACGTGAATGCGGTCATCCCGCTGTGCATACGCCTCCGCAATCGCTCCCGTGGCGTCCTGGCTGCCATCATCCACCACAATGACATCAAAATCCTGGAAGGTCTGGCTTAAGATACTGTCCAACGCCCGGCGGATATAGGCTTCCGTATTGTAGGCCGCCATCATCACACTGATCTGCGCCATATGAATTTCTCCTTCATCTGCACTGCATATTGTCAAAGTCCCTGAAGACAGGCCCTTGACCGCTTTTCTTCCCAAAAGGAACGATTCTTTATTTCGGCTGGTCCAGCGGGGTCACTCCGGCGTCCGGGAAGCGGATATGCCCCCAGTTGGATTGATCCCAAACGATTTTCTCCGATGCCTCCAGCTTGAACATAAAGGCATTGAGCAGTGTGTCCTGATCAAAGCTGTTTCCAAATTCGTCAATTTCGAACAGCACCATAACCACCCGGTATTTCCCCTCGATCAGGTGGGCGGGAGAAAAGGTGATCGTAAAGTCCCGGGTTTCCCCGGACTGGAACGCACCCAGAGAAACCATTGGCATGGTCCCCACCGGGGTTTCGTCTTCATACCGGATCTCCATTCGAAGCCGCAGATTCGGATAGGCCCGTTTTGCCTCCACCTGAATCCGGAGCTGCAGGGGTTCTCCCACAGAATAAATCGCCCGTTCCTTGTTAAGAAGCTCCAAGCGAGTAAGAAGCGCCATATGGGACGCATAGACCGCGCGGCCTGCGGTTTTCGTCAGGTCAAAGGTGGTCTGCTCCTCGGACCACTGGTCGTACAGATTCCGGGAGTAGATGGCAATGGCTTCCTCCACATCCCCGTCAAAAATGATTCTGCCCTTGTCCAGCACGATGCACCGGTCACAGAGCTTGCGAATGGTGCTCATGTTGTGGGAGACGTACAGCACGGTCCGGCCCTGGACGGTGGCAGCGGAGCGCATCTTGTCCAGGCATTTTTTTTGGAAGGCCATGTCGCCCACGGCCAGAACCTCGTCCATAATCATGATCTCGCTGTCTAAGTGGGCCGCCACGGAGAAGGCCAGCTTCACAAACATGCCGGAGGAGTACCGCTTCACCGGGGTATCGATGAACTCCCGCACCTCGGAAAAGTCGATGATCTGCTCCATTTTCTCGTCGATCTCCGCCTTGGTCATGCCAAGGATCGCCCCGTTCATATAGATGTTCTCCCGACCGGTCATTTCTCCGTTAAAGCCGGTACCCACCTCCAGCATGGAGGTAATCCGGCCGTAAATGTCGATCTCTCCCTCGGTGGGAGCCGTGACCCGGCTGAGCAGCTTCAGCATGGTGCTTTTTCCCGCGCCGTTGCCGCCAATGATGCCCAGAGCCTCCCCCTGATATACCGTCAGATCAATGCCGTTGAGGGCCATAAAGGTCTTGCCCACCAGGCGCTGGTCCATGCCGATGGGCAGATTGGGGTCTTCCTTTCCCCGGACTCTGGCCCACCAGCTTTGCAGCTCCTCATTCAGGGTTGCCCCGCCGATCTGGCCCAGCTTGTAGCGCTTCTTGACTCCGGACAGCCGTATGGCAACCGGGCGGTCGTTCTTTCTTTCCTGCATCCCAAGTCCCTCCTTACACCGTGTCCATAAAGGTGCGCTCCACCTTGTTGAAAATCAGGATGCCCAGGAACGCCACCAGCAGGGTGATCCCCCAGGACAGGGCATACCAGCCCCATGCCAGGGTCCCCTGGCCCACCACAGCATAGCGCATCAGCTCCACGGAGGATGTCACCGGGTTCACCCACAGCAGCGTTTTCATCCAGCCGTTCACCGTGGACAGGGGATATACCACAGGCGTAGCGTACATCCACAGGGAAACGCCGAAATCCACCAGAATAGACAGGTCCCGATACTTGGTGGTCAGGCTGGAAATGATGATGCCAAAGCCCATGCCCAGGATGCCCAGATGCAGCAGCTCCACCGGAATCATCAGCCACCAAGCCCAGTTGGGATGGACCCGTCCCCCAATCAGGAAATAAAGCAGGAACAGCAGCACCAGCAGCATTTGTATGGCAAACCGAATGACCGTGGAGATCACATTGGAAATCGGTGTTACCAGCCGGGGGAAGTAAACCTTGCCGTACACATAGGCATTATCCAGGAAGGTCCTGGCGTTGCCGGTCAGGCAGGTGGCAAAGAAGGTCCACACCGCGTTGTTGCACAGATAGAATAGCAGGGTGGGCACCCCTTCCGTGCCGATTCCCGCAATGCCGCCGAAGACGAACGCCTGGACAATACTGCTAAACAATGGCGTAATAAACAGCCAGGCAGGACCCAAGATGGTCTGCTTATAGGTGATTGTAAAGTTGCGCTTGACAAACAGGACGATCAGATCCCGGTAGCGCCAAACCTCCTTCAGGTTTAAGTCCAGCAGCTTATGCTTGGCTGAGATATGAGTATGATAGGCATTATCCATTGGTGTTCCTCTTTCTTCGGGTAAATTGGACAAAAGCATGGAGCTGCTTCATAGGCTCCACCAGCCATAGGGGCATATCGATAAACTCCGCAATCTGGGCATTGGTGCAGCGGTCCATAGCGTCGCAGGTAAAGCCGTACCACATACCAAGCTTGGTTTTCAGTGGGTAGTGGAAGAAGACGGCCTTTTCCCGGAAGAACAGGGCCGTGCCCTGGGGATTGTTCAGGAATACCTGATAGCCTGCCTTCGTCAGTCCATCCGCCTTGTATTCCCAAATCCAAATAATATCGTTATAAAAGCGGATCCGGTAGCCGTCATAGGCCATCCTGTTCCAGGTGACGGCCTCCGTCATGAATTTCTCTCCGGGAAATTCCGGGTAGAGATATTTTCGGTGGATTTCCGTATAAAATACCAGCGCCCTTTCTCCATCGATCCTGCCGTACAGGTCAAAGGCGTTCCCATCCAGATAGTCCCCTTCAAAAAGGGTATTGGGCGTATGCTCCGGCGTATCTCCCCGGTTTGCCACGATGCCGCAAAATTTCTGATCCCTGGGAAGGGCCGCTTCCCAGGCGATGATCTTTTCCAGGGCATCGTCCGTCAAGTAGTCGTCCGAGTCCACCGTGAAGAACAGTTTCCCCCGGGCTTCCTGCAAGCCATGATTGATGGCCCGGCACTTGCCCCCGTTTTCCTGCTTCACATAGCGAATGGGAAAGGGATTTTCTTCCTGACACCACTTGCAAAACAGTTCTTCCGTATCGTCAGAAGAACCGTCGTCCACCACCAGCCACTCAAAATTCTTGTAGGTCTGACGCTGGAGAGAACGGTAGAGATTTTCTAAAACATATGCCCGGTTATAGGTGGGCGTAAACACCGTAATGGGATAGGCGTATTCCATTTTCCCGCCCTCCTTATTTCAGAATGTGTAAGTTTTCCAGAATGTTCAGCGCCCGAGCCGTCCCCTTCAGGGAGCTTCCGGCACACCGCAGCAGAAAGCGCCGCTTTCCGCTGGGCTCCTCTTCCACAGGCACCGGCTTTAAGCGCGCCAAAGTGTCTTTCAGAAACGCCTCCGCCTGCTGCCGCTGCCCTCCGCGCAGGCTTCTCATCGTTCCCTGCATCCCGTACAGGCAGCTCATTAACAGATCATTCTTTGCCTGAGGAACCAGCTGAGGCATATTTTCCTCCAGAAAGGAAAGCCGCTGACGCTTTGCCCGGATGCCATCCAGCCGATTCAGGGAGAAGGGATTGTGCATGATACTGCCCCCCCGCTGACGGTAGGCATACAGGCGGGTATCCGAACGAACCAGACTTCCAGCCTTTGCCAATGCCTGATAGGTAAAAAACTCATCCTCATTGATCACGCCCACAGGGAAACGGAGATCCTCCAGAATTTCCCGCCGGTAAAGTTTATTACAGGCAATCTGCCGGAATATCTCATCCCGAATGTTCTCCCTCACGGCTTCCAACGGGCTGTAGCGGGTGGGCGGGCGGAAATCGGAATCAAAGTCAGCATCATTGCTTTGGGTTTCCAAATAGCCGCACTCGGTAATATCTGTATTCTCATCCATCATGGCCAAAAGCAGGGCACAGAAGTTCGGAGATACATAGTCATCACTGTCCACAAAGCAGGCGAACTCACCCCTGGCCGCGTCCAGCCCGGTATTTCGGGCGGCCCCCAGGCCCTGGTTCTCCTGATGGATCACCCGAACCCGGCTGTCCTTTTCCGCCCAGCGGTCGCAGATTTCGCCGCTCCTGTCCGGGGAACCATCGTCCACCAGCAGGATCTCCAAATTCTGGTAGGTTTGGTCGGTCATGGACTGGACGCATCTGTCCAAATAGGCTTCCACCTTGTATACCGGAACGATCACGGTGATCAACGGTTCCATCCACGCTTCTTCCTTTCTAGTGCTGTTCTTCCCGCTGGAAGCATTTCACATACAGCCCATAGGCAAAATGGAAGCTCCAGGGAGCGGTGCAGATCATGTTCGCAAGGACCCGGTTCCGCATAGACAGAAGAGGGAAAAACTCCTTCTGCTGAGAGAGCAGCCTCCGGACACGGTTACGGAAATCATCATACTGTTTGCTTAGGTTCAAAGCCAGCTGCCCATAGGCAAAGAGACAGTTTCTCAGCAGCGCCACCCGGGCCTCCTCCTCCATTTCCGGCTCACAGCGCTCCAGGATCTTCTGCCGCACCCGGATTGGGTCAAAGAGGCTGTGTTCATGAAATTGGTTATAGGAGGCGGAGCCGGCCCGGAGAATGTAGTGGTAGGGGCAGAAATCCTCGTAAACCGACGTATTCGCTTGGGCGAACAGATAATAGTTCATGAAAAGGTCTTCGTTATTTTTAATAGCGGGATCCATCCAGTCGGAAAGCCCTTCAAACAGTTCTTTTCGAAACAGCTTGGTACAGAGGCTGGATTCCACCACTGCCCCGTCCAGCAGGTCTTTCAGGCCGGTGAGATGATCCTGCACCTTCCGGGCGCCGGTGTTGTGAACATATTCTATCCTGCCGTCAGGGAATCGAACCTGATGGCCGCAGTGGGAAATCTCCGCCCCGGCGCTCTGGGCATTGGCCAAAAGACGAGCGTACATATCCGGCTCCACCTGGTCGTCTCCGTCCATAAAACCGATCCAGTCTCCCGACCCTTCCGCCACACCCCGAAGCCGGGCGGAAGTAACACCGCCGTTTTCTTTGTGGATCACCTTCACTTTGGGGTGTTCCCGGGCATAATCGTCCAAAATGGCTTTTGTATCGTCTGTGGAGCCGTCGTTGACCGCGATGACCTCCAGGTTGTCATAGGTCTGATTCATCAGGCTGTCCAGACACCGGGTCAGCCATTTTCCCGTATTGTACGCCGGAACGATCACGGAGATTTTTTCATTCATCCAGGGCTCCACCTCTTTTCTATTCCGCGTAAATTTCCAGATAACGTTTTCCCATGGTTTCGGCCGAAAAACGGTCCGCGTTTTTTCTTGCCGCTCTGCCCAATTTCTCCCGCAGTGCTTCGTTACCCATGAGGGCTTCACAGGCGCCAACCACCGCCCCTTCCTCACAGGGAACGGTGAAGCCGTCCACCCCGTTTTGGAGCATATCGGGGACGCCGCCCACCGCCGTTGCCACAATGGGCAGCCCTGTGCCCATGGCTTCAATTAGCGTCATGGGCATTCCCTCATACCGGGAGGGAAGCAAAAACAAATCCGCCTCGTGCAGATAAGGATAGACATTGGACTGGGCGCCCAGGAAGGAAACCTTCCCTTTGATGCCCAAATCCTCCGCTAACCTTTCCATCTCCTGCCGAAGTTCCCCGTCTCCCAGCAAATCCAGCCGGAGATCGGGATTTTCCAAGGCCAGCTTCCGAAATACCCGCAGGAGCATCCCATGGTTTTTCTGCTCATTGAATCTGCCGATATGGAGAATATGGAAATTCTCCCCTCCGCTGTAGTTTTCCTTGGGGTTGCACCGAGACAAATCCACCCCGTTATAGGCAACGGGCACCCGCTCCTTTTTCAGCCCATAAAAAGCTACAATGGAGGACTGCACCTCCGGGCTGAGCGCCACCGGCACCGACCAGCCCCGGCGGAAATAAAAGCCGTTGATTTTTCTTTGGGTCTTTCCCTCCGCCTCCTTCTCCGCCACATTGTGGACGGTGTGGACGCACTTGGGCACTCCCGCCAGGAAAGCCGCAGCCACGGCGTATTTGATCACGTCCAGGTGGGTGTGGACCACATCCGGCTTTTCTTCCCTCATAATGCGATGGAGCTTTGGCACCATGGAAAGATCTAGACCCAGCTTCTTATCCAGGTAACGAATCTTCACCCCAGCCTCTTCCATCCGCCGGGAGATAGGGGTTTTCTCCCCATACAGGCTGACCACCGTCACGTCATGCCCCTGCCCAATCAAGGCGTAGCATAGGTTTTCGCACATGGTCTCCGCCCCGCCGAAGCAGAAATAGGGAATGATCTGGAGAATTTTCATGCGTTTCTCCCCCTCTGGTAGCACTCCATAATCGCGCGCTTGTACCCCTCGGCGTCATTGATTTCCCGGAACTTCTTCTGGGCGTTTTCCGAAAGGGTCTGTCGGAACGCTTCATCCCGGAAAATTCTCAGAAGACTATCTTCCAGTTCCTCGTCTGTCTGCCCCAGGCAGCCGTTCACGTCTGTGTCAATCAGGTCCTTCATCCCATCAGAGGGAGTGCTCACCACCGGCGTTCCCAAAGCCATGGCTTCCAGAGCGCACATGGGGGTTCCCTCCCATCGGGAGGTCAGGATTAAGGCAACGCTGTCATGGATCATCTTGATGGGATTGGGCTGGAATCCCAGGAAATGCACCATTTCTGTAAGGCCCAGTTCCTCACTCAGTCCCTGCACTTCCTCTTCCAGCTCTCCGGAGCCAACAATGGCCACCTTCAAGTCAGGCTTTTGCGCCTTTAACCGGGCGCACAGCCGAATCAGCCGCTGGGGGTCCTTCTGGTAGGTCAGGCGGCCTACATAGATCATGTCGAAGTCGTATTTTCTTTCGTCCTCCGAAAGCTTCTGGAAGATTTCCTTTTCGTCGATGATGTTATAAAGCACACTGCTCTTTTTCGCAAACAGCTTGTGGAAAAGATAGCCCTCATAGGAGCTGTTTGACACCCAGAGAATGTGCTTGGCCCGAAAACCTGCCAGCAGGTAGGCCACGGACTTAAGGCTTAAGCCCCGGGCGTCATAGGCGTTGTTGTGAATGTGTGAAATAACAGGGATTTTCCCGCAGCACAGGGCCGATACAAAGCTTGCACGCATATCATGGGCATGAATCAGGTCCGGCTTCTCCGAACGGATGACCCGCTTTAATTCCTTCGGTGTCAGCTTTTCCATGGGCAGGAAGGTCACGCCCTGGCTTTTCAGCATCATCTGGATATTCTCGCTGTCCGGGCTGCAGTAAACCATCTCCACATCCGTATCGTGGAATGCGTGGATGATCTGGCAGACCACCTTCTCCGCACCGGTATACTCTCTGGAATTTAAGACGTGCATCACTTTCATGATCTGCCCTCGTTTCTCTGGTTTTCCAGAAATGCCGTCATTTCGCCCATATTCCGGCTTTCCATGCCATAGGTTTCTCTCAGCTGGGCGTAATACTTAAAAATCTCCTCCAACTGACGAAGATGTTCTTCCGTCCGCACCCCAATGTTGTGGGGGTGCCACCACAGGTGGAAGGTAAGACCCCTTTTCGCCGCGTGGAGCATCTGGTTTTTGATCCGATGGAGTTTCAGCCCCTCTAAGCAGTACAGAGGCTTTAAAATCGGCTTATACATCCGGGAGCCGGTCAGGTTCCAGATACCGTTTTCATTCTTTGGAACGTACCCCCCCTGTCCCGTCAGGGGAAAATACACATCCATGAGCCGCAGCAGCCGCAGCAGGGGGTGGAAATGGATCTTTTCGTGGATCCAGTCGTTTTCCTCATCCCGGTAGGCAGTAAACCCTGTCTCCCGCAAAACTTCCGTGTATTCTGGTTCGCACTGGTTCCGGGGGAGAATCGCGCTGTGGACGTCATAGCCATGGGCCATAGCGATTTCTCTCGCCGCTTTCATGTCGGCGGCAAATTCTCCCGGGGTTTGTCCGGTTTCCCGGCAGTAGTAATGGGAGAAGGTATGGCTGCCAAGCTCCTGGCCCGGGGTCTGGGCAATCAATTTCAGCAGGGACGGCCCATAGAAGCAGGGCGCTTCTCGCTCATTCTCCCCGATTTTGGCAAGATAAGCGTAGGGATCCAGCCCCAGGTTCCGGTAACAGGGCCGCTCTCCGGCCGCCGGGAAAAACCGCGCCAGTTCTTCCTTGCTTTCCCCGAACAGGAAGCCCACCGCCGCCCAGGTGGCGTGAATGTCATATTTCTCAAATAGCTTTAGCAGCTTGGGGATGGCTTCTCTGCCGCCCAGCACATGGTCCTGGTACTGCTCCAGAGGGCATACGTCCAGCATTCCCCAGAACAGTTCAAAATCCAGCGATACAAGTAAGGTTCCCGCCATTCGTGTGCCCTCTTTCTGCTTTATGCGCCAAAGTAAATTTCCCGCATTTTTTGATGCACAGTTTCCTCCCCGAAGGGCTTCACCGCTTCCGTCGCCCCCGCGCCCAGCGTTTTCCGCTTCTCCGGTTCCCCGTAAAGGGTCAGGATTGCCTGTGCCAGACTTTCAGGGCTGTTGTCCACAAATACGCCAGAAATTCCATTCTGGATCAGGTCCGTATTACCCCGAACCCGGGTGCAGACGATAGGCATTCCTGCCGCCATGGCCTCCATCAGGGAAACGGGCAGGCCCTCCCGGTAGGTCATAAAGGCAAACAAATCGCAGGTCCCGTACAGTGACCGTGCGTCCGTCCGGTAGCCCAAGAAGTGCACATGGTCGTAGATGCCCAAATCGGCTGCCGCCTGTCCCAGGCTCTCCCACTGCTCCCCCCGGCCACAGATAAGATAATGGATGCGGGAAAATTCCTCCCGCTCCTTCAGCGCCGCCAGGGCGTTCAGCACGGTAATATGATTTTTGTTTTTTGTCATTTCAGCCACAGTGAGGATTAGGAAGTCATCCTCCCCGAAGCCCAGCATTTTTCGCTTCTCCTGCCGCTGCTGGGGGCTGCTCGTAAATTTCCCGGTGTCGATTCCCACACCGGGCACATATTCTAATCTTTTCGGATGCAGATGCTTCCCCGCTCTTTGGTAGTCCTCTTTGTTAATGGTAATGAGTACATCGGTAAAAAAGGAGAGAACCCATTCCGCAGGATAATACAGCAGCCAGTTTTGCACCGGCGCACCCTTAAAAAAGTGAAAACCGTGGGCGGTATAGATCACCCGGGTGCCTTTCTTCCTTGCGTCCCGGGCGGCCAGCCTCGCAATCATGGCCCCCACCGGGGTATGGCAATGGACAATGTCGAAGCTGCCTTCATCAATGATCTTTTTCAGCATCCGGTAGGCGGTCAGATTGTCCTTCTTCCAGGGAATCCGGTGAAAGGGAATGTTAAAATAGGTGTCACAGTCCGGGATCTGGCAGTCGGTCGGGGTTTCATAGTCATTCTTTGCCGCTACCGCAGTTTCCCAGCCCATTTCGTGAAACATACGCAGATAGGGCAGATGGAACTGCATCATGTGGGTCTTGACCACCGTTGCCACGAATAAAACCTTTTTCACTGCCATTCCCCCTTTTCCTTTTCATGCCAAAAGCAGGGTATACAAATTCAATGGTAGTATACACCAATTTCTCCATGATTTCAACCCCAACTATTGACATGGGACCTGGCGGGAATGGAAAACCGGCAGCCTTCTGACAAAGTCTGCCGGTTTTATAATCATATCATCTTTTGAAGTTCTCCGCTCTGCCAATGAGCGCCACTTCTTAAGTTCCACAATATCGCCTAAAATCCATTCTGCATTTCCCGAAATGTACTCCATGAACCGGCCCCGTGAACCGCCGGTGGGCGTCCTCTGCCCCGCCCAGATCCCGACGGAAACGGTCCTTATCCCGCTTTTCCCGGGTCTTGCTGATCCATGTTTACTTAATCGTGGCGCTGGACCCTATTTTCATAGGTTTCGCAAAATCGTCCGGAAAAGGATGGCTCCCGATCCGCCGCGTACAGATGGGAGGTGTCCCCAAAAGCACTCATTCGGAAGGCAGCGATGCCCTCCCGTCGCTCCTCCGTTGTCAGCGTCGTGATGGAGGAAGGAAGGGCGCAGGTGCCCTGCCACAAAGCCATGGCAGAGATCCCCAGGAGGTGACTCAGCAGCACACACTCCACCCCAAAATGGCAGAAGAACACAATGGTGTCTTCATTGGGCGTCTCGACACGGTAGAATTCCCCTTCACGGCGATACCCATGGCTGGCGAGAAGATCATCCAGGCTCTGCCATACCCATTTAGCCTCCTCCATTACCCCGGCCTGGGCAAAACGATCGTTATCCCACCAATGTTCCCGGTCAAAAAACCGTTTGTCTGCGGTCCAGTCCTGAGGCAGCCAGTCCCAGGCAATGGACCTCCTGTTCGTATGAGGGCGCAAAACCTGAGGAGAGAACTCCCGGAGCCACGGCAAAATCTCCGCCTGACGGCCCAGCTTTTCCAAGGTAGGCTTTGCGGTATCCCGGGCCCGTCCCATAGGGGAGCAGTAAAAATCCTTGATGTTCAGTCGGCAGAGACGGTGGGAAAGGAGTTCTGCCTCCTGCCAGCCGGTTTCTGTCAGAGAGTCAATGGTATAGTCTGGGTCTCCATGACGCACGATCAATAGTTTCATAACCTACCTCCAAAAATTGACCGCCCTGGGTCACCTATACAGCAGCCACGTTTTATAGGGAGAAGTGTGATTAATGCTTCGACGAAATAAATAATGAAAGATAATACGTAAGCGCTCAATAACCGCCCG
>DLAP01000089.1:0-20190 GCA_002493965.1 Clostridiales bacterium UBA7044
GAATCTGAATTTGGATAACTGCCAGTGGCTGTTATTCCAGAATTTCCTGCGCACTGGCTCAGAATGACATGGTTTTTCGACAGCCTGTCCTGCATCCCCCTGACGGGGGGATGCAGGAAAAACTGAGATTATCTTACAAAGGAAGTACTCAGCGTGGTGCTCCACGCCTCGCCGGGGGCCAGGACCGCCGCCGCGGCCTTGTCCTCCCACTTTTTAGAGCCGCCTTCGGGGCTGGGCAGGCTGTGCCATGGCTCGATGCACACGAACTGAGGCATCCCGGGCTTGCTCCAGATCAGGGTGTAGGGGAACTCGGAAATGTCACAGACTACGCCCCGGCCGGTGCCCTTTTCGTATACTCCCAGGGTGGAGGAGCGCAAGTTTACCATGCAGTGGCTGTCATTGGCGAAAATATACTCGTCGATGGGGATGGACTGGATGTTGGGAGGCAGCAGGTAGAGGTTGCCGTGCATCAGGCCGTGGGGCAGATTGTTGATGCAGATAGGGGACTCCATGTCGGAAAAGCGCAGCTCATAGTCCGTGGCCACGTGCTTATTGTCAAAGGGAACGGTAAAGCCGGGATGGAAGCCGATGCCGAAAGCCAGCTCCTCTTCCCCGGGATTTTCCACCGTCAGGGTGTGGTGCAGGGTGTCTCCCTCCAGGGTAAAGGTGGAAACCAGACGGAATTCATAGGGGAACTGCTGAAGCGTTTTCTCGTCGGAGCAAAGCTCCAGCACTACGGCGTCGGGAGCCTGGTCTACCAAAGTATGCTCCAGGTTCCGGGCGAAGCCGTGCTGGGGGGCGTCGTAGCTTAAGCCCTTGGCCTCTATGACATTTCCCACACACCGGCCGCAGTAGGGGAAGAGAATGGGCGCGTGGTAGCCCCAGACGGATTTATCCGCCTGCCACATGTGCTCCACGCCGTCGCATTTGCGGATCACGCTCTTGACCTGGCCGCCCCAGGTGGTGATCGTGACCTTCAGGTACTCGTTTTCCATGCAGTATTCCATATTGTATCCTCCATTTTATGATTGTCGTCATCTTACGAACAGAAAATATGCCATCACGACAGCGCCCAGCACAATGCGGTAGACGCCAAAGGCGGAGAAGGAATGCCCCCGTACATAGTCCATCAGGGCCTGGATGACCAGCAGGCTCACCACAAAGGACACCACGCACCCGATGATCAGCACCCCCATCTCCGTGCCGGTGGCGCTGACACCGGAAGCGAGAAATTTGAGCAGCTTGATGGCGCTGGCCCCCAGCATGGTGGGAATGGCCATGAAGAAGGAGAACTCCGCGCCGGCGCTCCGTTCCACCCCCAGCACAATGGCGCCCAGGATGGTGGAGCCGGAACGGGAGGTGCCCGGCACCAGGCTCAGGCACTGGAAGGCGCCAATGAGCAGGGCGGTCCGGTAATCGATGTCGTGAACATCCCGGATCCTGGCTCTGCGCCGGTCATTCCGCTTTTCCACCAGAATAAAGGCTACGCCGTAGACGATCAGGGCCAGAGCCACCACAATCCCGTTGTGCAGGTGGGCGTCCATCCAGTCGTCCAGCAGGATGCCCACGATGCCGGAGGGGAGGATGGCCACGATGACCCGAAACCACAGACTCCAGGTCTGGGCCTTTTCCGTTTCCGACTTCCGGGGAGAGAAGGGGTTCAGCTTATGGAAGAACAGGACGATGACCGCCAGAATGGCCCCAAGCTGGATTACCACATCAAACATACTCCGAAATTCCCGGGACACGTTCAGGGTGATAAACTCGTTGAGTAAAATCAGGTGCCCGGTGGAGGAAATAGGCAGCCACTCGGTAACGCCCTCCACAATGCCGAAGAGGACGGCTTTCAATAGTTCGATCATAACGCTGACTCCTTTAAATACGTTGTTAACACCATACCACAAAACCAGGGCGGAGGCAAGCCCTTTGGGTAAAAATATTTCATGTCGAAAAGGAGAGGCTTGCCCGGGCGGCAGCGGAGGGAAAAAGGGAGCGGATCCCCCATTCCAGCCTTTCCACTTTTTGAACAGAATCTGAATAATCTGGGCCACAATCTTCTTCGTTTCCCGCAATTTACATTGGGGCGGCCAAGTGCTATACTTTCCTTGGAAAATAAAGAAGAGAAAGGTAGGGCAACACCGCACAATGGGAATTTCGGCTTTCGCCGGATCTTTTGCTCCATCTGTGCAGTTCGAAAAGTGGGAAATACATCCAGTATTCCCGCACTTTCCAAACGTTCATCTGAGACAAAATCTATCGCCGAAAGCTCTCGCCCCATTATGCGGTGTTGCCCTAAACAGCCGGAAGCGGTAAGGAGGCAGCTATGGAACGCAATACATACAACTCCGTAGGCAGGCCCATGCGCAAAAAGGACGCCATGCAGCTTCTTTTGGGAAAGCCCGTCTATGTCAGCGACGTGACCCCGGAAAACGCCTTGGTGGTGAAGCTTCTGCGAAGCCCGTACCCAAACGCGATCGTCCAGTCCGTCTCCACCGCTGCTGCCAAAAAGGTGCCCGGCGTGGTGGATATCTACACCTGGGAGGATGTGCCGAAGACTCGGTTTGCCATTGCGGGGCAGACCTATCCGGAGCCTTCTCCCTATGACCGGCTGATTCTGGACCAGCACGTCCGCTTCGTGGGGGACCCGGTGGCCATCATCGCCGCCGAGACGGAAAAGGCCACCCTGAAGGCCATGAAGCTGGTAAAGGTCAGCTATGAGGTGCTGGAACCGGTGCTGAACATGCACGACGCGCTGGACGGCCCCATTCTGGTCCACCCGGAGGAGGACTGGTTTCCGCCCTGTGAAGTCGGCGGGGACAACAAGCGGAATCTGGTAGCCAGCGGCGTGGACGCGGAGGGGGATGTGGAAGCCGTACTTGCGGGCTGCGAAATTCGCTTAGATCGCACCTTCCACACCAAGGCCTACAATCAGGCCATGATGGAGACCTTCCGCACCTATACGGAGCTGGACCGGTATGGGCGGCTCCATGTGGTGTCCTCCACCCAGATCGTCTTCCACTGCCGCCGGATCCTGTCCCGGGCATTGGGGATTCCCAAAAGCCAAATTCGGGTGGAAAAGCCCCGGATCGGCGGGGGCTTCGGCGCGAAGCAGACCGCGGTGTGCGAGGTTTACCCCGCCTTTGTCACCATGAAAACCGGCCGGCCGGCCCGCCTTGTTTACACCCGGGAGGAATCCCAAATCGCCGGTTCTCCCCGGCATGAAATGGAAATCCGGGTGCGGCTGGGGGCGGACCGGGATGGCAAGATCCGGGCCCTGGATTTGTACACCCTGTCCAATACCGGCGCCTATGGCGAGCACGGCCCCACCACCGTGGGCCTGTCCGGGCACAAGTCCATCCCTTTGTACTCCGGCTGCCTGGAAGCCTTCCGCTTCCGCTATGACGTGGTGTATACCAATCTCCAGGCAGCGGGTGCTTACCGGGGCTATGGAGCCACCCAGGGCATTTTTGCCGTGGAGTCTGTGGTCAATGAGCTGGCGGAAACGCTGCATCGGGATCCCACGGACCTGCGCCTTCAGAATATGGTGAAGGAAGGCATGGTCATGCCCGCCTACTATGGAGAACCTGCCAATGCCTGCGCTCTGGATCGGTGCATGCTCCACTGCAAGGAGCTGTTCCATTGGGAGGAAAAATACCCCGTCCGGGACATGGGAAACGGCAAGGTCCGTGCTGCCGGCGTGGCCATGGCCATGCAGGGCTCCGGTATCTCCGGGGTGGACGTAGGCTCCGCCACGGTAAAGCTCAGCGAGGACGGCACCTACAATCTGATTATCGGCGCCGCCGACATGGGCACGGGCTGTGATACGATCCTTGCTCAGATGGTGGCGGAACATATGGACTGCCGGGTGGAGGACGTGGCGGTCTTCGGGGCGGACACCGACGCCTCCCCCTATGATTCCGGCTCCTACGCCTCCTCCACCACCTATGTCACCGGCAAGGCGGTGGAAAAAGCCTGTGACGAACTGAAGCAGAAGCTGCGCGCCATTGCCGCGGGAATGCTGGGCTGCTCCCAGGAAGAGACAGAATTTGACGGCGCCTGTGTCCGCCGGATGGGGACAGAGGAAAGGGTTTCTCTGACGGACATCGCCTATAAATCTCAGGTGGGCAACGCCTTCCCCGCCGAGGCCACGGCCACCCATTCCTCCCCCGTCTCTCCGCCGCCCTTTATGGTGGGCATGGCGGAAATCGAGCTGGACAAGCTGACGGGCCAGGTGAAGGTCATTGACTACGCCGCCGTGGTGGACTGCGGCATCCCCATCAATCCGGCTCTGGCGAGAATCCAGACCGAGGGGGGCATCGTCCAGGGCATCGGCCACACCCTGACGGAGAACGTGACCTATGACCACCGGGGAAGGCCCATGGAATCTTCCTTCATGCAGTATAAGATCCCCACCCGGAATGACATCCCGCCCCTGCAGGTGGAGTTTGAAGAAAGCTTTGAGCCTACCGGCCCCTTTGGGGCGAAATCCATCGGGGAAATCGTCATCAACACCCCGGCCCCCGCCATTGCCCACGCCATCTACCGGGCCACCGGGGTTTGGCATCGGGAACTCCCCATCACCCCGGAAGCCATCGCCATGACGACCACCCAGGAGAAAAACCGCTGATACGAAATAAACCGTTTGCTGTGAATGCGTCGCTTTCACAGGAAAACCAAGGCAGGTGGAGAATATGCCCTTCAAAATTGTCCGGGACGACATTACCCATATGCAGGTGGATGCCATCGTAAACACCGCCAATCCAAGAGCGGTGATTGGCAGCGGAGTGGACGCCGGGATTCACCAGGCGGCGGGGCCGGAGCTTCTGAGTGCCCGGGAGAAAATCGGCCGGATCGGCGTGGGCGAAGCCGCCGTTACTCCCGGCTTCCAGCTGCCCGCAAAGTATGTGATTCACACGGTAGGGCCGGTGTGGCGGGGCGGCTTTTTGGGCGAAGCCAAACTTTTGCGCAGCTGCTATACGTCCTGCCTGGCCCTGGCCCTGGAAAAGGACTGCCAGTCCATTGCCTTTCCCCTGATCTCCGCCGGGAATTACGGCTTTCCCAAGGATAAGGCGCTGCAAATCGCTATGGACGCCATACAGGCCTTTTTGCAGCATCACGAGATGCAGGTAATCCTGGTGGTGTTTGATCGGGACGCCTTCCGTCTTTCAGAAAAGCGCTTCCGGAGCGTGTCCAGCTTCATCGATGAACACTACATCCAGGAGAAGACCGCCCGGCAGCAGGGGGATCCCACAGTCCGGCGGGAACAGGCCCGCCGCCAGGAAAAAGCATTCCCCCAAGCTTACAGGGAAGCCATGCCCATGGCAGCGGCCCCGGCGGCGTTCCCGAAAGCCAGTCTGCCAGAGCTGCTTGCCCAGACGGACGCGGGCTTTTCGGAAACCCTGTTAAAGCTCATCGATGAGTCCGGAAAAAAGGATTCGGAAATCTACACCAAAGCCAACCTGTCCCGGCAGCATTTTTCCAAAATCCGCAACAACCCAGATTATAAGCCCACAAAGCCCACGGCCATTGCTCTGGCTCTGGCGCTGGAACTGAACTTAGCTGAGACCCGGGACCTGATTGGTCGGGCGGGGTACGCTCTGACGGGCAGCAGCAAATTCGACGTGATCATCATGTACTTCATTCGGGAGGGGAATTACAACCTTTTCGACATCAACGCGGCGCTGTTTGAGTTTGATCAAAGCTTGCTGGGCGCGCAATGAAATGTCCCCTGGCAGTTGACCATTTGCCGCACGAAACCTTCTATACTATGGTTGTAAACAAAAACACCACGGTATAGGAGGAAAACAATATGAAAAAGAATCTGACAGAACTGGTCTTTATCCTCGATCGCAGCGGCTCCATGGCGGGGCTGGAAGGGGACACCATCGGCGGCTTCAACGCCATGATTGGGAAGCAGAAGGGAGAGCCTGGGGAGGCCCTGGTTTCCACGGTGCTCTTTGATAGCGTTGCGGAAGTCATCCACGACCGCATTCCCCTGGACAAGGTGCCCGCTCTGACGGAAAAGGAATACTATGTCCGGGGCTGCACCGCCCTGCTGGACGCGGTGGGCGGGGCCATCCACCACATCGGCAATATCCACAAGTACGCCCGGGAAGAAGACCGCCCCGAGAAGACCCTGTTTGTCATCACCACCGATGGCATGGAGAACGCCAGCCGCCGCTATACCTACCAGGCGGTGAAGGCCATGGTGCAGCGGCAGCAGGAAACCTATGGCTGGGAATTCCTGTTCCTGGGGGCCAATATCGACGCCGCCCGGGAGGCCGGCCGGTTCGGCATCCGGGCCGACTGCGCCGCCGACTACCATGCCGACAGCGTGGGCACGGAAGCGGTCTACGAATCCGTCTGCGAGGCGGTGTGCCAGGTCCGCAGCAGCGCGCCTCTGAATGGGGGCTGGAAGCAGAGAATTGACGCGGATTTCAAAAGAAGGAGACGATAAGATGTACGGCGCGATTTTAGGCGATATCATCGGCAGCCCCTACGAGTTTGACCAGGGGAATAAGAGCAAGGATTTCCCCCTGTTTTCCCCCAGGTCCACCTACACCGACGACAGCGTCATGACCCTGGCCGTGGCGGAGGCGTTCCTGGAGTGTCCGCCCAAGGCGGAGGAGGAAGAAATCCGCCAGAAGCTGACCGACACCCTGCGGCACTATGGGCAATTATATCCCCGTGTTGGGTACGGCCCAGGCTTCCGCTACTGGCTGGTAAGGCCTAATCCCCAGCCCTGCGGCAGCTACGGCAACGGCTCTGCCATGCGGGTGTCCTCGGCGGGCTGGCTGTTTGACGACCTGGAAACCGTCCGCCATATGGCCCGGCTGTCTGCGGAAATCACCCACAACCACCCCGAGGGCATCAAGGGGGCGGAAGCCACGGCCAGCGCCATTTACCTGGCCCGCACCGGCAGCACCAAGGAAGAGATCCGGGACTATATCGAGTTGAATTTCGACTACGATCTGAGCCGGACCTGCGACGAAATCCGGCCCACCTACCGCCATGTGGAAAGCTGCCAGGAGACCGTTCCGGAGGCCATCACCGTGTTCCTGGAGGGGGAGAGCTTTGAGGACGTGATCCGCACCGCCGTCTCTCTGGGGGGCGACTGCGATACCCTTACCTGCATCGCCGGGTCCATTGCCGAGGGCTTTTACGGGGTGCCGGAGGAACTGAAGCGGCAGTGCCGGGAGAGATTGCCGGAGGCGCTGCTTGCGGTTCTGGAGCGGTTTGAGGAAGCAAAGAAAAGCCGGAGGGAATAATCCCCTCCGGTTTTTCTTTGCCTGAAAAGTCGGTCTCGGGGCGGCGGCCTGTCCTCCCTTCGGCAAAATTTCCCCGGCCTCTGTGGTATACTGAATAAGCTTCTTCCAATGGAAAAATTTTGCTTCCCTTTTTTCCGGCTTTCCGGTATGATAGTAGAAACGCTGGGAGGGAACGCTATGGAAGACATGGACTATATGGACGAGGCTCTGGGCCTGGCCCGGGAGGCATTCCAGGACGGGGAGGTGCCCGTGGGCTGCGTCATCGTCCGGGATGGCGAGATCGTGGGTCGGGGCCGAAACCGCCGGGAGAAAGGAAGGTCCGCCCTGGGTCACGCGGAGCTGGAGGCCATCGCCGAGGCATGCTCCCGTCTCGGGGGCTGGCGGCTGTGGGAGTGCACCCTCTATGTCACTCTGGAGCCCTGCCCCATGTGCGCCGGGGCCATCGTGAATGCCCGGATCCCCCGGGTGGTTTACGGGGCCAGGGACAAAAAGTGCGGGGCGGTGGATTCCGTATGCCGCCTGTTCGATATGGACTTTAACCACCACCCGGTGGTGGAGCAGGGGGTCCGGGAGGAAGAATGCGCCGCTCTTTTGACCGAGTTCTTTAAAAATCTCCGCCTGGAGCTGCGGACAAGACCCAGGTGGAAGCCGGGAAACGAGTGAATTGGGGGCCCCATAAAGGGCCAAGCCCTTTATGGGGAGAGGCGCAATCCAGATACAGCCGGAATTTCCCGCTTGCGGGAAATGAAGCATTATATCTGGTATTGCGCCGAAGTGAAGAAGTAAGGGGCGGAGCCTTTGGGGAGGGGGAAAATGTTGCGGCAGAAAACCATACGGGTGGGGCTATCCGCCATCCTCTGCGCTCTGGTGCTTCGGCTCTTTGCCGCCGGCGTGCCGGGAAAACTGCTTGCCCGACTGGGGCAGCCAAAGATCGCCGCCTTTTTCCTCTCCTTAGAAACCGGACGTGATGTCCGGTTTTCGCCGTCTATAGAGGCTTTTTCGCCGGATTTCATGGAATCCCCCGCCGCCGCGACGGTTCCGCCCATGGAACCGTCCCTGCCCTCCTTTTCCGATCCGGAGGAGGTCAGAATCTATAATGCCAGCGGGAAAAGCCCCGATATTGCCGCCCTTTTGGCGCAGCCCCTGCAATGGGAGCTGCGGGGAGAGGAGCCAACGGTGCTGATCCTGCACACCCACACCACGGAAAGCTATACGAAAAACGGGGAAACCTATGCGGAAACGGCATCTTGGCGCACCGCCGATGAGGAATACAATATGCTCTGCATCGGGGCACGGCTGAAGGATAAACTGGCGGAAAGGGGAATCGTTGCCATTCAGGACCGGGAAACCCATGACTACCCTTCCTACAACGGCTCCTATATCGATGCCAGGGGGTCCATTCAGGCGTATCTGGAAGCTTATCCCACCATCCGCCTGGTGCTGGATCTCCACCGGGACGCATCAAGCGGCAGCGGCGGGCAGATGCGCACCGCTGCCACGGTGGGCGGTGTTTCCTCCGCCCAGCTGATGGTGGTCATCGGGGGGAACCATGAGAATTACGAGGAAAACTTAAGCGTTGGGCTGAAGCTTCACGCCATGCTGGAGCGGCAGCATCCGGGGATCACCCGGCCGCTGCAAATTCGGGGGGCTAAGTACAACCAGGATTTGTTTTCCGGGGCGCTGCTCATTGAGGTGGGGGCGGCGGGGAACACCAGGCAGGAGGCGCTGACGGCGGCGGAGGCTTTGGCGGAGGCCATTGGGGGGCTGGCAGGGGGAGTTTTGAGTGAAGAGTGAATAGTGAATAGTGAAGAGGGAATAAGTGATGTATCGCCTGCGGCGATGGAATGAAAAGCGCTCTCTCCGCCCCAGTGTGCACTACTTAAGCACCTCTCCCTTTGGGAGAGGTGGTACAGCCGAAGGCTGTGACGGAGAGGGGTCTCCGGCGCTTAAGCCCCCGACATTGCCCTCTGGGGAGCTGGCAATAATCTTTGATTTTTGACTGAGAGGGCGCAGGGGGCTATTTTAGTGCCCCCAAAAAAGAAAGAATTCCCACCCGCCACAGTTTTACATTGCCAAAGACACGCAACTATGCTATTATGTAATGGAAAAAAGCTTTATTTGGCATTGGACAGAGGCCCGCCTGTTTACTATAATAAATTTAAGATAATTCTGGCCGGAATTACTGTGAAAATTTATCATGTAAAGAAAGAAAGGAACGACAGATATGTCAGTTTTAGGCGTAGCGGGTTTTGCCCTAATGATCATCATTGTCGCCCTGCTGCTCAAGGGGAAAAGTGCTCCAGCAACCGTATTTATCCTGGCTCCTATTATCGTAGGCTTCCTGGTTGGCTTTACGCCTGCCGAAATGAGCGAATACATCGCTTCCGGCGTCAGCGGCGTGGCCACCACCGCCATCCTGTTTATTTTCGCGGTCATGTTCTTCGGCGTTATGAACGATGCCGGCGTGTTTGACCGGATCGTGAGCGCCGTTTTGAAGCTGGTGGGCAATAACGTCCTGCTGCTGATGTTCGCCACCGTGCTCATCGCCATTGTGGGCCATCTGGACGGCTCCGGCGCCACCACCCTGCTGATCTGCATTCCGCCGCTGCTGCCCATCTATAAGAAGATGAAGGTTCGTCCCATCGTGCTTTTGAGCCTGACCACCCTGACCATGGGCGTTATGAACATCGTCCCCTGGGGCGGCCCCTGCGGAAGAACTGCCGCTGCCCTGGAAGTTACCACCACCGAGCTGTGGCATTACTGCATCCCTGCCCAGATCTTTGGTATTGTCGCAATTCTGGGCCTGTGCGTGCTGTTCGCCAACATGGAAAAGAAGCGGGGCGCCGGTTATGTGGCCGCTGCCGCTGAGCAGAATGTAGAAATTAGGGAGACTGTGGAGCAGGTCAATGAGCTGCATCGTCCCAAGCTGTTCTGGTTCAACATTGCCCTGATCGTGGCCGTGGTTCTGATGCTCACCCTGACCAAAATCGCCACCCACATCACCTTCATGATCGCCATGAGCATCGCGCTAATGGTCAACTATCCCTCTCAGAAGGCCCAGATGGATCGGGTGAAGGCCCACGCCACCGATGCCCTGACCATGGCCTTCACCGCCCTTGCCTCCGGCGTCCTGATCGGCATTATGGGCAAGAGCCCCATGCTGAACGCCATGACAGAGATGGTTCTGTCCATCATGCCCGAAAGCTTCGCTCCCCATCTGCACGTGTTCTTCGCCGCCATCAACAGCCCCCTGAGCATGATCATCCATGGCGACGCCCTGACCTACGGCATCCTGCCCATCGTCAACCAGATCGTTTCCGCCTATGGCATTCCCGCCGCCGCTGTGGGCGCTGCCTTCCTGATCACCTTCGGACCCACCATTTACATTATGCCCATGACCGCCGCAACCTACATGGGCCTGGGCCTTGCCCAGGTAGAGCTGAAGGATCACATCGCCTTCTCCCTCAAGTGGGCCATTGCTCTGGCAGTGTTGATGCTGGCCTTTGTGGTGCTGACGGGTATTATCCCCTTCTAAGGTGAGAAAGGAACAAAATGGAAAAGCTTGACATTACCGGGTTCATCAGCGCGGTCCAGGCGGAAAACCTGGCCGTTCGCGGGATGCGGGTTTACCAGAACGGAGAGCTGGTGGCCTCCTACCAGCCGGAGCCGGAGCAGCGTCAGAACCAGTATTCCGGCACCAAGAGCTTCACCAGTACCGCTGTGGCCTTTGCGGTACAGGAGGGACTGTTCTCCCTGGAGGATGCCGTCCTGGATCACTTTGCCGCCGACGCCCCGGAAAACCCTTCGGAAAACCTGAAAAAAATGAAGCTGCGGCATCTGATCACCATGAGCATGGGCTTTGAAAGCCCCATGCTGATGGGTGCTCAGCGGCCGAAAATGACGGAAACGGACTGGGTCCGGTATGTGCTGCGGGCGAATGTGGTTCATGAGCCGGGCACCACCTTCCAGTATAACAACGCCGGTCCTTACCTGCTGGGCATTCTGGTCCAGCGCAAGTCCGGCATGTCCCTCATCGAGTATCTGACCCCCAGACTGTTTGAGCCCTTGGGTATCGACGTTCCTCAGTGCGAGAAGGACCCTCTGGGCAACACCTTCGGCGCCGGCGGCTTACAGCTGAACGTCTCCGAATTCGCCAAGCTGGGTCTTCTGTACCTGCAAAAGGGCGTGTGGAACGGAAAGCGGCTGCTGGACGAAGCCTGGGTAAAGGCCGCCTCCACGCCCCAGATCCTGGCGGATGAAGGGGACGAGGAAATCGGCCATCACTATGGGTATCTGTTCTGGACCATGCCCGACGGCATGTTCCGGGCAGACGGCAAGTACGGCCAGTACTGCGTTGTGGTTCCTAAGAAGAACGCGGTCATTGCCATCAACTCCATGCAGCTGACGGAGGAAAAGAAAGTCCTGCGGGCGGCGGTTCGGACGGTTCTGCCCCTGCTGTAACACAAAGGAAACCCTGAATAAATCGTCTGCGGTAGCTACCGGATCTTTTACCCCAATCGTGCAGTTTGAAAAATCGGAAATACATCCAGTATTTCTCGATTTTCCAAACCTTCGCTTGTGGCAAAATCTCTCGGTATCTACTCTTACCGATTTACTCAGGGTTTCCCTCAAGAAACAGGAGGCCGGGAATGGATTTTAAGGAAATGGAGTACATTCTGCTCATCGCCCAGGAGAAGAACATCTCCAGAGCGGCGGAAAAGCTGTATATCACCCAGCCGGCGCTGAGCCGCTATCTGCTCCGGCTGGAGGATCAGCTTGGCACGCCCCTGTTTGTCCGGAAGAACAAGCAGTATCTGCCCACCTACGCGGGGGAGCTGTACCTGGACATGGCAAGGACCGTCATGGCGTCCAAGCAGAGCTTCGACGCCAAGCTGGAGCGGTTCCTGAGCGCGAAGGGCGGCACCCTTTCCTTAGGCATCACCCCCGGGCGGGGACGAACCATATTGCCGAAAATCCTTCCCGGCTTTCGGGCCGCGTTCCCGGACTACAACCTGCGGCTGTATGAAGAGGATGTTCAGACCCTGGAGCAGCTTCTGCGCGGCGGAACCATTGATGTGGCGGTGTTTACGCTGGCAGGGGAGGCAGACCGGGGCCGGGAGTTTCGCTACACCCTGCTCTCCCGAGAGGAAATTGTACTGTGTGCCGCGAAGGACGAGGGGTACGGTCTGCTAGCCAAGACTGAGCCGGGCCGGAAATATCCATGGATCGATTTGCGGTTACTAAAGGACGCCTGCTTCCTGCTGCTCAAGGACAATATGCGCCTGGGCAGGCTGGGCCGGGAGCTGCTTCGGGACTTTGACCTTGCGCCCAAGACCATGGAGATGAATACCATTGACACGGTTTTGGCTCTGGTTGCCCAGAAATACGGAGTGGCCTTTGCCAGCAGCTACCGCATCGAAGAACACGCCACAGCCAGGGACCTAAATATCTTTTCCTTTGGCAGCGAGCCGGTGGAATGGGATGTGGTGGCGGCCTTCCGGAAGGACTACCAAATCGACTGCCCCATGCAGAGCCTGCTTCATTTGATCTCGGAATTGAGCCAGCCGGAACAGTAACGGCAGGGCGCATATAGGAAAACCCCTCCCGGATCATCGGGAGGGGTCAGTTTGCCTAAGGCAACACCGCACAATGGGAACTTCGGCTTTCGCCGGATCTTTTGCTCCATCTGTGCAGTTCGAAAAGTGGGAAATACATCCAGTATTCCCGCACTTTCCAAACTTTCATCTGAGACAAAATCTATCGCCGAAAGCTCTCGCCCCATTATGCGGTGTTGCCCTAAATAGAGTTATTCCTTTACCAGAAGTTCCGCAATCTGCACCGCGTTGGTGGCTGCGCCCTTGCGGACCTGGTCGCCGCAGCACCACAGGCACAGCCCCGTGTCGTCGGTCAGGTCGGGACGGATCCGGCCCACAAAGACCAGATCCTGGTCGGAGGTGTCCAGGGGCATGGGGTATTCCTTCTCCGCAAGGTTATCTACCAGCTTACAGCCAGGAGCTTTAGCGATTACTTCCCGCGCCTGCTCTACGGTGACGGGGGTGTCAAAGTGACAGGACACGGAAATGGAGTGGCTGCGGACTACGGGAACCCGGACGCAGGTGCAGGAGACCTTCAATTCCGGCAGATGCATGATCTTACGGCCCTCGTTCTGCATCTTCATTTCCTCGCTGGTGTAGCCCTCAAACTGCTCCCCGCCAATCTGGGGGATCAGGTTGTAGGCAATCTGGTGGGAGAAGACCTTAGGCTCGTAGGTTTCCCCATGGCCAAGGGCCTGGACCTCGTTCATCAGCTCCACAGGTCCGCCGGCGCCGGCGCCGGAAACCGCCTGATAGGTGGAGGCGGTCATGGCCTTGATGGGGGCGATGGCGTTCAGGGCGTTCACGGCGGTAATGGTAATGATGGTGGAACAGTTGGGGTTGGAGATAATGCCATTGTGCCAGGAAACGTCCTCCGGATTGACCTCGGGGACGATGAGGGGCACCTTGGGATCTAAGCGGAAGGCGGAGGAATTGTCCACGAAGACCGCGCCGGCCTTCACGATGGCGGGGGCGAAACGCTTCGCAATGTCATTTTCCGCAGCGCCCAGCACGATGTCCACACCCTGGAAAGCCTCGTCACAGGCTTCCTGAATGGTCACGTCCTGGCCGTTAAATTTCAGGGTTTTTCCGGCGCTCCGGGCGGAGGCCAGGGGAATCAGCTTCCCTACAGGAAAATTCCGCTCCTGGAGTACCTTGATCATTTCCTGGCCCACCGCGCCGGTGGCGCCCAGAATGGCAACGGTATATTGTTTCATAGGTCTACCTCCCAATTATTTCGTGATGAAGCTGTTATACAGCACACGAATGGCTTTTTGGAAATCCTTGTTGTCCACGCCGAAGATGATGTTCAGTTCGTCGGGACCCTGGTTGATCATGCGGATGTTGACGCCGCTTTCACCCAGAGCGGCGAAGATCTTACCGGAGATACCGGGGCGGAAGGCCATCTTCCGGCCAACGGCGGCCACCACGGCGATCTGGTGGTGAACGGTGAGAAAATCGGGCTGGGCCTCCTTCTGAATCTCCGCCATGATGGTGTACAGATCCTTCTCAATGGCCCAGGTGGGCAGGACCACGGAGACGTTATCAATGCCGTTTGGCACATAGTCAACGGAAATGCCATGGCGGACCAGCACGGTTAAGACCTTTTGCAGGACGCCCACCTGGTTGCTCATGCCCCGCTTGGTCATGGAGATGATGGAGAAGTCCTTCTTGCCGGTGATGCCGGTGATGAACCGGTCCGGGTCGTGATCTCCGGCAAATTCCGCCTGGATCATGGTGCCGGGGGCTTCGGGGGCGTTGGTGTTGCGGATGTTTACGGGGATGTTCTTCTCCCGGACGGGAAAGATGCTGTCCTCATGGAGCACCTGAGCGCCGGAGTAGCTCAGCTCCCGCAGCTCGTCATAGGTCACTTCCGGAATGGCCTGGGGATCGTCCACGATCCGGGGGTCGGCCATGAGAATACCGGACACGTCCGTCCAGTTTTCATACACCGCCGCGTCCAGAGCCGCCGCAGCCAGAGCGCCGGTGATGTCGCTGCCGCCCCGGGAGAAGGTATGGATGGTGCCATCGGGCATGACGCCGTAGAAGCCGGGGATCACCGCGCCGTAGCCCATGAATACATGGCTCCGCAGAGCCTCATAGGAGGCGTCCTGATCCACGGTGCCGTCCAGCTTGAATTTCACCCAGTCGGCGGCGTCCACAAACTGGAAGCCTAAGTAGGCCGCCATCAGCTTGGCGGAGAAATATTCGCCCCGGCTGACCAGCTCCTCCTGGGAGATGTTTTTGTCGTTGATCCGCTCCTTCAGCTGGGCCAGCTCCTGCTCCAGGGGCAGGTCCAGCCCCAGGTCGTCCCGGATGTCTAAGTACCGGGCGGCGATCATGTCGAAAATGCCGGAGCAGTCCACACCGTACTGGATGTGGGCGTAGCAAAGATACAGTAAATCCGTGATCTTATGGTCGCCGGAGAAGCGTTTGCCAGCGGCGGAGACGATGACCACCTGCCGCTGAGGGTCCGCCATGAGGATATCCCGGACCTTCCGGTACTGACCGGCATCGGCCATGGAGCTGCCGCCGAATTTTACAACTTTCATGCTTTTCTTCCTCTTTTGCTCTCAAAATCAATCGATGGCCGCCGCGAAGGCGTCGGGGTTTTCCTTCAGCCACCGGTGCATTTCCTTCACCGGGACGGGCTTTGTCACAACGCCGCTGCCCCAGTCCTCGGCGGTTTCGCCCTGCCAGGCCCCCCGGACGTACCAGGTGAGGGCGGCATCATTCTCAGCGGAGACCTTGCCGCCGTAGGGGGCGTAGAAGCCGCGGCCGCCCAGTACATCCACCAGGTCCTGAACCACATTATATGCGGTGGGATACCGGCCCGCGCCCTGTCCGTAGAAACTCATTTTGTCGGAGGTCTCCCCCATAAAGGTGATCAGGTTAAAGTTCAGGGGGACGTTCCCTTCCAGGGAAGAAGCGGGAACCAGAGTAGGCTGAACGGAGGCGCTGAATTTGCCGTCTTCCTGGGCGGCCCGGCCGATCAGCTTGCACACCTTGCCGTGGGCGGTGAAGCTTTCCACATCGGCGGCGGTGATGTTCCGGATGCCCGCCACGGGTACCGTGTCCTTGTCAAAGCTGACGCCGAAGGCGATGTTGCCGGAGAGAATGGTTTTGTGCCAGGTGTCGATGCCGTCCACGTCGGTGGAGGGGTTCGCCTCCGCGTAGCCCAGACCCTGGGCCTCCTTGAGGACCACGGCATAGTCCGCACCCTTGCGGGTCATGTTGTCCAAGATGTAGTTGCAGGTGCCGTTCATAATGCCGCCGACGGTCTTCAGCTTCTGTACCCGGCGGGCACGCTCCAGCTCGCTGAGCCAGCCAATGCCGCCGCCTACCGCCGCGGTGCAGCGGAAGAAGACGCCCTTCTGAACCGCCAGAGGCAGCAGATCATCATAGAAGGTGCAAACCAATGCCTTGTTGGAGGAAACCACGTTTTTTCCCGCTTCCAGAGAAGCCCGGACAAATTCGTAGGCCGGATGCAGTCCGCCCATGGCCTCCACCACGGTGTCAATGGTGTCGTCGTTCAAAATTTCGTCAAAGCGCTTGACGGCCTCGCCTTTTTCTAAATGGATCTGCTCCAGGCAGAGTACCTTGGCGACCTCCATATCCTGCCGCTTGGAGACAATTTCATATACGCCCCGGCCAACCACGCCGAAGCCCATCAGTCCAATCCGCATAAAGATTTCCTCCCTGTCTCTTTCGTTCATTCAGCACGGAAAAAACTGTGTCCCCGCTGAAAACACTTGCATTTTCACGAAAAACAGTATATCATATACCTACTTAAAAAGCAACTGCATCAAAAAGCAAATCCTTTTCCCAGGATCGGAGGCTTTTTGTGCAAAAAGCAAAGGCCTGGATGGGGGTACTTCCCAAAGCCTTCCCCTCTGGGGAAGGTGGCAGCCCGAAGGGCTGACGGATGAGGTGTTCCGATTACGGAATCCGTCCGTTGAAGTGCTCACTTACGATAATGGTTCAAACCTTGCAACACCTCACCCGCCCCCTTCGGGGGCACCCTTACATTTTGGCATGATTGCCGCTGGCAATCATAATTTGTTTAATCTGCTGCGCAGTGCGCCACCCCAAAGGGGAGGGCTTTGCGCCCTACAGTAAAACAGACTTATACATTTCAGGAGGAAGCATATGCGATATCATTCCACCCGATCCCAGGATTTTTCCGTGGACAGCGCCCAGGCGGTGCTGAACGGACTGGCTCCCGACGGCGGCCTGTATATGCCGGAGACCATCCCCCAATTTGACTGGAAAAGCTGCCTGCAAGGCACCAGTCAGGAGATGTCCACGGCCATCCTTTCCGCGTTTCTGCCGGATATTCCGGATATGAAAACCCTGGTAAAAAAGGCCTACACCGGCAAATTCGAGACCGAGGACCTGACCCCCTCCGTACCCGTGGGAGACTACAGCGTGCTGGAGCTGTTCCGGGGGCCTACCTCCGCCTTTAAGGACGTGGCTCTGTCCATGCTCCCGCAGCTGCTCACTGCCGCGAAGAAGGAAAAGGGGATGCAGGAGGATATCCTCATCCTCACCGCCACCTCCGGCGACACCGGCAAGGCCGCCCTGGAGGGCTTCCACGACGTGCCGGGGGTCCGCATCTGCGTCTTCTACCCCCACGGCGGCGTCAGCCAGGTCCAGCGGGCCCAGATGGTGACGCAGGAGGGAAATAACGTGACGGTGTGCGCCGTGGAAGGAAACTTCGACGACGCCCAGACCGGGGTGAAGAACATCTTCGCCGCCTGCCGGGGGAAGGAGCTGCCCTTCTCCCTGTCCTCTGCCAACTCCATCAACATCGGCCGCCTGGCCCCCCAGATCATGTACTACTTCCGGGCCTACCGGGACCTGCTGGACAGCGGAAAAATTTCCCTGGGGGACAAAGTCAATTTCTCCGTGCCCACCGGCAACTTTGGCGACATTCTGGCGGGGTACCTGGCAAAAAAACTGGGTCTGCCCGTTGGCAGGCTGATCTGCGCCTCCAACGCCAACAACGTGCTGACGGACTTCATCCGCACCGGTACCTACGATAAGCGCCGCCCCCTGCTGAAAACGACCTCTCCCTCCATGGACATTCTGGTGTCGTCCAATTTAGAGAGACTTTTGTATCTCCTGTCCGGAGACACGGAATTGGTTGCTTCCCTGATGGCAAAGCTTAACACCGAGGGCGTCTATACCGTTCCCAACACCATGATGGAGCAGATTCAGACGGAGTTCTGGGCCGCATTCTGCGACGACGAAAAGGCGGCGGAGATCATCGGAAGGGTTTACAAGGACTACGGTTATCTCTGCGATCCCCACACCGCCTCCGGATGGGCGGCGGCGGAAAGCTATGTGCGGGAGACCGGCGACCATACCCCCATGGTGGTGCTGTCCACCGCCTCTCCCTATAAGTTCCCGGCGGCGGTTCTGTCCGCCATCGGCGGAGATACCTCCGGCTCGGAATTTACGCAGATGGCAAGGCTCTCCCAGATCACCGGGGTGCCCATTCCCAAAAATCTTTCTTCCCTGGAGGGGAAGGAAGAGAAGCACACTGGGGTCATTTCCAAGGAGAAAATGCTGCCCTTTGTGCTGGGGCTGTAAAGGGGGAGCGGTATGAAGAAAGTGACCATCCGCGTCCCGGCTACCACCGCCAACTTAGGCCCGGGCTTCGACGCCTTCGGCTGCGCCCTGAGCCTGTACACCGATGTGACCTTCGAGGAAATGGAGGAAGGTCTGGAGATCACCGGCTGTGACGAGGAATTTACGGGGCCGGATAACCTGGCCTACATGGCCTACTGCGCCGTGCTGAACACCATGAGCGAGGAGATCCGGGGGGTGAGGATTCACATCGACGCCCACATCCCCATCTGCCGGGGGCTAGGCTCCTCTGCCGCCCTGCTGGTGGCGGGGGCCATGGGGGCCAACGTCCTCCGGGGCAAAAAACTGTCCACCCAGGGTCTGCTGAACATTACAAACGCCATGGAAGGACATCCGGACAACCTGGCCCCTGCCTTTTACGGCGGCCTCACCGCCTCTATGGTGGACGGGGGGCTTCCTGTGTCCGTCAGCTTTCCGCTGCATCCTGGATGGGAATTTCTGGCACTGATCCCGGAATTTAACCTGCCCACTACCTTGGCGCGAAGTGTGCTGCCGGAGCAGGTCAACCGGGGAGACGCCATCTACAACATTGCCCATGGCGCCCTGGTGCTGAAAGCTCTGGAGCTGGGGGATGAAAAGCTTCTGCGCAGCGCCATGCAGGATAAGCTCCACCAGAACTACCGGAAGAAGCTGATTCCGGACTATGAGAAGATTGAGGCGCTGGTGCGCACTACCGGCGCGGCCTTCTGCTTAAGCGGCGCCGGCCCCACTCTGCTGTGCATCACGAGAAACCAGAATCTCGAAGAGAAGCTGGGCAAAAAGCTGAACACCGTCACGGAGCACGCCTGGCAGATGCTGCCCCTGCATGTGGAGTTCCAGGGAGCCCATGTAATTAGTGAATAGGGAATAGTGAAGAGTGAATAGTAGAGGAATCGCCTTCGGCGATCAAATAAATCCAATACAATATATTAATATAGGAGGAAAACAATATGGCTAACAATCCTTACGCCGGAACAAAAACCGAACAAAATCTGTGGGAGGCCTTTGCGGGAGAATCCCAGGCCCGAAACAAGTACACCTACTTTGCGTCCGTTGCCAAGAAGGCAGGCTATGAGCAGATCGCGGAGCTGTTCCTGAAGACCGCGGAAAACGAGAAGGAGCACGCTAAGCTCTGGTTCAAGGCTCTGGGCCAGGTGGGCAACACCGCTGAAAATCTGCTCCACGCCGCCGAGGGCGAGAACGCCGAATGGACGGATATGTACGACCGGATGGCAAAAGAGGCCGATGAGGAGGGCTTCCACGATCTGGCTGCCCAGTTCCGGGGCGTGGCCGCCATCGAAAAAAGCCACGAGGAGCGGTATCGTGCCCTGCTTCACAACGTGGAGACCAAGGCGGTCTTTGAAAAGAGCGGCGTCACCATGTGGGAGTGCCGGAACTGCGGCCACATCGTGGTAGGGGTTTCCGCACCGGAAATCTGCCCGGTGTGCAACCATCCCCAGTCCTATTTTGAGGTTCGGAAGGAAAACTACTGATAATGTGGGGAAACGCCTTCCCCTTTGGGGAAGGTGGCAGCCCGAAGGGCTGGCGGATGAGGCGTTCCGGCTATGGAACCAGTTTGTTGACGCAGGCATTTACGATACTGGTTCAAATCCTGGACCGCCTCACCCGACCTCACTTACGCTCGGCCTGGGCCCTCCCCAAAGGGGAGGGCCCAGCGTGTCAAAAAAGGCTCAAAA
>DLAP01000089.1:20572-21538 GCA_002493965.1 Clostridiales bacterium UBA7044
AGAATTACGAGAGTACCCCACCTTAATTTCCTGCGCACTGGCTCAGAATGACATGGTTTTTCCACAGCCTGCACCCTCCCCAAAGGGGAGGGGTTTTTTGTGCCCACTTTGCGCCCTCTCAGTCAAATGTATAAATTCCCCCACCACAGCCCATACTTTCTCCAATTCTACCATTGGAGGAAACCAAAATGAAACTACGCGATATTATGTCAGACCCTGTTGTCCGGATCCACCCGGAGGAATCTGTGTCCGTGGCGGCCAGAACCCTCAGCCGCTATAACATCGGCGCCCTGCCCGTCTGCGGCAGCGACGGAAGACTTTGCGGCATGGTCACAGACCGGGACATTGTGACCCGGTGCCTGGCGGCGGGCCGGGTTCCCGGAAGCACCCCTGTCCGGGACGTGATGACGAAGCACGTGATTTCCGCCCGGCCGGACATGGAGGTGGGTCTCGCGGCGGGGCTGATGGGCCGGGAGCAGATCCGGCGGCTGCCTGTGGTGGAGAACGAACGGCTCTGCGGCATGGTGAGCCTGGGGGATCTGGCCACCCGGGAGCAGGCTGCCATCGACGCCGGAGACGCCCTGACGGAGATCAGCGAAAGCCTTTCCAGCCGGGATTAGTCCGTCCGGAAAAGACAGATGTCCTCATTAAAAATATACAAAAAAGATCGAAAAATTTCGTAAAAAATGCTTGACAAATGGGAAACAAGATGGTAATATAGGCAAGCTGTCCGGGAGGGCAGCTTCCATATGCCGTTTTGCGGAAATCTGGAAACAGACGGAAAGCGGACAGAAGGGAAACCGGTCGATGAAGGGCGAACACCTGGAGCCGGTTAGACCATCCAAAAAACTTAAGAAGTTCTTAAAAAAGTTCTTGACAAGTGAAGCTGGATGTGCTAAACTAATCTAGTTCGTTTCAGAGCGAAAAGCGCCGAACGAACGGTCTGCACCTTGTAAATTGAATAAC
>DLAP01000088.1 GCA_002493965.1 Clostridiales bacterium UBA7044
ATTCCATAATTTCCTGCGCACTGGCTCAGAATGACATGGTTTTTCGACAGCCTGGGGGCTGCCTCTTTTGAAGCAGCCCTGCGCACAGTTCGCCGCGTTATGTGCGCGGCAGAAAATGATCAGGGCGTTAAAATATGGCACCACACTCTTGACAATTTCATCTTTTCCTGATATCATATCCCCAATTTCATAGGACAGTTCGTGACCATCCTGTCGGTAAACAAAACTAGGGAGTTAGATGGGCGCATAGCGCCCGTTTTGATTTTTATGGGCACGGCTGTGCCCATTTTCTTTTTCTTCGGAGGTTTTTCTATGAACAAGCATACCCAGTTTCTGGTGCAGGGCGCTGTCATTGCGGCCCTGTACGCCGTACTGACCCATTTGCAGAATCTCCTGCTGCCCGGCAGCGCCACCTGGGCCATCCAGCTGCGGCTGTCTGAAATGCTGTGCGTGCTGGCCTTCTTCACCCCGGCGGCTATCCCGGGGCTGACCATCGGGTGTCTTCTTTTTAACCTGACCTTTGCCGCCGCCCTGCCCCTGGACTTCCTCCTGGGCTCCGCCGCCACCGCTTTTGCCACCGCCTGCATGTGGCTGACCCGGAAAATTGCAGTAAAGGGGCTGCCCCTTCCGGGGCTGCTGATGCCCGCCTTCTGGAACGCCATTCTGGTGGGCTGGGAGCTGACCGTCTACATTGGCGGCGGCTTTTTCCTGAACGCGCTGTATGTGGCCATCGGGGAAGCGGTGGTACTTCTGGTGTTTGGCACCATTCTATACCGGCTCATTCTGAAAAGAGGGCTGGAAAGATACCTGTTTTTCGTATAATTCGCCACCTTGCGCTTTGGGAGAATTGGGTTATAATGGGCTGTGAGCAAAACACGATAGCGAGGTAAGAACATTCATGCGCACCAACCAACCCATGCTGGATGGCCCCCTTTTCCCGGGGATCGTCCGTTACACCGTCCCCATTATTTTAACAAGCCTTTTACAGCTGCTGTTTAACGCCGCCGACCTTGTGGTGGTGGGGCAGTTCTGCGGCAGCCTGTCTCTGGCCGCCGTGGGCGCTACCGGCGCCATTACCAATCTGATGGTGAACTTCTTCATTGGCCTGTCCGTGGGTGCCGGCGTCACCGTGGCCCACAGCCTGGGCAGCCGGGAGGATGGCATGGTTTTCCGCACCGTGCATACCACCCTCCCTGTGTCCATCCTCAGCGGCGCTGCCCTGACGGTCTTCGGCGTTGCCTTCTCCAGAACCTTTCTGCGGATGATGGGCACCCCGGATACGGTGCTGCCCCTGTCCGCCGTTTATATGGAAATCTATTTCGGCGGCATCACCTTCACCATGATCTACAATTTCTGCGCCGCTATTCTGCGGGCAGCGGGAGATACTAAAAGCCCCCTGATTTTTCTCTCCATTGCCGGTGTGGTGAACGTGATTCTGAACGTGGTATTCGTTCGTTTCTTCAACATGAATGTGGCAGGGGTAGCCCTGGCCACGGTGATCTCCCAGGCCATTTCCGCCGTTTTGGTGGTGCAGGAGCTGATGCGCCGAAAGGACGCCTGCAAGCTCACCCTGTCTAAAATGCGGATCTACGCCGCACCTCTGAAAAAAATGATCCTCATCGGAATGCCTGCGGGAATCCAGGGCTCTCTGTTCTCCATTTCCAATGTGCTGATTCAGTCCTCCGTCAACTCCTTCGGAGATATTTTTATGTCCGGCAACGCTGCCGCCGCCAATCTGGAGGGCTTCGTCTACGTTTCCCTGAACGCATTCCAGCAGACCGCCGTCAACTTCATCGGCCAGAACACCGGCGCCCGGCAATGGGACCGGATCCGCAAAACCCTCTGGATCTGCCTGGGCTGCGTAACCGTCCTGGGCCTGACTCTGGGATCTGCCATGTACGCCGCCGGTCCCACACTTCTGTCCATTTACATCACCGATTCCCCGGAAGCCATGGCCTACGGTATGGTACGTTTGGGCTATATTTGTCTGCCCTATTTCCTGTGCGGCCTCATGGATGTGACCACTGGAGCACTGCGGGGACTTGGCTCCTCCTTTATCCCTATGCTCATCTGTGTGCTGGGGGTCTGCGGCCTGCGGATCGGCTGGATCTATACCATCTTCCAGGTGCCCGCTTTCCATACGCCTTCCTGTCTTTACCTTTCCTATGCCATCTCCTGGGCCGTTACCTTCCTGTGCGAGCTTGCCGCCATGCTTCATGTGTTCCGAAAAATGACCCGGAATGAATGATCCCCATATTTTTCGCTGCCCCGTGAATCACGGGGCAGTTTACTGTGAAGGCTATGCATTCACAGTAACGCATTCATTTAAGTGCCTGCACCTCGCCCCTAACGGGGCAACCGGTGCAGATGCACAAAAAATCCCCATGCTCTAAAGCTTTTCTTTATCGTGGTGCCAATGCTTGGCATGGAGATTTTTCATGGCCCGGCTTTGCATTTTCCTATTGACCCGGGAAAAGCGGAGTGCTAAAATAGGACAATCAACATACCAAGAGAGGTACTTTTATGGAGAAAAAGAATATCGACTGGGGGAAGCTGGGCTTTAGCTATGTGAGAACCGACAAACGCTATGTGTCCCTGTATCGGGACGGTGCCTGGGACGAAGGCCGCCTGACCGAGGATGAGAACATCACCATGAACGAATGCGCCTGTGTCCTGCAATACGCTCAGACCTGCTTCGAGGGTATGAAGGCCTACACTACGGAAAAGGGACAGATCGTCTGCTTCCGTCCTGACCTGAACGCCGCCCGGATGGCTTCTTCCTGCCGCCGCCTGCGGATGCCCGTATTCCCGGAGGACCGGTTCCTGGAGGCTGTAGTGGAAACCGTCCGCGCCAACGCCCAGTGGGTGCCTCCCTTTGGCTCCGGCGCTTCTCTGTACATCCGTCCCTTCATGTTTGGCAGCGATGCCATCATTGGCGTCAAGCCTGCCACCGAGTATCAGTTCCGGGTCTTTGCCACCCCCGTAGGGCCCTACTTCATGGGCGGCGTCAAGCCCCTGAAGGTGCGCATCTCCGACCTGGACCGGGCCGCGCCCCGGGGCACCGGTCATGTGAAGGCAGGCCTGAACTACGCCATGAGCCTGTATAACATCATGGACGCCCACGACCAGGGCTATGACGAGAACGTCTATGTGGACTCCGCCTCCCGGACGTATATTGAGGAAACCGGCGGCGCCAACATTGTCTTCATCAAAGGCAACACCCTGGTCACGCCCCAGTCCGACACCATTCTGCCCTCCATCACCCGCCGGAGTCTGCTGTATGTGGCAAAGGAGTACTTAGGGATGGAGGTGGAGGAGCGGCCTGTGGCGCTAAGCGAGATTGGCGGCTTCACTGAGTGCGGCCTGTGCGGCACCGCCGCCGTGATCTCCCCCGTAGGCATCATCGACGATCACGGGAAGGAAATCAAGTACGCCGGTATGGGCGACAAGATCCAGAAGCTCTACGACACCCTCACCGGCATCCAGATGGGCCGTCTCCCCGCTCCCGAGGGCTGGATCACCGTCATCGAATAAGCGTGTAGTCCCGGGGAAGACTTTTGTATTTTCCCTCTTGACACTTGGCCGGGCCCATGGTATAATCAGCCCCAATAAAGCGAATAAGGTAAACGCAAGGACGAGGAAAAAGCAGCATCCATTCCTGATGCAGAGAACCGCCGGTTGGTGCGAGGCGGCGAGGGAAATGCTGTATACTGGCCTCTGAGCGGCCGCTCCCAACGGGTTTAGACCCCAGTAGGACGGACGGCACCCGACCGATATCCCGGGAGGCGGTTGTCTGACCGCCGTGAGTGGTCGCCCTACGGGCGGCAAAAAGAGTGGTACCGCAAGGTTTTTGTACACAAAAGCCCTGTCTCTTTTCGGAAAAATCCGTTAAGAGACAGGGCTTTTTTATACTTCCCCACACGAAAGGAAAAGAGAAATGGTAACCATCGACAAGATCTTTCGCGCATCCTCCGTCCTGAAGGACATCATCCGCCCCACTCCTCTGGCAAAAGCCTATGGCCTTGCCCCCGAGTGCGACCTGTACTTAAAACCGGAGAACCTGCAAAACACAGGTTCCTTTAAGCTTCGCGGCTCAGGCTATAAGATCGCCATGCTGTCCGAAGAAGAAAAGGCCCGGGGCGTCATCGCCTGTTCCGCCGGAAATCACGCCCAGGGCGTAGCCCTGGCCGCCTCCAAGTGCGGCATTTCCTCTCTGATCTGCCTGCCGGATTCCGCCCCCATCTCCAAAATTGAGGCCACCAAGCGCTACGGCGCAGAGGTCTGCCTGGTGCCCGGGGTTTACGACGACGCCTACCGGAAGGCATTGGAGCTGAAGGAGGAGAAGGGCTACACCTTCGTCCACCCCTTTGACGACGAGTACGTCATCGCCGGTCAGGGCACCATTGGCCTGGAAATCATGAACGAAATGAGCGACGTGGACGCGGTGATTGTCCCCATCGGCGGGGGCGGGCTGATCTCCGGCGTAGCCTGTGCCATCAAGTCCATTTCGCCCCAAGTGAAGGTCTACGGCGTTCAGGCCGTCGGGGCTCCCAGTATGTATGATGCCATCCGCTCCGGAAAGCGGGCGGCTCTGCCAAGGGTCTCCACCATAGCCGACGGCATCGCGGTGAAGGAGCCGGGGGCTATCACCTATGAAATGGTAAAGCAGTATGTGGACGACATTGCCCTGGTCACAGAGGATGAAATCGCCGCTGCCATTCTGGCTCTCATTGAGAAGCAGAAGATGATTGCCGAGGGCGCGGGGGCGGTTTCCGTGGCCGCCGCCATGTTCCACAAGTTCCCCATCGAGGGCAAGAAGGTGGTCTGCCTGATCTCCGGCGGCAACATCGATGTGACCAGCCTGTCCCGGGTCATTGAGCGGGGCCTGATGAAGTCCGGCCGCACCTCCAACCTGCTGCTGGAACTTGTGGACAAGCCCGGCCAGCTCAAGGACGTGTCCCGGATCATCGCCGACTGCGGCGGCAATGTCACCCGGGTTCACCATGAGCGCAACGGCAATACGGAGTCCATCAACGGCTGCTACCTGCGCATCACCATGGAAACCAAGGATTACGACCACGTTCAGCAGATCACCCACGCCCTTCAGGCAGAGGGCTTTAAAATCATCTGAAAAGGAGAATGTCCCATGGACCCCAAAAAGTACAGCCCTGGCTACTATCCCGCCCCTGGCAGGCACCTGAAGTGGGCGGAAAAGGATCATATTGAGAAGGCCCCCCAGTGGTGCAGCGTGGACCTGCGGGACGGAAACCAAAGTCTGGTCATCCCCATGAGCCTGGAGGAAAAGCTGGAATTTTACCATATGCTCCTGCGTCTTGGCTTCCGGGAAATTGAGGTTGGCTTCCCGGCCGCCTCGGAGACGGAATACG
This sequence comes from Clostridiales bacterium UBA7044, assembly GCA_002493965.1. Lineage (GTDB taxonomy): Bacteria > Bacillota > Clostridia > Oscillospirales > Oscillospiraceae > Faecousia. Next base: position 5,388 of record DLAP01000088.1, read on the forward strand.
AGTTCCTGCGCACCCTGATTGAAAACCACATGATCCCCCAGGATGTGACGGTGCAGGTGCTGACCCAGTGCCGGGAGCACATCATCCGCAAGACATTTGAAGCCTGCAAGGGCGCGCCCAGCGCCATTATCCACTTCTATAATTCCGTATCCGTGGCCCAGCGGGAGCAAGTCTTCCGCAAAAGCAGGGACGAGATCAAGCAGATCGCCGTAGACGGTGCCAGGCTGGTAAAAAAGCTGGCAAAGGAATATGAGGGAAACTTCCGGTTTGAATATTCCCCGGAGAGCTTCACCGGCACGGAGCCGGAATACGCACTGGAAGTCTGCAACGCCGTGCTGGACGTGCTGGAGCCTTCCGAACATAACAACGTGATCATCAATCTCCCCGTCACTGTGGAGATGAGTATGCCCCACATTTATGCCAGCCAGATTGAGTACATGAGCGAAAACCTGAAATACCGGGAGCACGTCACCCTGTCCCTTCATCCCCACAATGACCGGGGCACCGGTGTGGCGGACACGGAGCTGGCATTGCTTGCCGGCGCCGACCGGGTGGAAGGCACCCTGTTCGGCAATGGCGAACGGACAGGCAATGTGGATATCATCACGCTGGCCATGAACATGTACACCCATGGGATAGATCCGAAGCTGGATTTCTCCGATATGCCCGCCGTCTGCAAAGTATATGAGCAGTGCACCCGGATGCACGTCTATGAGCGCAGCCCCTACGCTGGGGCCCTGGTCTTCGCTGCCTTCTCCGGCAGCCATCAGGACGCCATTGCCAAGGGCATGAACTGGCGGAAGGAAAAGACGCTGTATCAGTGGACGGTGCCCTACCTGCCCGTGGATCCCAAGGACCTGAACCGCACCTACGACGCCGACGTGATCCGGGTCAACTCCCAGAGCGGCAAGGGCGGCATCGGCTACCTGCTGGAGCAGAACTACGGCTATGTGCTGCCCCCCAAGATGCGGGAGGATTTGAGCTACCGCTGTAAGGCCGTCTCCGACCACGACCATCGGGAACTCAAAAGCGAGGACGTTCTCGCCATCTTCATGGACAGCTACCTGAATATTCACACCCCCCTGGCTCTTTCCGCTCTCCACCTCACCCAGAAGGACGGGGGCGTGGAAGCGGACGTGACCTTCCTCCGCCACGGCAGGGAAACAGCACTCCACTGTCAAGGCAACGGTTCTCTGGACGCTGTCAGCAACGCCTTGAAGGAATACACCGGGGTGTCTTATCAGCTGAAGGTCTACACAGAGCACAGCGTTCAGGAGCGCAATTCCGGCTCCACCGCCGCCGCCTACATTGGCATTGAGGACGAAAACGGTGTTCTGTATTGGGGGGCGGGCACCCACAGCGACATCATCAGGGCCAGCGCCCAGGCCCTCATCGGCGCCTATAACAATATGATGAAGGAGAAATGATTATGGGAATGACCATGACCCAAAAGATTCTGGCGGCCCACGCGGGGCTTCCCGCCGTGAAAGCGGGGCAGCTCATCCAGGCAAAGCTGGACATCGTCCTGGGCAACGACATCACTACCCCCGTTGCCATCCATGAGTTCAAAAAAGCCGGGTTTACCCAGGTCTTTGACAAGGATAAAATCGCCATTGTCCTGGACCACTTCGTGCCCAACAAGGACATCAAGGCCGCCCAGCAGGCCAAGCAGTGCCGGGAATTTGCCTGCGGCCACTGCGTCAGCCACTTCTACGACGTAGGCAAAATGGGCATCGAGCACGCCCTTCTTCCGGAGCAGGGTGTTGTCACCGCCGGAGACTGCATCATCGGTGCGGACAGCCACACCTGCACCTACGGCGCGCTGGGGGCTTTCTCCACCGGCGTGGGCAGCACCGACATGGCGGCGGGCATGGCCACCGGCACCGCCTGGTTCAAGGTTCCCTCCGCCATCCGCTTTGTGCTGACAGGAAAACTGCCCGCCAATTGCAGCGGCAAGGATGTGATTCTCACCATTATCGGCAAGATCGGCGTGGATGGGGCCCTATATAAGAGCATGGAGTTCTGCGGCGACGGCGTGGCCTCTTTGAGCATGGACGATCGGCTGTGCATCTGCAACATGGCCATTGAGGCCGGGGCGAAAAACGGCATTTTCCCGGTGGACGAAATTACCCAAAGCTACATGGAAGGCCGCTGCCAGAGAAAGCCGGTCATCTATACCGCCGACGAGGACGCGGAATATGAAAAGACCATGGTCATTGATCTTGGCGCCATCGTCCCCACCGTGGCCTGTCCTCACCTGCCCGAGAATACCCGGCCCGCCTCTGAACTAGGCAATATCAAAATCGATCAAGTGGTCATCGGCTCCTGCACCAACGGCCGGATGGAGGACATGGAAACTGCCTTCCGGATTTTGAAGGGGCATCAGGTGGCCCCCGGCGTTCGGTGCATCCTCATTCCCGCCACCATGGACATCTACCGGGAGTGCGTGGAACGCGGCCTCGTCACCGCCTTCATTGACGCGGGCGCCATCGTCTCCACCCCCACCTGCGGTCCCTGCTTAGGCGGCTACATGGGGGTTCTGGCAGAAGGCGAAAAATGTGTCTCCACCACCAACCGGAATTTCGTGGGCCGGATGGGCCATGTGACCAGTGAAGTGTATCTGGCCTCTCCCGCCACCGCCGCCGCCAGCGCCCTCACAGGCTGCATCACGCCATATAAGATGGCGTGATAAAAGTAATAGTGCATAGTGAAGAGTGAATAAGTGAGGTATCGCCTTTGGCGATGATTTAAATGATTTACTGCCGTTACCTTTAGGAGGTTAGTATATGAAAACAGAAGGATGCGTTTTCCGGTATCCCGACAATGTAGATACCGACGTGATCATCCCCGCCCGGTACTTAAATACCCCCGACGCCAAGTCTCTGGCCGCCCACTGCATGGAGGACATCGACCCGGACTTTCCCCAAAAGGTCCAGCCCGGCGACATCATCGTAGCCGGATGGAATTTCGGCTGCGGCTCCTCCCGGGAACACGCGCCGCTGGCCATCAAGACCTGCGGCACCGGCTGCGTCATTGCCAAAAGCTTCGCCCGGATCTTCTACCGCAACGCCATCAACATCGGAATGCCCATTCTGGAATGTGAGCAGGCCGCCGAGGAAATCCAGGCGGGAGATCGGGTGTCCGTGGATTTTGACACCGGCCTCATTTCCGACCTGACCACCGGAAAAACCTACCAGGCAGCCCCGTTTCCTGCCTTTATCCAAAATATTATCAAAAAGGGCGGACTGCTTGCTTCTTTAAAAGAGGTGTGATACAATGAACAAAAACATTGCGGTAATCCGGGGCGACGGCATCGGCCCGGAGATTGTAGGGCAGGCCCTGCTGGTGCTGGACCGGGTGGCCGAGCGCTACGGCCATACCTTCACTTATACCAGCGTGGATATGGGCGGCTGTGCCATTGACAAATGGGGGGATCCCCTGCCGGAAACCATGCTTCAAAAATGTGTCGCTTCCGACAGCGTCCTTCTGGGCGCGGTGGGGGGCCCCAAGTGGAACGATGTGCCCGGAAATATGCGGCCGGAAAAGGGACTGCTGCGGCTTCGGGCCGGTATGGGGGTCTACAGCAATAACCGCCCCGCCAAAATCTGGCCCCAGCTGGCGGACGCCTCCCCCCTAAAGCCCTCTATCGTGGAAAAGGGCATCGATTTCCTCATCGTCCGGGAACTCATTGGCGGCATTTACTTTGGAAAGCATGAAACGGTTTCCGAGGATGGGAAACGGGTGGCCATCGACGAACTGCGCTACTCGGAAGAGGAAATTCGGCGCATTGGCCGCATCGGCTTCGAGACCGCCCGCAAGCGCCGGAAACGCTTAACCAGTGTGGAAAAGAGCAACGTTCTGGATTCCTCCCGGCTGTGGAAGAAGATCATCCATGAACTGGCCGGGGAATATCCCGATGTTACGCTGACGGATATGCTGGTGGACAACTGCGCCATGCAGATTGTGAAGGACCCCAGCCAGTTTGACGTGATCGTCACAGAGAATATGTTCGGGGACATTCTCTCCGACGAAGCCTCCATGATCACCGGCTCCATCGGCATGATCCCCTCCTCCTCCCTGGGGAAAACCAAATGCGGCCTGTATGAGCCCATTCATGGCTCCGCCCCGGACATTGCGGGAAAAGACATCGCCAACCCCATCGGCACCATTCTGGCCGCTGCCATGATGCTGCGCTTCTCCTTTGATATGGACAAAGAGGCGGACGCCATCGAAAAGGCGGTGTCCGCCGTGCTGGACGGAGGCTACCGTACCGGGGACATCCTGAGCCCCGGCTGCAAGCAGGTGGGCTGTAAGGAAATGGGCCGCCTGATTATAGAAAATCTTCCGTGAAATCGGAATGAAGAAAGGATGATGGTATGCTTCTTTGCGGATCCGACATCATCGTGCGGACACTGATCGAGCAGGGTACCGATGTGGTTTTTGGCTATCCCGGCGGTCAGGTCATCAATATCTACGACTCCCTGTATAAGTACCAGACGGAGCTTACCCATGTTCTGGCCGCCCATGAGCAGGGAGCAGCCCACGCCGCCGACGGCTACGCCCGGGCCACGGGCAAGGTAGGCGTGGTCATCGCCACCTCCGGCCCCGGCGCTACCAATCTGGTCACGGGCATTGCCACGGCTTACCTGGACTCCGTGCCCATGGTGGCCATCACCGGCAACGTGCCCAATACCGTCATCGGCACCGACGGCTTCCAGGAGATCGATATTACCGGTATCACCCTGCCCATTACCAAGCACAACTATTTCGTAGGGTCTGTAGAAACCCTGGCCGATACCATCCGGGATGCCTTCCGCTTATCAAAGTCCGGCCGTCCCGGCCCGGTGCTCATCGATGTACCCAAGGATGTACAGGTGGCCATGACGGACTATGAACCCCAGGGCGTGATCCCCGCGGACGAAACCTCCGCCGCCAAGGAGCTGCGGATCCGGCAGGCGGCCCAGTGCATCAATGGTGCTCAGCGTCCCTTCCTGTATTTTGGCGGCGGCTTGATTGCCGGCGACGCTCAGGAGGAACTGCTAACCATGGCGGAAATCCTGGACGCTCCCATTGGTTGCTCTATGATGGGCATTTCCGGGGTTCCCACAAACCATCCCCGGTTTTTGGGAATGCAAGGTATGCACGGCCACTATGCCTGTTCCATGGCCATGCACCATGCCGATGTGATCATCGCCATGGGCGCGCGGTTCAACGACCGTGTTACCGGCAACCGGGCAAAGTTCGCCGTGAACGCCAAAATCGTCCACATCGACATTGACGGCGCCGAGCTGGGCAAGACCGTCTCCCCCACCCACGGTCTGCGGGGGGACGTGAAGAAAACCCTGCAAAAGCTGATTCCCCTGTTAAACAAGGCAGAGCATCCGAATTGGCAGGCAGAAATCGCCTGTCTGCGGGAAGCGGAAAGAAAAAGCGGCGACATCCGGGAGGGCATGACCCCCAAAAATGTGATAGAACATCTGAATTCCCACCTGAGTGAAAATATCCCGGTGGCTACAGACGTTGGGCAGCATCAGATGTGGGCAGCTCAGTACCTGAACCTGGCAAAACCCCGGCAATTCCTGTCCAGCGGCGGCCTTGGCACCATGGGCTTCGGCATGGGCGCTGCCATCGGTGCCGCTTGGGGCACGGGGAAGCGTACCGTCCTCATCACCGGCGACGGAAGCTTCGGCATGAATTTAAACGAGCTTGCCACCGCTGTCACCTATGGGATTCCCCTGGTGATTCTGCTGATGAACAACCAGGTTCTGGGCATGGTGCGCCAGTGGCAGACCCTGTTCTTTGACAAGCATTACAGCAGCACCCGCTTAGACGGCCGGAAGACAGACTTTGTGGCCCTGGCTCATGCCTTTGGGGCGGAGGGAAGCCGGGCCGTCACCCTGGAAGAGCTGGACCAGGCTCTTGACCGTGCCTTTGCCTGCCCCGGCCCCTATCTGATCGACTGCGCCATTGACCGGGACGAGTTCGTCCTGCCCATGCTCCCTCCCGGCGGCTCCATGGACGACATTATCGTAAGAATCGGAGATTGAGAGTACAATGGAAAAATTCACCGTGGCCATTCTGGTCAACAACCAATTCGGCGTGCTGAACCGAGTCACCAGTATGTTCCGCCGCCGTCAGTTCAACATCACCTCCCTGACTGTGTCCGAGACGGAATCCGAGGATTTTTCCCGGATCACCATTAAGGCAGACGGGGACGAGGTCAAGCGGGAGCAGCTCATCAATCAGCTCTACAAGCTCCCCGACGTTTGCTCCATTATGGAGCTGGACAGCCTGGACACCGTCAGCCGGGAGCTTCTGCTCATCAAGCTGCGCAACACCCCGGAAGCCCGGGGAGACATCCGGGCCGCCGCCGACGCCTACGAGGGCAAAATCGTGGACTACACCAAGGACGCCATCATGATCCAGATGGTGGGCGACAGCCGGAAGATCGACCACTTCATCGACCTCATGCGGGACTTTGAGATCATGGAGATCTGCCGCACCGGCATTGTCACCCTGCAGCGGGGCGAGGAAACCATCCGCAGAGTAACAAACCTTTGAGAAAACACAACTATATTTTCAGAAAGAGGGATAAAATTATGAACCGTATCTTCTATCAGCAGGACTGCGATCTGCAAAAGCTGGCCGGGAAAACCGTGGCCATCATCGGCTATGGCTCCCAGGGCCATGCCCACGCACTGAACCTAAAGGATAGCGGCGTGAAGGTCATTGTGGGTCTGTACGAGGGCTCCAAGAGCTGGGCCAAGGCAGAGAGCCAGGGCCTCACCGTCATGACCGCCGCCGAAGCTGCCAAAAACGCCGACATCATCATGATCCTCATCAACGATGAGAAGCAGGCCTCCCTGTATAAGGAGAGCATCGAGCCCAACCTGACCGAGGGTAAGACGCTGGCCTTCGCCCATGGCTTTAACATCCACTTTGGCTGCATCAAGCCTCCCAAGAATGTCAACGTCATTATGATCGCCCCCAAGGGTCCCGGCCACACGGTCCGCAGTGAGTACCAGGCCGGCAAGGGCGTTCCCTGCCTGATTGCCGTGGAGCAGGACGCCACCGGCGACGCCCTGGACATCGGCCTTGCCTACGCGCTGGGCATCGGCGGCGCCCGGGCCGGCGTTCTGGAAACCACCTTCCGCACCGAGACCGAAACCGACCTGTTCGGCGAGCAGGCCGTTCTCTGCGGCGGCGTGTGCGCTCTGATGCAGGCTGGCTTTGAGACCCTGGTGGAGGCGGGCTACGATCCCCGGAACGCCTACTTCGAGTGCATCCATGAGATGAAGCTCATCGTGGATCTCATCTACCAGTCCGGCTTCAGCGGCATGCGCTACTCCATCTCCAATACCGCCGAGTACGGCGACTATGTCACCGGGCCCAAGCTCATCACCGAGGAAACCAAGAAGACCATGAAGAAGATCCTGAAGGACATTCAGGACGGCACTTTTGCCAAGGACTTCCTGCTGGATATGTCCTCCGCCGGTGGTCAGGTCCACTTTAACGCCATGCGGAAGCTGGCCGCCGAGCACCCCTCCGAGATCGTGGGTCAGGACATCCGCAAGCTCTACAGCTGGAGCGACGAGGATAAGCTGATCAACAACTAAGGAAAGCGTGGCACCCCTCAAAGCCTTCCCCTTTGGGGAGGGTGTCACGGCGCATGCGCCGTGACGGATGAGGTATTTTAAAATCATCGCCTCCGGCGATACCTTACCTCTTCACTATTCACTATTACCTCTTCACTATTCTCGCCCGCCAGGGTGCCGTATCCCCGGCACCCTGTTTTTTAAAAAGGAGACATTATGATCAGAGACACCATCGTAAACGGCCCCCAGAACGCCCCCCACCGGAGCCTCTACCACGCTCTGGGCCTGACAAAGGAAGAACAGCAGCGTCCCCTCATCGCCGTGGTCAGTTCCTACAATGAAATTGTTCCCGGCCACATGAATCTGGACAAGATCGTGGAGGCCGTAAAGCTGGGCGTGGCCATGGCCGGCGGCACCCCCATCGTCTTCCCCGCCATCGCGGTCTGCGACGGCATCGCCATGGGCCATGAGGGGATGAAGTATTCCCTTGTTACCCGGGATCTGATTGCCGACTCCACGGAAGCCATGCTCCGGGCCCACGGCTTTGACGGGGCTGTCATGATCCCCAACTGCGACAAGAATGTACCGGGCCTTCTCATGGCCGCTGCCCGGGTGAATATCCCCACCATCTTCGTCAGCGGCGGCCCCATGCTGGCCGGCCGGGTAAACGGAAAGAAGACCAGTCTCAGCAGTATGTTCGAGGCCGTTGGCTCCTACACCGCCGGAAAGATCGATGAAGCCCAGCTCACCGTGTGTGAAGAGAATACCTGCCCCACCTGCGGCTCCTGCTCCGGTATGTATACCGCCAACTCCATGAACTGCCTGACGGAGGTCCTGGGCATGGGCTTACAGGGCAACGGCACCATCCCCGCCGTCTATTCCGCCCGGATCGAGCTTGCCAAGCACGCGGGTATGCAGGTCATGGAGCTGGTGAAGAAAAACATCCGGCCCCGGGACATTATGACCGCCGCCGCCATCCGCAACGCCCTGACTGCCGACATGGCCCTGGGCTGTTCCACCAACTCCATGCTCCATCTGCCCGCCATCGCGGGTGAGTGCGGGGTGGACTTTGATCTGGACATGGCCAACGACATCAGCGCCGTCACCCCCAACCTGTGCCATCTGGCCCCCGCAGGCCCCACCTACATGGAGGACCTGAACCAGGCCGGCGGCGTGTACGCCGTTTTAAAGGAGCTGACGAAGAAGAACCTGCTGGACACCTCCGTCATGACCGTTACCGGGAAGACCCTGGGGGAGAATATCGCCTCCGCCGTCAACCGGGACGAAACCGTTATCCGCACCGTGGAGAATCCCTATTCCCCCACTGGCGGCATTGCGGTGCTCCATGGAAACCTTGCTCCGGAGGGCAGTGTGGTCAAGCGCAGCGCCGTGGCTCCGGAAATGCTCCGCCACGAAGGCCCCGCCAAGGTCTTCGACTGTGAGGAGGACGCCCAGGCCGCCATTAACGCCGGAAGGATCGTTGCGGGCGACGTGGTGGTCATCCGCTACGAAGGGCCCAAGGGCGGCCCGGGTATGCGGGAAATGCTGAACCCCACCTCTGCCATTATGGGAATGGGACTGGGCAGCAGCGTGGCCCTCATCACCGACGGCCGGTTCTCTGGCGCTACCCGAGGCGCCTGCATCGGCCATGTGTCTCCCGAAGCCGCCTCCGGCGGTGTGATCGGCGTGGTTCAGGACGGGGATATCATCTCCATCGACATTCCCGCCGGGAAACTGGAGCTGAAAATCCGTGACGAAGAGCTAAAGCAGCGGATGGATGCCTTTGTTCCCAAGAAGAAGGAACTGTCCGGCTACTTAAAACGCTATGCAGCCCTGGTTTCCAGCGGCGCGAAGGGTGCGATCTTAAACATATGAGTACACTTTCCGAACTTTCCATCCGCCTTTCCTCCCTGGCTGTCTTCCGCGCCCTGCTCCGGGATCCGGTGATTGCCGCCCTTATGGATTATTGGAAGGCCGGGTCCACAGAAGAGGCCGTTTCCCGCTACGGCGCTTTTGTGTCCGCGCTGTACGATACAGGAAAACGGACCCTGGCCGGGTACGTCCAGCACATCGTCACCAACGACGAAAACGCCTACATCCGCATGATCGGGAAAGGGGCCGCGCCTGAGGAAGCGCTGGAAGAAAACGTCTGTCAGGAACTTTCCATATTGCAAGCCGTGGCCGACCTGACCCCGGAAAAAATGCGGGAAGGGCTTGCCTGGGAAGGCTACCTTCCAGGCTTTTCCGTGAAGAAGGTGGATATTGACCGCAGCTACCGGGAACGCTGTCGAAACATCGGCAAGCTGGGCTATGGCATCTATGCCAAGCATCGGATGTTTTTCCTGGATGAGCAGGGCCGGATCATTCCGGTACAGAACCCGGACAGCATCCGCCTTGGCGACCTCATCGACTATCAGCGGGAGAAGAAAATCATGATAAACAACACCCTGGCCCTGCTGGCAGGCAAGCCCGCCGCCAACATTCTTCTCACCGGCGACGCCGGAACCGGCAAGTCTTCCACGGTCAAGGCGGTGGTCAACGAACTGTGGGAAAAGGGCCTGCGGATTCTGGAGGTGCGCAAGGAGCAGCTTCACGCCATCCCCGCCATTCTGGACGAATTGAACACCAATCCCCTGAAATTCATTCTGTTCATTGACGACCTGTCCTTCCAGAAGGACGACGACAATTTCAGTGCCTTGAAAGCCATCTTAGAGGGCAGCGTTTCCGCCAGAAGCCGGAATGTGGTGATCTACGCCACCTCCAACCGGCGGCATCTGGTAAAGGAAAGCTTCTCTAACCGGGATGGGGATGACGTCCACCGCAACGACACCATGCAGGAGATCCTGTCCCTGTCCGAGCGGTTCGGCATTCAGATCACCTTCCAGAAGCCGGACAAGCAAACCTACCTTCACATTGTCCATCAGCTGGCAAAGGACAGGGGCGTTACCCTGGAGGAAGGGGAGCTGGACGCCCTGGCAGAGCGATTCGCCCTGGCCAGAGGAGGCCGCTCCGCCCGGGCCGCAACCCAGTTCGTAGACGGGCTTCTCGCAAAACAGTAACATTTATCCCCGCCGGAACCGGCGGGGATAAATTGTTGTATTGCCACAGGCGGGAATTTGTGCTAAAATAATGGAGCCTTCCCCAGAGGGGAAGGCATTGCAGAAAGGGGTCATCCCATGAATCGTATCGTCACCATGGTACTGAAAAATATTCTTTTCGTGCCCTGGGCCTGGTTCCGGCTCTGTCGGTACGCCCGGCACCCGGAGCGGTATTCCATGGAGGAAATGTACCGTCATATCCAAATGATCATGCGGCGGGCTGTCAAAGGCGGAAATATTGCTCTTCTCGTCACCGGCCAGGAAAATATCCCCCGGGAAGGCAGCTTCATGCTTTACAGCAATCACCAGGGGATGTTTGACTCTCTGGCCGTGGCTGCTACCTGTGACGTTCCTCTGGGTGTGGTGCTGAAAAAAGAGCTTTATCACATTCCCTTTCTCCATCAGGTGGCCCTTTGCACCAAGTCCTTTGCCATGGACCGGGAAGACCTGCGCCAGTCTCTCACCGTGATCCGCCAGGTCACAGAGGAATTAAAGGCCGGGCGAAGCTACCTGCTCTTCCCCGAAGGCACCCGAAGCCGGAAGGGGAATGAAATGCTTCCTTTCCACTCCGGCAGCTTCCGCTGCGCCATGAAAGCGAAATGTCCCATCGTTCCCGTTACGCTCATTGACTGCTTTCAGGTGCTGGACCAGAAAGGCAGCAAGCCTGTCTCCGTCCAGATCCACTATCTGACGCCGATTCTCTACGAGGAATACAAGGATTTAAACACCACGGAGCTTGCCCAGCTGGTCCATGACCGGATTGAGGAAAAAATCCGTCAGTGTCTCGAAAAATAATACACGTTATGAGGAAATCATTCCATTTTCCAGGAAAAGGAATGATTTCCTCCTTTTTTGATGGGATTTTTCCCCGCCTTCCAGTTTTGTAAAATAAATTAAACAATCTTTAAGATGTGACCAGTTGATTCCCGGTCGGGAATCCTTTATAATAGGTGCAATCATGAACACCCAACGAGGAGGTTATCCTATGAAGCTAAAAAGATGTTTTGCCGCCTTTCTGGCGCTGGCGCTCACTGCCGTGCTGGCCGGCTGCTCCAGTGATGGGGCTGTCTATGTCCAGTCTGTGGAAGCTCTTGCCGGTATGGGCGGCATCGCCCCCGGTGATAAATTCTTAGGCCTGGTGGTCTCGGAGAATGTTTCCGAAATCAAGAAGGACAAAGACAAAACCGTTCTGGAACTGAAGGTCCACGAGGGTGACGATGTGAAGAAGGGCCAGGAGCTGTTCGCCTACGACACCGAGGAGCTGCAGCTGAACCTGGACAAGCAGCGGCTGGAGCTGGAGCAGCTCAACGCTTCCATTGAAAATTACAAAAGCCAAATCGCCCAGCTGGAAAAAAGCTTCAATTCCGCCGGAGCACAGCTGAAGCTGGAATACACCGTGCAGATTCAGACCACCCAGGTGGATCTGAAGGAAGCAGAGCTGAATGTAAAAACCAAGGAAACCGAAATCAAGAAGTCCGAGGACCTGCTGGAGAACGCGGTCGTCACCGCTCCCGTGGACGGCCGGGTCCAGGCCATCAACGAAACTGGCACCGACTCTCAGGGCAACGAGGCCCCTTACATCACCATCCAGCAGGTAGGCTCCTACCGGGTCAAGGGCACTCTGGGCGAATTGCAGCGGGGCGGCCTCATGGAAGGCGACCGGGTCAAGATCACCGCCCGCACCGGCGATACCCAGGTCTGGGGCGGCAGCGTTACATTGGTGGACTATGAAAATCCCTCTCAGGGCAGTAATAATGACCGCTACTACGGCATGTCCGGGGATGAAATGACCTCCTCCAGCCGCTACCCCTTCTATGTGAAGCTGGACAGCACCGAAGGTCTTCTTCTGGGCCAGCACGTTTACATGGAAAAGGAGACTGAGGATGGAGCCCCCGCCGCCCTCAGCATCAGCATGGCCTTCCTCTGCTACGAGGAGGACGGGACGCCCTACGTCTGGGCGGAATCCCGGGGCAAGCTGGAAAAGCGGCTCGTCACTCTGGGCAGCATGAACGATATGGCGGGCACCTGTGAGATTCTGGAGGGGCTGACGATGGAGGACTATATTGCCTTCCCAGATGAGACGGCTTGCCATCCCGGCGCCCCCACCACCCACACCCAGCCCGCGGCAGAAGCCTCTGATCTGGAATCCGATATGGACGGCGCCGCAGAGCCCATGGTGGACGGAGGGATGAACTGATATGGCCATCCTGAAACTGACGGACATCTGCAAGGATTATGTCCAGGGCAAGGAGCCCGTCCGGGTTTTGAAGAACATCAACCTGACCGTGGAGGAAGGGGACTATCTTGCCATCATGGGGCCCTCCGGCTCCGGCAAAACCACCCTGATGAATATTATTGGCTGCCTGGATGTGCCTACCTCCGGCACCTACACCCTGCGGGATCAGGACTTAAAGGACTTGAATGACGACGACCTGGCGGAAATCCGCAACAAGCACCTGGGGTTCGTCTTCCAGAGCTTTCACCTGATGCCCAAAATGGACGCCCTGGACAATGTGGCACTGCCCCTGCTCTATGCGGGCGTGCCCCTGAAGGAGCGCAGGGAGCGGGCCGCGGAAGCGTTAAAGTCTGTGGGCCTGGAGGAGCGGATGCATTTCCTGCCCAACCAGCTCTCCGGCGGCCAGTGCCAGCGGGTGGCCATCGCCCGGGCCATGGTGGGAAAGCCGGACTTACTACTGGCCGATGAGCCTACCGGCGCTTTGGACACCAAGGCGGGCAACCAGATTATGGACATCTTCCGCCGCTTAAGCGACGAGGGCATGACCATCATTATGATCACCCACGAGCCCAGCATTGCCGCCTGCGCCAACAAGACCTACCACATTCTGGACGGCAGGCTGAAGGACGGCAAATTCGACGAAGGCGCCATCCAGGAAGTACTTCCCGGGGAAGGAGAGGGATACGATGAAGAAACTGAATAAAAAGGGGAAGAAGATTCTCCTGTCCGTCACCGCCCTGGTGCTGGTGGCTGCCATCGGGCTTGGGATCTGGCTGGGCACCCGGGGCAGCGGCGACCCCATTCCCGTCTATTCCTTTGACTATGTGGGCATGACCGAATACTGGGGCGACAGCCAGGAGAGCTATGGCCCCGTCACCACCGATCGGATTCAGACCGTATTTCTCTCCGACACCCAGACCGTAACCGAGATCAAGGTCAAGGCGGGCGACACGGTGAAAAAGGGCGACATCCTCTTAAGCTTTGACACCACCCTGTCGGACCTTCAGCTGGAACGGAAGCGTCTGGAAGTGGAAAAGCAGAAGCTCCAGCTGGACGCCCTGAACGCGGACCTGGACAAAATCCGGAACATGAAGCCCATGACACCCATGAGCAACTGGAACATTGATATCCCGGAGCCCTCCCGGGGCGAGGAGCTGAAGGACCCCTACCGGGCCTACGTGACGGCAGAGCATGACGGCAAGAGCATGGCCGGTGCCTTTGTCTGCCGCCTCCGGGGGGACACCTCCCTTGACGATTCCCTGCTGGAGGCTCTGCGCCGGGCGGTTTGGGGAGATGCCGGTTTCTGTGAACACGGCGTGTGGGAGGAGACCTGTGAGCAGTGCCATCCGCCCAAGTGCATTCACGATCAAATTGCCAAGGACTGCCCCGTATGCAAGCTGGAAGTCTGTGAGCATGGCAATGTCAAGGTGCTGTGCCCCGACTGCGAATGTGAGCATGGCTATCGGAGAGGCGACTGCCCCTTCTGCTCCCCGGTTTGGTGCGAGCATGGGCATATCGCAAAGGACTGCATCCAATGTCATCCGGAGCTGATTCCCACTGAGCCCAAGGAGCCCGAGGAGCCCGGCGGATCTGATACTCCCTCCGATACCCCATCCGATCCCTCCAATGGTTCTGTTACGCCCGAAACCCCCGGCGGCGGGGATGCTGCCCAGGAACCGGGAGACGACGTGAGTGTGGAAGGTCTCTCCTTCTCCGCCGGCGGGGATTACGTGATCCAGCTGCTTGCCGACGAGGTCCCCTCCGCCACACCGGTTCTGAGCTACTATGTGGTCTTCAAGACCACCGAGGACAATATGGACTTAGGCGGCAACCTGCTGTGGCAGGGCGTCTACATCTATGGTCAGGGCGACCACTTCTCCCTGTCCTTCTTCACGCCCACCATCGAGGATTACACTCTCCCCGAGGAGGAAGAGCCAGAGATTGACGGCCCCAGCATCGATTTTGGCAGCGGTTACACCGCAGCAGAAATTGCCAAGATGCGCAAGGAGCAGGAGGCGAAGATCAAGGAGCAGGAGCTGAAAACCAAGATGGCGGAGGCCGAGTACAAGATCATGCAGCGGGAACTGAACGACGGCAACATCTACGCCGACTTTGACGGAGAAGTGGTGTCCCTGCTGAGCGAGGAGGAATCCCGTGAGCAGAATCAGCCCATGGTGAAGGTCTCCGGCGGCGGCGGCTTCTACATCACCGGCTCCGTCAGCGAGCTTGTGAAGGACGACCTGGAAATCGGTCAGGAGGTCACGGTCAACGACTGGCGCAGCGGCGGTATGTATACCGGCACTGTGGAGTCCATCGGCGATTTCCCCAACTCGGGCGACGGCTGGACCGGCATCGGCAATCCCACCGCTACCTATTATCCCTTTACCGCCTTTGTAGACGGGGAGGCAAACCTCCAGGCAGGCAATTATGTCTCCGTTCAGTATTCCACCTCCGGCTCCACCAGCGGCATTTACCTGGAAAAAGTCTTCATCCGCACGGAGAAGGGTGAAAGCTACGTCCTCCTTCAGGGAGAAGACGGCCGTCTGGAAAAACGGACCATTACCACCGGGAAGTCCCTGTGGGGCAACTACCTGGAGGTTCTCAGCGGCGTTACCGTGGAGGATAAGCTGGCCTTCCCCTATGGCAAGAACGTGAAGGAAGGCGCCAAGACGGCAGAAGGCGACATTTCCACCCTCTATGGGTACTAAGGAGGAAAAGCGATGCGAGAAAATATTCAGCTTGCCCTCCAGGGAATCTGGAGCCACAAAATGCGGTCGATCCTGACCATGCTGGGCATCATCATTGGCATTGCCGCCATCATCACCATTGTGTCCACCATTCAGGGCACCAATGAGCAGATTAAGGAAAACCTCATCGGCGCAGGCAACAATATTGTCACCATCAACCTGCAGCAGGACGGCCATTCCTACGACATGAGCTGGAACCCCATTCCCCAGGGGGTCCGGACCATCACCGAGGAAACCCGGCAGGAGCTGGAAGAAATGGACCATGTGGAGGCCGTGTCCTTATACACCTCCCGGGAATACGCCCAGCAGATCTACTACCAGAACGGGGAGTTTAACGGGGAAGTTTACGGCATTGACCCCTACTACCTGACCGCCTACGGCTATCAGATCAAATCCGGCCGGGGATTCCTCTCCTCCGATTATGAAGACTGCCGGAAGGTGGCCCTGGTAGACGCCAACACCGTCAGCACCCTCTTCGGCGGCAAGGATCCCATTGGAGAGGCCCTGGAAATCCGAGGCGACGTCTTCACCGTGGTGGGTGTGGTGACCCTTTCCGAGGATTTTACCCCCACCATCAACTCTATGCAGGACTATCAGCTTTACGCCGACACCTCCTCCGGGGCCATTTACCTGCCCAGCACCACCTGGCCCACCGCTTTCCAGTTTGATGAGCCCCAGAACGTGGCCATCAAGGTAAGCTCCACCGACGCCATGACCATGGCGGGCAAGCAGGGAGCGGACCTGCTGACAGAAAAGCAGATCATCGACCCCTCCTCCAACTTCAGCTACCGCAGTCAGGATATGCTGGAGCAGGCCCAGAACCTGCAGAAGATGTCCCAGTCCACCAATACCCAGCTTATCTGGATCGCCAGCATCTCCCTGCTGGTAGGCGGCATTGGCGTTATGAACATCATGCTGGTGTCTGTCACCGAGCGCACCACGGAGATCGGCCTGAAGAAGGCCATTGGCGCCAAGAAAAAGCGGATCCTGCTGCAATTTCTGACGGAATCCGCGGTGCTGACCAGCCTGGGCGGCCTGATTGGCGTCATCAGCGGCATCATTATGGCCCAGCTGATTTCCTCCATGATGCAGATTCCGGTGGCCATCAGCGTCCCCGCCATTGGGGTGGCCGTGGTATTCTCTATGCTCATCGGCGTGATCTTCGGGATGCTGCCTGCGGTGAAGGCCGCGAACCTGAATCCCATCGAAGCTTTGCGCAGAGATTGACGTTTCCCTTTCGCCGGCTCCCTTTTTTGGGGAGCCGGTTTTTATTGCGGAGATCAGCGCCGGGAAGAGACGTTTTTCCTCCCTCCGCCTGTTGCTTTTTTCCCAAAAATGTGCTATGCTGTAGGTTACAGTTCTCCAAAAATAGATTTCGGAGGAAGACAATGAAAAAGGCTCTGCTTATCATTCTCGTGTTTCTGCTGATCTTTGCCCTGGCCGCTGCCGGGGGCTATGGCATCGCCTGGTACCGCAGCAATCATATTTTCATTCAGGGGGACGCCTATCCCCTTGCCGCCACTGCCCTGGATCTGCGGGACAAAAATCTGTCCGTCTCAGAGTTTGACCAGATTCAGGCCCAGATGCCCCAGTGCCGGATCACCTGGTACGTCCCATTCCAGGGGCGCTCCTATCCCAGTGACACCACGTCCCTGACGGTCTCGGAGGTCACCCAGTCTGATCTGGATTTTTTGACCACCTATTTCCCCAAGCTCACCAGCCTGGACGCCTCCGGCGTGGAGGACTATGCCCTGCTGGAAGCCTTTCGCGCTGACCACCCCCACTGCGAGGTGATCTACCAGGTA
>DLAP01000005.1 GCA_002493965.1 Clostridiales bacterium UBA7044
GGAGACTTTTTTGACACGCTGAAGATCCCGCACACCGAAAGGTGTGCGGGATCCTTTACTTACTTTACTCGTTGTCCTTGGCGTCGGCAATGATCTTCGCCTGGTTGGCCTTGGGCACTTCCTCATACCGGACAAACTCCAGAGTGAAGGAGCCTCTGGCCTGGGTCATGGCCCGCAGGTCGATGGCGTAGCTGCCCATCTCTGCCATGGGAACCTCCGCCTCAATGACGGTGTTGCCCTCGTGGTCGGGGGTCATGCCCATGGGACGGCCACGACGTTTCGACAGGTCGCCCATCACGTCGCCCACGAAGCTGTCGGGCACGGAGACGGCAAGAGCACCGATGGGCTCAAGCAGAGTGGGGTTGGCATTGGGCATGGCCTCCTTGTAAGCCAGGATGGCGGCCAGCTTGAAAGCCATTTCGTTGGAGTCTACGGGGTGGTAGGAGCCATCGTACAACACGGCCTTCAGACCCACCATGGGGTAGCCTGCCAGGGGGCCCTTCTGAACGGCTTCCTGAATGCCCTTTTCCACGGCGGGGTAGAAGTTTCTGGGCACGGAGCCGCCGAAGACCTCTTCTGCAAAGATATAACCGTCCTGCTCGTCCTGAGGCTCGAAGCGAATCCACACGTCACCGAACTGGCCGCTACCGCCGGTCTGCTTCTTGTGGCGACCATGGGCCTGAACGGTTTTCTTGATCTTTTCCCGGTAGGCAACCTTGGCAGGAGACAGAACAGCTTCCACACCGAAGCGGCTCTTGAGCTTGGCGCACAGCACGTCCAGGTGCTGGTCGCCGGCGCCGGAGAGGACAAACTGCTTGGTTTCGGCGTTGTTGACCAGGGTGAAGGAGGGATCTTCCTCGTTTAAGCGGTTCAGGCCGGTGCCAACCTTGTCGTCCTGGCCCTTGACCTTGGGAGCGATGGCCATGGAGTAGCAGGGAGCGGCATAGGGGATCTGCTTCAGGGAGACCACCTTTCTGGGGTCGCACAGGGTGTCGCCGGTCTTGACCTTGTCCATCTTGCCCACAGCGCCGATGTCGCCGCAGGAGAGAACCTTGGCCTCGCTGGCCTTCTTGCCGCACATGGTATACAGACGGCCCAGCTTCTCGGTCTCACCGGTACGGGCGTTGACCAGGGTGGTGTCGGAGGTGATCTCACCGGAGAGAACCTTGATGTAGGAATACTTGCCGTACTGGTCAGAGACGGTCTTCCAAACGAAAGCGGAGGGTACGCCGCCGGGGGAGACTACGAATTCCTCCACCTTGCCGTCAGCGGTGGTGGCCTTGTGGTAGTTGCCCTGGGTGGGGTTGGGCAGCAGGTCGATGATGTGATCCATCAGCATCAGGCTGCCAAGACAGGTGACGCCGGAGCCGCAGAGCACGGGGAACAGACTCAGTTCCTTCACGCCCTGGTGCAGGCCGTCCAGCATTTCCCGATAGGTGAAGTCGTCACCTTCAAAGAACCGGTCCATGAGGGCCTCGTCGGTCTCGGCAACGGCTTCCTTCAGAGCGTCGTTGAACTCTTCAATTACAGCGAGCTTGTCGTCGGGAACGGCGATCTCCACTCTCTTGAGCTTCTGCATCTCGTAGGCCCGCTTATTGAGCACATCGATGATGCCAGTGACCTTCTTGGCGCTGTCCCAGATGGGCACCACAACAGGGGCAATCTTGTTGCCGTACTTTTCCCGGAGGGCCTCAAAGGTGGCGTTGTAGTCGGAGTTGTCCTCGTCCACCTTGGAGATGTAGACGAATCGGGGCATATTCCGCTGCTCGCAGTATTTCCAGGCCTTCTCAAAGCCTACGGTGATGCCGTCCTTGGCGGAGCACACCAGAATAGCGGCATCAGCGGCCCGGAGGGCCTCCATAACAGCGCCGGAGAAGTCAAAAGCGCCGGGGGTGTCCAGCACGTTAATCTTCACATTTTTGTATTCCAGAGGCACCACGGAGGTGGAGATGGAGATGTGACGCTTGATCTCCTCGGGATCGTAATCGCAAACGGTGTTGCCGTCGGCATTCTTGCCGATCCGGTCAATGGCACCGGTCATGTAAAGCAAACTTTCGGCAAGGGCGGTCTTACCGCTGCCGCTATGACCCAGCAGACAGATATTGCGGATGGAATTAACGGTATACATAGTAGTTTTGACTCCTTTCGGGAAGGGGATCCTTCCATGTGGGCGCGGACACCCGAATGATGACATTATACACGAAAGGGAAGCCGAATGCAATGTCTTTTTTCGGCAGATTGCAAAATTGTGTAAAACAGCAGAGAGACACTTGTTTTCCTGTGCAAAACAACCAAAAACTAAAGTGTAAAATCTGGCACAGTGTACAAGACGGTTTTGCCAGAAAAAAGAGAAGCCTATGGAAAAATCCCGCTTCCCATGTTACAATAAAGAAAAATGAGGAAGACAGAGGGGAACGCTATGCTGCCGGAAGCTTTTTTATCGCGAATGAAAGAACAGTTGGGGGAGGAATACCCCGAGTACATAAAAAGCCTGGAGCGGCCCCGGGCGGTGGCCCTGCGGTTCAATCCCCTGAAGGGGGAAAGGCCTGACCTGCCCTTCGTCGGGGAGCAGGTGCTTTGGGAAGAAAATGGCTATTACTATGATCCGGAGGCCCGGCCCGGTCTGCACGTTTACCATGAGGCCGGCGTATATTATCTACAGGAGGCCAGCGCCATGGCTCCGGTTGTTCTCCTGGATCCTCAGCCGGGAGAGCGGATTTGTGACCTGTGTGCCGCACCCGGCGGAAAGTCCACCCAGATTGCGGGACGCATGATGGGCGAGGGCTTCCTGCTGTGCAATGAAATTAACCCCAAGCGGGCGAAAATCCTGTCCCGGAACATCGAGCGAATGGGCGTTTCCAATGCCTTGGTGACAAACGAGCATCCGGAAACGTTGGCTTCCCGGCTCCCTGGGTTTTTCCACCGGGTGCTGGTGGATGCCCCCTGCTCCGGAGAGGGAATGTTCCGGAAGGAGGAAGCGGCGGTGACGGACTGGAGTCCGGAGACGGTGGCCATGTGTGCCCGCCGCCAGAGGGAAATTCTCCATTCCGCTGCCAAGCTGGTGGCGCCTGGGGGACGGCTGGTCTACTCCACCTGCACCTTCGCCCCGGAGGAGGATGAAATGACCGTGGCGGCGTTCCTGGAAAGCCACCCGGAATTTACGCCGGAAAAAGTGGATGCCCCCTGGTTTACCCCCGGAGAGGCGGGAAACTACCGGATGTGGCCCCATAAGCTGCTGGGAGAAGGACACTTTGCCGCCGTACTGCGGAAAAACGGGGGAGAGGAAGAAGGGAAGGTTAGCCCCATGAAAGGGGAAACCCTTCCGAAGCCTTGGAAGGAATTTGCCCGTACCTTGGGCATTGCGATGCCGGAAGGAAAGTGCGTGTCCTTCGGAAGCAGCCTTTACTGGGGACCAATGGAACTGCTGGAGCTAAAGGGACTAAAGGTTCTCCGTCCTGGCCTGGAATTGGGAACGGTGAAGAAGGATCGGTTCGAGCCTGCCCACGCTCTGGCCCTGTGGCTGGGCAGCTGCAAAAATACCCAGGACTATCCCCCGGAAAGCCGGGAGATGGCAGCCTATCTCCACGGGGAGGTTATAGCATCAGGAAAGAAGGGCTGGTGTCTGGTGACGGCGGGCGGCTATTCCATCGGCTGGGGAAAGGGAGATGGGGCCGTTCTTAAGAACCACTACCCCAAGGGGCTGAGAAGGTAGGACGGGCGAGAGAAGGTTTTTTACCTTTACATTCCCGGAAATCTATGTTATAATAACAAAACATCTGTATCTGTGGCTGCAGGGCAGCCTTTTCCATTACTTATCACAAGGAGAGGATATTCCTTGGCCAGATATGAAATTAACGGAGGCAGACCCTTAACCGGAACCGTCACCATCAGCGGCGCGAAAAACGCGGCGGTGGCGATTTTACCGGCGGCGCTGCTGGTCAGCGGCAGGTGCCGGATCGAGAATGTACCGGATATTTCCGATGTCCGGATCCTTCTGAATATTTTGGAGGGCATGGGGGCAAAAGTTGAACTGCCAGAGCCGGAGGTTGTGGAGATCGACTGCTCCGATGTTCAGCGGACGGAGCCGGATGCCGAGCTGGTGCGGCAGATGCGGGCCAGCTATTACCTGATGGGGGCATTGCTCGGCCGGTTCGGAAAGGCCCATGTGGCGCTCCCCGGCGGCTGCAATTTCGCCTCCCGTCCCATTGACCAGCACATCAAGGGCTTCTTGGGTCTGGGTGCCCAGGTGGATGAGACGGAGGAATACGTTGCCCTGGAGCCGGGTGAGGAAGGTCTTCGAGGAAATCGGATCAGCCTGGATATGGCCTCCGTGGGCGCGACGGTGAACATCATGCTGGCGGCCACTCTGATTCCCGGCCAGACCATTATTGAGAACGCCGCCAAGGAGCCGCACATCGTCGACCTTGCCAACTTCTTAAATACCATGGGGGCGCGGGTCAGCGGCGCGGGTACTGATACCGTAAAAATCAAGGGTGTCAATTCCCTCCGGGGCGGCACCTATGCCATCATCCCTGACCAGATCGAGGCAGGTACTTATCTGGCGGCCGTCACGGCCACAGGCGGCAATGTGCTGGTCCGCAATGTGATTCCCAAGCACCTGGACTGCATCACCACAAAGCTTCAGGAAATGGGCGCAAAGGTCGTATGTTACGATGATGCCGTCCGGATCATCCGCAGCGAGCCTCTGCGGCGGACCACGGTGAAGACCCATCCCTATCCCGGTTTCCCCACGGATATGCAGGCCCAGGTCTGCGTGTGCATGGCAATGGCGAATGGGGTCAGTCTCCTGACGGAGAGCGTGTATGAGACCCGGTTCTTCGGCTACTGCGAGGAGCTGGAGAGTATGGGCGCGAACATCAAAATCAATGGTAAGACTGCCACCGTCACCGGCGTGGAGCAGCTTTACGGCGCTACGGTTTTTGCCCACGACCTGCGGGCGGGCGCGGCTCTGGTGATCGCGGGGCTGGCGGCAGAGGGAACTACTTATGTGGAGAACATCCACTTCATCGAGCGGGGCTATGAGAACCTGGTGGAGAAGCTGACTGCTCTGGGAGCAGACATCCGCCGGGTGGAGGATGAAACTTAATTCAGAAAGCGGCTCCGGTCTTGCGCCTGAGCCGCTTCAGACTGCCGAAAAACTATGTCATTCTGAGCCAGTCCTCAGACTGGCGTGAGAATCCCCCAGATTTTTAAACTATTTCGAGAAAAAATGCCAGGTATTCCCGCAATTCCGGGGGATTGCCACACCAGCCTGCGGGCTGGTTCGCAATGACATCTTTTTTTGGGAGCTTTTTGACACGCTGAAGCGGTTCTGGGTTTCCCCTGAGCCGCTTTTTTACAGGAGGAATTATGAAAGAACAATTTTTCCGCACGGAAATGCTGCTGGGGGCGGCGGCCATGGAGCGGCTCCAAAAGGCCCGGGTAGCCGTTTTCGGGCTGGGCGGCGTAGGGGGCTATGTAGTGGAGGCTCTGGCAAGGGGCGGGATTGGGCAGCTGGACCTGGTGGACAATGACACGGTGAGCCTTTCCAATCTGAACCGTCAGATTCTTGCCACCCATTCCACAGTTGGAATGGCAAAAACCGAGGCGGCCCGGCGGCGGGTGCAGGACATTAACCCGGACTGCGCTGTCCGTACCTACAATATATTTTATACGCCGGAAACGGCGGACGCTTTCGACTTCCGGGAATACGATTATATTGTGGATGCCATCGACACGGTGACAGGGAAGCTTCATCTGGTGGAGCGGGCAAGCGCTGCGGGAACCCCCATTATCTCCTGCATGGGGACAGGCAATAAGCTGGACGCTTCCGCCTTTCAGGTGGCGGACATTTCCAAAACCTCCATGTGTCCCCTGGCCCGGGTCATGCGCAAAGAGCTGGGGAAGCGGGGCATCAAGCACCTGAAGGTGGTCTATTCTCAGGAGGAGGTCATGACCCCCAGGGGCTGGGAGGAAGAAGCAGCCGAGCTGGGAAGACGGCAGATTCCGGGGAGCGTGTCCTTTGTGCCGGGGGCGGCGGGGCTGATCCTGGCGGGAGAAGTTTTGAAGGATATTGGACTTAGAGAACGAAAAGGAAAAGCTTTATGATACGAAAAGCAGTCAGGAATGACATAGATCGGGTGGAAGCAATTTATAATGCCATTCACAGCGGCATCGAGGAAGGACGGATTCCACAGAAGTGGGTGCGAAACGTGTACCCCACCAAGCAGACGGCGCTCCGGGCCTTAGAGAATGGGGAGCTGTTTGTAGAGGTGGAGAACGGCGCGGTAACGGCGGCGGCCATCCTCAACCAGAAGCAGGGCCCGGAATATGAGGAAGGCAATTGGCGGTATGAGGCCCCGTCGGAAGAAATCATGGTTCTGCACACCCTGGTGGTAGACCCCCGATACTTCGGCAGGGGCTATGGCACCCGGATGATGGCTTTTTATGAGCAGTACGGGAAGGACGGGGGCTGTCAGTACCTTCGCCTGAATACCCAGGCCCAGAACACCCCGGCCCGGAGATTCTACGAGAAGCTGGGCTATGAGGAAGCAGGCAGCACCGGATGTACCTTCCATGGGATTCCGGATGTGGAGCTGGTCTTTCTGGAAAAGAAACTGTGAAAATACCGCCCAATGGAGGTGCTCTCCATGGGCGGTTTCGTTTTGCCTTTAGGAAATACATAAATAATGTATTTCTTAAATTATTTTAGAATTAAAGTAAATTATATTGACATTCATATGAAATGTGATAATATACAATTATAAAAGATTTAATAAAAGACGGTGGACCCGATGCAGTAATTATTATCTTTCAAAAGTGTTCATATGAGGACGACTCTTTTTTGAGTAGAAAGGACATGCTTATGAAAAAAGTAATTATCTTCATTCTGACAATGGTTATGCTTTTATCGCTGTCAAGTCCTGCGTTGGCAACTGAAATTGAAATAAAAGCTGTAGCTGATGATACTCCAATCATGCCTCTGGCTACGCTTTCTATTGATTTTACTTTGCTTGCATCAGGATCATACAAATGCGCTACGGATACATACTACATTCATGACGGTGATACCATCCTTCACATCACTTCGTGTACATGGTCGCCTGCGACATCGAATGTGCGGATCGGATTCCGGAATGTTGATACAGGCGTTCTTTACGGAGTGACTTTTAAAAATGGTGCAATCGGTGAATATAAAATCACAACAGAAAATCTCCCTGCCGGGGAATATGACGTCTTTATTAAAAATTCTGGGACGCAAAGCATTTCCGGAGCATTGCAATACTGGGTGGAATAAGGAAGCGGCCATCCGCAATATTCCAATGTCTCCAGGATGCATGATCCAATCCTGCATGGCAAATAAAAGGAAGGAGGCATCCTGTTGAAAATTAATATTTTCTCTCACGGCAGCAAGTTTATTTTTGTGCTGCTGTGTGCTGTGGCCCTTTTGGGTGGCTGCGAGAAAAAAGGTCAAACGCTGGTGGCTTCGACTACCCCAAAGGATGCTGGCGGATTTGAAAGGGTTACCAACGCGGACCTTCCTGTTGTGGAATACGAGGACATTTCATCTTGCTTTACAGAATCCGCAGAGCCTTTATGTTCTGAGGAGGAGAAGAAGTCTGTCATTTGTGACCATCTTACCGGTAAAGAATTTGCCTGTTCTGAGAATAGAATCACCATTCCTATGGAAACACCTCAGAAACTGGCAATTCACTGTACCTGGGACCCGGCTTCCAGAAAGGTGTACATTGGGCTGAAAGGCGAAGACAACACATATCTCAGCAAGTTTTCCCACGGCCATGCGGCTGGCTTTTTTGATTTGCGTGAGATTCCGGATGGCGACTATGAAGTCGTGATGTTCAGCGATGATAACCCATCAATGCTTTCTGTTATGTTGTTCCAGATTCTGCCTGCGGATTGATCTTGCTGAATCCTCTGGTCTGCGCAGCATCAAGCAAAAATAATGTGGCTGCCGAAGTTTGACGTTTTGCAGTTTCTATCTTTTGAAAGGAGTTATTCATGAAAAAAATTCTTGGTTTATTTTTGGCCTGCATTTTGATTTTTGCATTGCCCTTGACGACGCAAGCAGCTGAGTATGTGCCATTAGACCTGGACACCTCGGCTGTTGTCCCGTATGCGGTGAAGTCACTTCCTTTTAGCGGGCTACAAGCTGATAAGTATGCTTACGGATACGATACCTATTATATCAGCAATGGAGATACCACTCTCACTGTTTCTTCGTGTACGTGGTCACCTGCATCTCAAGACATTATGGTCGGCTTTGTAAATAAGGCCACAAACGTATATTATGGTGTTGTTTTTTCTGGAGGCAGCATTACTCCCGGATCGGTGATTACAACCGCTAATTTGCCGGACGGAGATTACTTGGTAGTAGTTGGAAACTACGGCGACCAGAAGATTTCGGGTACACTCCAGTACTCTGTAACCTGAACACCATCAAGTACTTCAATTCCCTGCAATAATCGGCAGGGTACAATAGAAGCCCGGCAGTGGATTTCCACTGCCGGGTTTGATTTTGGATGTTAAACTTCCATAGACTTGGTGGCAATCTCCATCAGGCACTTGGCCATGAAGGCATCGGGGGTCATGGCACCCAGATCGTTGCCCTTGCGGGTGCGGACGGACACGGTGCCGTTCTCCATATCCCGGTCGCCGACTACGATGGATAATACCAAAAACAGGGCTGCCAGTTTTATTTTCATGTGCATCTCTCCTATCAAGTCGTGTTTTC
Source organism: Clostridiales bacterium UBA7044 (assembly GCA_002493965.1). Classification (GTDB taxonomy): domain Bacteria; phylum Bacillota; class Clostridia; order Oscillospirales; family Oscillospiraceae; genus Faecousia. The sequence continues at coordinate 8,753 of DLAP01000005.1, forward strand.
ACCCGTTGATTGTCTTTCATTATAATATAATTACTCAATTATATCAATCGGCAATTCAACCAAAAATATACATGAGTAATTATATGTTTCTGCATATACTTACGTTAGTATAAACAATGAGGTGATGACCTTGAAATACTCGGATGCCCAAAAAGAGGCCACCGCACGCTATAATAAAAAAGCATATGATCGGATCAATCTGATTGTAAAGAAAGGCCAGCGGCAGTCCATTAAGGACTTTGCCGCAAGTCAGGGGAAAAGCTTGAATCGCTTTATTTGTGATTTGATTGAAAATGAAATGGAAAGGACAGCGGGCGGGGGAAAGAAAAACCTCTGACATATCGTCTAGGGGTTTATTAAAGGAGCGCTAAAAAAGAGGGCGGCAGTATTACCTGCCGTCCTCTTTTTGATGCAGCGACCGATTCAGTTTCTTCACATTCCACCATGCGATGGCATACTGTATTACCCAGATCAGAACAAATATCAGTACAAAAATGCCAAAATAGGAGGCAATCCCCTTTAAACTGTGTTCCATCCAATAGGTAACATAGGCAATGGGCATCATGATCAGGGAAATGATCAGAAAGTAAATTCCTGTCTGCTTCACCAGCCCCCAGTTCTCTATCTCCCAAATGACAGAGGCGGCCGCAAAGCCGGAACTCAGAATACCGCAGAGAAACGCTTGAAGCGCCACTGCACCCAGTTCACTTCCCATCAGGGAGATCAATTCCGGAACGCAGGGATAGTAGCCGCCGTCCCCATAGACCAGGGAAATCAGAATGGTGATGATCTGTCCCAGGGCCATCCCGGAAGGAAAACCCCATAAAATACGGAATAAAATCTTCTTTTTCATAATGTTATCACACTCCTAAAAGTTTTTTGATTCGGGCAACATAGCGCCTGGATACATAGGTTACGTCGCCGTTTTGCAGAGCCACGCAGATGGTTCCGGTATAGCCCAGGTCGAAGCTGCTGACGCGCCGGATATTGATGATTTCGGAATTGGAAATGCGGACGAATTGACTGGGGTTCAGTCGCTGCTCTAACTCATACAAGCGCAGGCGTATCGTATATTCCCCTTTTCCGGTGACGGCAAACACCTTCCCGGCGTTTGCATAGACCCGGATCAGGTCTTCCTGATCGATCACCTCCAGCTTTTCCTGCCGAACCCCGGAAAGAATCTGGGGCGGCTGGTCGGATAACTTGCTGAGGATCCGGGTAACTTCTTCAGTCATAGCGGCGGTGCGCAGGATGACCTTTGGCTCCGTACAGTCCGGGTCCATTTGAATTTCAAGCTGCATTCTCAATGCCTCCCTTCTGTGGCTCTCATTATAGAAAAGGCCAGGACGGTTTGCAACCGATTTTCAACGGATGGTCGATTGGGGAGGATAGGTGGTCAAACAGCGCCTTTTCGGTTTCAGGAAACTATCTGCTGGGGCGGACGGAAAACCCCCAAATGAACGAGTAACCGGGACTGTCTGATGGGACAGCCCCGGTTTTTCATATTCAGAGGATATTCAATTAGACAGACTTGTCTTTGGTTGCAATCTCCATCAGGCACTTTGCCATGAAAGCGTCGGGGGTCATGGCACCCAGATCGTCGCCCTTGCGGGTACGGACGGAAACGGTGCCGTTCTCCATATCCCGGTCGCCAACAACCAGCATATAGGGGATCTTCTGCATCTGAGCCTCCCGGATCTTGTAGCCCAGCTTCTCAGACCGGCAGTCGCTTTCGGCATGGATACCGGCGGCAAGCAGCTTCTCCTCCAGCTCCTTGGCGTAGCCGTGGGCCCGGTCGGTGATGGGCATGACCCGAACCTGGGTGGGCATCATCCATAGAGGCAGAGCGCCGGCGTACTCCTCGATCAGATAGGCCAGGGTCCGCTCGTAGCAGCCCAGAGAGGTGCGGTGGATGATATAGGGGGTCTTCTTCTGGCCGTCGGCATCGGTGTACTCCATGCCGAACTGCTTTGCCAGGAGCATGTCGATCTGGAGGGTGACCAGGGTGTCTTCCTTGCCGTAGACGTTCTTATACTGAATGTCCAGCTTGGGGCCGTAGAAGGCGGCTTCGTCAATGCCGATGGTATATTCCACGTTCAGGTCGTCCAGGATCTGGCCCATGACCCGCTGGGCTTCCTCCCACTGTTCCGCTGTGCCCTCGTACTTGTTCTTGGGATTGGCGGGATCCCACTGGGAGAACCGGAAGGTACACTTATCCAGCAGGCCCACGGTGCCCAGGCAGTACTTGGCCAGATCCAGGCAGTTCTTGAACTCCTCCTCCAGCTGCTCGGGACGGAGGATCAGGTGGCCCTCGGAAATGGTGAACTGGCGGACACGGATCAGGCCGTGCATTTCGCCGGAGTCCTCGTTCCGGAACAGGGTAGAGGTCTCGCCCAAGCGCATAGGCAGGTCCCGGTAGGATCTGGCCCGGTTCAGGAATACCTGGTACTGGAAGGGGCAGGTCATGGGACGAAGGGCGAAGCACTCCTTGCTATCGTCGCTGGGGTCGCCCAGGACGAACATGCCGTCCAGATAATGGTCCCAGTGGCCGGAAATCTTATACAGGTCGGATTTGGCCATAAGGGGGGTCTTGGTGAGCAGATACCCACGCTTCTGCTCCTCGTCCTCCACCCAGCGCTGGAGGGTCTGGATGACCCGGGCACCCTTGGGCAGCAGAACGGGCAGGCCCTGGCCGATATAATCCACCGTGGTGAAGAATTCCAGCTCCCGGCCCAGCTTGTTGTGGTCCCGCTTCCGGGCTTCCTCCTGGCGGGCCAGGAAGTCGGTGAGCTCGTCCTTAGAGGGGAAGCCGATGCCGTAAATTCTTTGGAGCATTTTCCGCTTGGAATCTCCACGCCAGTAAGCGCCGCAGGAAGAGGTCAGCTTAAAGCCGTTGTGTTTCACGCGGCCGGTGTGATCCAGATGAGGACCGGCGCACAGGTCGGTAAATTCGCCCTGGGTGTAAAAGGAGATGACCGCATCCTCCGGCAGGTCCTGGATCAGTTCTACCTTATAAGGCTCGTTCTTGCCCTGCATATAGGCGATGGCCTCTTCCCGGGGCTTTTCGCTGCGGACGATGCTCAGACGCTCCTTGCAGATTTTCTTCATCTCCGCTTCGATCTTCTCCAGGTGCTCCGGGGTGAAGGTAAAGGGCGCGTCAAAGTCGTAGTACCAGCCCTCGTCAATGGCGGGGCCGATGGCCAGCTGCACCTCCGGCCACAGACGCTTGACAGCCTGGGCCATAATGTGGGAGCAGGAGTGCCAGTAGGTCTTCCGGTACTCGGGGTTTTCAAAGGTGTACAGGTTTTCGTTTTCCATAGGGTTTACCCTCCTTCATAATTGGGGGCAGAATAAAAAAATCCCACCCCTGAAAAGATCAGGGGTGGGATACTTGTTTTTCGTATTCCACGGTTCCACCCTGGTTACGATGAAAGAAACATCGTCACTCATTGACGCGGTAACGGGCGCACCCGGCATGGCATTTCCGCCCATGCGGCTCGGAAGTGGTATCGTCTGAGGCAGGACAACAGAGCCATTGCAGCATACAGGCTCCTCTCTGGGAAGCTACCGAAAGACGCGTGTCTTCGTCTTCGCTTTTCAGTTCAAAATTTAGCACATTTTTTCGGGAAAGTCAATCCCCCAGAGAGGGAAAAAATAGGGCCGAAGAAAAAAGAATGCTGTCGAATCCGCTGGGGCGGGTTGCCATAAGCTGGTGGTGACAGAAATTTACCGAAGATTACATATTGTGATAATGGCTGTAAATATTTGTAACTATTCGACACCAAAATCAGATGTTTTTCAGCAGAGAACGACGAAATACGGGGCGAGAGTTGACATAATTTTAGAACAAAATTAGGATAAAAACGTGATGAAAAACGTAAAAAACAAAGAAATACTTGACTTTTTTGAATAATTTGATATAATAGCGCCATGAGATCCGGGAAGCGAAAAACGGTACCATTCCGGGTCTCGAAATGGTAACGATTTTGTTACAAAATGGGGAAAAGGAGGGAATGCTGTCATGGTTCGGGACACACGCCGCCGCCGGAGGAGAGGGCGCTTATGGATTGGCGCCGGGGCGTTGGGGCTGACACTGAGTCTGATACTGACCTTCCTGGCCCAGACCGCCTCCGCCAGGACTTATGTGATTACCGACGGGGATCGGGTCGTTACCTACTGCTCCTTTGCCACGGATCCTGGGGAGATTCTGGGGCAGATGGGGCTTTCCCTTGGGGAGAGGGATACCTACACCACCGAAGCGGTGGAAGGGGGCTCCGCCATTACCATCCGGCGGGCCCAGAGCGTCGCCGTCCATTACCATGGCGAGACTACGGAGGTTTCCAGTTCCGGCGAGACAGTAGGGGAGCTGCTGTCCCGGCTGAATCTGGGCGTGACCGGAGAGGACGTAGTCTCCCATGGTATGGATGTGGCCACCTATGACGGCATGGAGCTGTTCATTGACCGGAAGACCGTCCGGCAGGAGACCTACTGTAGGGCCATCCCCCACCAGGTCCAGCGCTGCCGGGACGCCACGCTTCCGGAGGGGGTGGAGGATGTGCTGATCCCGGGGGTAGACGGGGAGATGCAGTGCGCGGCCACTGTGACCTATTTAAACGGGGTGGAGATCCAGCGGAAGGTTCTCAGCGAAACCGTGACCAAGGCCCCGGTGACGGAGGTCATTGGGGTAGGCACTGGAAAGGCGCCTCCGGATCCGGACCCGGAGGCGCTGCCAGTGATCGGCGACGGCTACATAACCCTGCCCACTGGGGAGGTGCTGACCTACTATAAATCCGACACCATCCGGGCCACGGCCTACACCCACACCGACGCAGGCTGCGACAAGTTTACCGCCACCGACACCGTGGTCCATTGGGGAACCGTGGCGGTGGATCCCCGGTACATTCCCTACGGCACAAGAATGTTCATCATGGCCAGCGACGGCAGCTATGTCTACGGACTGGCGGTGGCGGAGGACTGCGGCGGCGACATCAAAGGAGATCGGATGGATCTGTATATGCCCACAACCCGGCAGTGCATGGAGTTTGGCCGCCGCCGGTGCACCGTTTATTTCCTGGGCGAACCGGAACGGACCGACACCGACGATTCCTGAGAATGAATATTGCAAATCTGCCTTCCTTCTGATATAGTAACGTCAGAAGGAAGGCGATTTTGTTTGATCGACGTATGCGACACCAATGTGATGAGGCCGCTGCTCCTGGAGTACGGCTTCCATTTTTCCAAGGCCAAGGGCCAGAATTTTCTCATCGCCCCCTGGGTGCCCCAGTCCATCGCGGAAAAGGCCGGTGTGGAGAAGTGCGCTGGAGTGCTGGAGATCGGCCCGGGCATCGGCAGCCTGACCCAGCAGCTGTGCCTGCGGGCGGGGAAGGTCTGCGCCGTGGAGGTGGACGGCAGGCTCAGGCCCATTCTGGAGAAAACCGTGGGGGAGTTTCCCAACCTGGAGATTGTCTGGGACGATGTGCTGAAGCTGGATATTCCATCCCTGGTGGGGGAAAAATTTGGCGGCCTGCGGCCTATGGCCTGCGCCAATCTGCCTTACTATATCACGTCTCCCATTCTTTCGGCGCTGCTGGAAGCGGATTGCTTCGATTCTGTGACGGTAATGGTGCAGAAGGAGGTAGCCCAGCGGATTGCCGCCGCCCCGGGGAGCAGTGATTACAGCGCCTTTACGGTATTCTGCCAGTACTACGCCCAGCCGGAACTCCTGTTTGAGGTGCCTGCCAACTGCTTCCTGCCTCAGCCCAAGGTTACTTCCGCGGTGATCCAGCTGAAGGTGCGCGGGGAAAAGCCCTGGGACATTGAGGATGAGGATACCTTCTTCCGGGTGGTGCGGGCCAGCTTCGCTATGCGGCGGAAAAAGCTGAGCAACGGTTTGGCCGCTGGATTCCCGGAGCTGGGGAAAGCGGGAGCTGCCGAGGTCATTCAGACGGCGGGCTTTGACGCCAATGTCCGGGGTGAGACCCTGTCCATTCCGGAATTTGCCCGGATCGCCCAGAAAATTAGCGCGCGGCGCGGTTGATAAATCATTTTAGCCTCAGGGCGGGGCCATGACCCCGCCTACAGAAAGGAAGCCTGTAATTGAACATAGAACTAAGAGAAAGAACAGAAGAACACGTCCGTGTTTATTTTGAACGCACCCGGGACCCGGAGATTCAAAGCATGCTACCCCAGGCGGCGGCAACGGTGGAGGCGGCTCTGGAAAGCTACCGGAAAACCCTGCTTCCGGATGCCCGCAGCTATGGCCAAACCATATATGCGGACGGGGATTATGTGGGTGATATCTGGTGCTATGGCATTGATTCCAATGACGAGCCCAATGCCATGCTCAGTTACTGCCTGTTTAAAAAGTCACTTTGGGGCAGAGGGATCACCACGGCGGCATTGAAGAAGTTCCTGGAAGAAGCGGTTGGGCGGTTTGGACTGAAAACCGTTGGGGCGTTTGCCTATTGTAGCAATCAGGCATCTATGCGGGTATTAGAGAAAAACGGGTTTGCAATGGTGGAACGCTTTGCCGAAAACGGCGTGGAATCCGCCTACTATCAAAAAACATAGGAGACAAACAATGATCGAATTTTTGTTTCTTGACCTGGATGATACCATTTTGGACTTTCACAAGGCGGAACGCATTGCCATCGGAAAAACCATCCGGGAGTTTGGGGTGGAGCCGACGGAGGCGGTTTTAAACCGCTATCACCTGATTAACAAAGCCCATTGGGAGAAATTGGAGCGGGGAGAGATCACCCGGGCGGAGGTTTTGGTAAATCGATTCGCCGCCCTGTTCGAAGAACTGGGGGTGGCGGTAAACGCGACAGCCTGCGCCCGTGCTTATGAAGAAAATCTTGCCATTGGCCACTATTTTCTCCCCGGCGCGGAGGAAGCGGTGAAGTCTCTCGGCAGGAAATACCGACTGTATCTTGCCAGCAACGGTACCGCGACCGTGCAGCATGGCAGGCTTACAAGCGCGGGACTGTACCCGTATTTTGAGCAGGTTTTTATCTCCGAAGAAATCGGGTTCAATAAGCCCTCCCGGGAGTACTTTGAGGCCTGCTTTGCCAAGATTCCGGGCTTTGATCCGGCTAGGGCTGTGATGGTGGGAGACAGCCTGACCTCGGATATTCTGGGAGGCAAAAACGCCGGACTGACGACCGTGTGGGTAAACCCGGAGGGGAAGGAATGCGGGGAAATTCGGCCGGACTATGAGATCAGAAGTCTTTCGGAATTGGAGGGGCTGCTGGAAAGACTGTAGAAAAAGCCTTCCCCTTTGGGGAAGGTGCAGCGTGTCAAAAAGGCTCAAAATCAAGCTGTC
>DLAP01000006.1 GCA_002493965.1 Clostridiales bacterium UBA7044
TATGACTGCCAGTGGCAGTCATTCCACAATTTTCTCCGGGCTGGTTCGCAATGACAGCTTTCTTTGGAGACTTTTTGACACGCTGAACCCCCGGCCGCTTGCGCGGCCGGGGGCTGTGAATGATTTCCGTTTTGTCAGCTTTCGCTTACAGAACCTTGCGCTTCTTGTCGTAGAAGTACAGGCCGGTCAGAGCGGCGGCAGACAGGCCCATCACGGTGATGGTCATGAAGATAGCGTCACCAGTCTTGGGGTTGGAGGAGTCAGCAGTGCCGGAGGTCTTCCGGGTGGCGTTGGTCAGCATCACATTGATGTCAACGCGGCTCTCGTTGCGCATATCGGCCATGCCAGTGATCGTGTCATACTTGTCGTAATCCTTGGACCAGGCTTCTACCCAGTTGCCCTGAGCCAGATACAGGCCGTCATAGACGATACCAGTGCTGTTCTTGGCCTTGTAGTACTTGTCGGTGAGCAGGTTCTTCACTTCGCCCAGGGAGACAGTGCCGTCCTCAGCCAGATCATTGATGTTGATCCGCTTGTCGGGCTCGCCAACCTTGGTGTCCAGGTAAACGTTCAGGACTACGTCGTAGGGGAACTTGTTGTAGTCGGAGCTCTTGGAAGTGTCAATGTAGATGGTGGTATCCTGCTTGACAGTGATGGAGTTCTGACGATCCATGGAGAAGTTGCTGCTGATGCCAAGCTGAGACTTGATGGCGTTCTTCATCTGGTTCACAGTCACAGTGGTGCCGGAGGCCACGTCCATCTTGACAGTGCCCTTGTAAGCGCCGGTCACTTTGATAGTCAGCGTCACATCGTCGTCATCGTTGTTGTTATTGCCGTCATTGGTAACAGTGGCGGTGACTTCCATGTTCTCCTTGACGGTAATGGGAGCCTGGGGATTCAGAGTGAAGGTGAAGTTGGAACGGCCAAGGGCGTTCACGATCTCCTCACGGATTTCAGCCTTCTTCAGCTCGGTGCCAGCGGCCACGGACATCTTCACGGAGCCAGCGGCATCGCCCTTCAGCCGTACGGTCAGGGTGACATTCTTGCTGTCGCTGCCGGTGTTGCCGCCGTTGTTCTTGGTGATATTGGCGGTCACGGTCTTGTTCTCATTGAGGGTAAAGGGAGCCTTGGGAGACAGAGTGAAGTCAAAGTTGGAGTTGCCCAGAGCCTTTTCAATGGCCTTCTGGACATCAGCCCGGGTAATCTTGGTGCCGGGATCCACGGAGATGGTAACGGTCTCGCCAGTGGAAAGGTTTACAGTCAGAGTGACCTTGGAAACCTTCTTCTCAGCAGCGAAGGAATACACATACTTGCTGGAGCCTTCCTGAGCGGTTGCCTGGGTGGTGATGATTTCGTACTCACTGCCCTGACCGGCCAGCTTGACCAGCGCGTCGGCCTTGCTCATGGTAGCGGAAGCCTCACCGGCCTTCACGGAGCCGACGTTGTAGCTCTTTGTGCCAACGCCCTCAACAACCAGCTCGATGACGACGGCGTAAGTCTCTTCGATGTGCTTCTTCACGGTTACGGTGTAAGTAATGGTATCACCGTCAGTGCTGGGATTCTGTGCGTCAACGACCACAAAGTCGTAGTCGCTGGGCATAAACAGCTGCGCGGCGCTGGCTACCCCATCATCGGTGAGCTCGCCGTTCTGAGGCTCGGTGCCCTTATAGGTAGAGACCGTGTTTCCGTCTAAGTCTACATACTTAAAAGCGACGTACATGTTGTCAAGTTGTACTGCACTTGCGAACGGAACCACGGAAACCAGCAGGACAGCTACCAGCATCAGGCTCAGCAGCTTCTTCATTGCAGTTTTCATTGTTTCTAACCTCCTGATTGAAATTTCATTTTTTTAGAAATGCTGCCGGCTCTCAAGATCTCCTTCATCAGCAGATCGGGGAGTGCTTCCGGGATTCTTTCGCCCCGGCATCTCTTTCATGGCCCCATTATAGCCCAACCCATCCCACTTGTCAAGAGGGAAATTACAAGAAATTACAAAGTATTTACATTTCTTAATAAACCCTTAAACATCTTAAGAAATTTCTCCGGATTTTTTTCCGGGACGCCCCAATATTTTTTCGATTATTCGCCTATTTTATGACATTTTGTAACATTTTGTCGCATCTTGGGGGAATCTGGAAACAGATGTTCGTCGGGGAAAAGCCCGCTCAGAGCCGCGCCAGCGCGCTTCCCGTGTCATTCCATGCCCAAAATCGCAGGTGAACGGTCCGTCATCTGTGACATGTCCATGCCTTCCCCGCCTGCTCCGGGGCCAGGAACCTGCGGTTGTGCGCGAACAGAAAATATCCAATCATGCGCGCCAAACCCAGGAAGAAGACCAAATGTCAATGAAAGAAACCCAATGCTGGCAGACAGCAGGATTTCCCACCGTCTGCCAGCAAGCGACAAACTGAATATGATAAATACGTCTTCCGCCGGGATCAAGGGGGAATCGGAGCCTCTGCCGGATTTCCATGACTCCGGTCATCTATGCCGCGTCTGGGGTAAGCGGAAGGAATCTCCCAATGCCCATCACACCAGATTTGCCGCACCCAGCGTGCCTGCTTTTCGGCCCAGGATTCCGGCCTTGATTTCCGGCATGGCGGAGTTTTCGCCGCCAAAGGATTTGCTCTGAACACTGTGCTGCAAGGGCTCCAGCCAGGTTTCCCCGAAGGCGGCAAGGTTCCCCCCAATTACGACCGTCTTTGGATGGAGGATATTCACCAGGTTTACAACGCCGGTGCCAAGCCGGCGGATATAGCTGTCGGCCAATTCCTTCGCCTGATCGCTGCCCTGGCTGGCAGCTTTCCAGAGCTCTTCCCATTCCATGGGACGTCCCAGCTTTTCCGCTGTTTCCTTGCGCAGGGCGGTACCGGAGACATAAGCCTCCCAGCAGCCCCTCCGTCCGCAGGAGCAGACCCTACCGCCGTCCTCGATGACCATGTGGCCAAACTCGGCTCCGTCATACAGCTGCCCGTTGTGCACCAGGCCGCTGCCAACGCCCCGCCCTATGGTGAGCAGCAGAACGTCTTCACAGCCTCTGGCCGCTCCGGCGGCCATTTCTCCCAGAACCGCGCAGTCGGCGTTGTTTGCCACATGAATGGGAATGGGCAGCTGCTGGGCAAGTAACTCCGCTACCGGGACGTTTTTCCAGCCAAGGTTGTTGGAGTACTTTACTACGCCGTCCTCCACAATCCCGGCCACGCCTACGCCTGCGTTGGCGCACAGATCCAGGTCAATATGATTTTCTTCCAGCAGGGTCAGCACCAGATTTCCGGCGTCCCGAATGGCCTGTTCCGGGGATTTACCATTGAAGGGGATCTCCCGGTAGGCGGCAAACCGCTGCTGTTCATCCACCAGGCCCACCTTGGTAAACCTGCCTCCGATATCGATTCCAACCCGTACCATACCTGGCTTTTCCCGGATGGTGGTGATTAAAGCGTCGCAGCTTCCTTCCACGGTGTAGCTGCCGCTGCCCGCCGGCAGGAAAAAGCTGTCGCCCTTCCGGTAATCTACCGTTTTCCCGTCACAGGTGATGGTACCAGTTCCGTTCATGATCAAAATGCTTACAAAGGAGGCTTCACCCACAACCCCCTCCACTTTCCGCATCACATTTCCGTCCAGGTTCAGCTTATCCACGGTGAAATAGTCGCAGTCGGCTACATGGGGATAGCTCTTTCCGCTGCGCAGGATGGGCACACGGTTGGTCACGGCCAGTGCCTTTTCAATGTGCAGGTCCCGCTTCTTTCCGTCCTTGCCCACTCTGCCATAGTCATACACCCGGTAGGTCACATTGGAATTTTGCTGAATCTCCGCAATCAAAATCCCGGCGCCGATGGCGTGAATGGTGCCCGATTCAATAAACAGTACGTCTCCCTTCTGGACAGGGACAGCGTTCAGCACATCCAGGAGGGTGTCCTCCTGAATGCGTCTGGCAAATTCCTCCCGGCTGATCTCCTGCTTGAAGCCATAGTACAAAAAGGCGTCAGGTTCGGCGTCCATGACGTACCACATTTCCGTTTTCCCGTACTGATGCTCCTGGCTGAGAGCGTACCGGTTGCCCGGATGCACCTGAACCGAAAGGTTCTGCTTGGCATCGATGAATTTGACCAGAATGGGGAAGTCCCGGAACCGGCGGCAATGGGTTCCCAGCACCTGGTTTCCCTTGGCCTCAATATATTCGCTCAGGGTTTTCCCCTGATTCACGCCATTGGCAATGACGGAGGGGCCGTCCGGATGGCAGGACAAAACCCAGGCTTCCGCTAAAATGTCCTTGTCGCTGGGGATGCCGTACTCATCCATCAGTCTGCGGCCACCCCAGAGGTAATCCTTACAACTGGGGATCAGTTTCAAAATACCCATACGGTTCACCTCACAACCAGAGCCTTAGCCGTCGCGGTAAGCTGCTCCAAGGCCGCAAGGGCCGCCGCCTCGCTGTCTTCCCTGACAGACAGATACATTTTCAGCTTCGGCTCCGTGCCGGAGGGCCGCACAATGAGCTTCCCGTCCCCGCTGAGCCGGAACTCCAGCACGTCGGCAGGGATCAGACCGGTGTCATCGTGTAAATAGTCCACCGCGGATGTGACAGCCCGCCCGGCAATCTCACAGGGCGGTTCGGTGCGCAGGGCGTTCATCAGCTTCTCCATGGCCTTCATTCCGTCCTGGCCCTCGAAGGCCACACTGATCAGACCGTTGCGGTAATAGCCAAACTGCTGATACAGCGCATTCACCGCATCCAGCAGGGTCATGCCCCGGGATGCGTACCATGCGGCGCATTCACAGGCTAACATTACGGCGTTCACGCCGTCCTTGTCCCGCACATGGGTTCCGGAGAGATAGCCATAGCTTTCCTCAAAGCCGAAAATGTAGCGTTCCTTCTGGCATTCCTTTTCCAGCAGACCGATCTGCTCTCCGATGTACTTAAAGCCGGTGAGGGTGCGGCGAAGCTCCACACCATAATGGGCCGCCACCGGAGCAGCCATGTCAGTGGACACAATGGTAGTAACGGCCACCGGACTTTCGGGCATGGTGCCCCGGGCAATCCGGGTGCGGCAGATGTAGTCCAGCAGGATGACGCCCATTTCGTTGCCGGAGATCAGGCGGTAGCCGCCCTTGCCATCCGGAACCGCCGCGCCCATCCGGTCACAGTCCGGGTCGGTGCCCAGGAGCAGGTCGGGATGAACTTTTTCACACAGGCGCAGGCCCTCCTCCATGGCTTCCCGGATTTCGGGGTTGGGATAGGGGCAGGTGGGGAAGTTTCCGTCGGGCTTTTCCTGGGCGGGAACCACGGTCAGGTCCTTCACACCCATCTTTGTCAGCAGCATTTTGACGCATTCCAGCCCGGAACCGTTCAGGGGCGTATACATTAGCTTCAGCCGGGACACGTCGTTGCCCGGGCGCAGGGCCAGCACAGCGCCCACATAATCTTCCAGGCAGGTATCCGGAATCAAGCGGATGGCCCCCGCTTCCACAGCGGAAGAGAAGTCCGTCAGCTTCACACCGTCAAAACAGTCCGTCTTTTGAATGGCGGAGAGCACCTTGCCCGCCGCCTCCGGGGTGATCTGACAGCCGTCAGGGCCGTAGACCTTATAGCCGTTGTATTTTGCCGGGTTGTGGCTGGCGGTGACGCAGACGCCCGCGCCGCAGCCATAATACCGGACGGCCCAGCTCAGGGCCGGGGTAGGCTCCAGCCGGGGATAGAGATACGCCGTGATGCCGTTGGCGGCCAAGACCCTGGCCGTCTCCCTGGCAAAGCGCTCGCTGCCATTGCGGCTGTCGTAGCCGATGGCGGCGGATTTGGGAAGGTCCGTCCCATTCAAATAGTCGGCAAGGCCTTGGGTTGCCTTGCGGACGGTGTAAAGATTCATACGGTTGGTGCCTGCGCCCAGAACCCCTCGCAATCCTCCTGTGCCGAAGGCCAGCTCCCGATAAAACCGGTCGGAAATTTCCTCTGGATTTTCTTTGATCGCTTCCAGCTCCTGGCGGAGGGCTTCGTCCATGTCCTTCCGATCACACCAGCGCCGATAGCTTTGCAGTATCGCTTCCTCCATTGCAGATTCTCCTTTTATTGTGCTACTTGAATCAGCTCCACCTGCTTCCCCTGAAAGTCCCCGCTGGGGAAATCCATGGGATAGCCCATATGAAGCAATGTTTCGCTGGCATAGACCCGGCCGGTTTCCGTGTCCCGATAGGAAACATCAGGCGCCAGTCCCAGCAGAGGCAACAGCCTGCGCCGGGCATTGGGGGTATTCAGGCCCTGAACCATGGTCAAAAGGGCGCGGGTCTTATCCTTGGACACGATTATCCAGGCATCCAGATTTCCGGTTCTGGCAGAGGCCAGGCGGTAATAGTCTCCGGATTGAATCAGAGGGCTGAGATGATGATACCGCCGGATCTGTTCCGGAATCTTCTCCCGGTCTTCAGTGGGAATCCTGGTCACATCCAATTCATACCCGAAGGTGCCCGCCATAGCCACCATCCCACGGGTGTCAAAGGGCGTCACCCGGCCCACCGTATGGTTGGGACAGTCGGAAACATGAGCGCCGATGCAGGACAGGGGGTAAACAAGGGACAGCCCCTCCTGGATTTTCACCGCTCGTAGGCGTCGGTATCGTCAGAACCCCAGATCTGGGGGCTGAAGTACAGCATACCCGGGTCAAACCGCCCGCCGCCGCTGCAGCAGTTTTCCAGCAGCAGATTGGGAAACTCCCGTAAAAGCCGCTCCTGAATCCGGTACAGGGCCAGCACATACCGGTGGCCCAGCTCTCCCTGGCGATGGGCGGGAAGGGCCGCGCTGCCCAGATTGGTAATGGGCCGGTTCATATCCCACTTCAGGTAGGAAATGGCGCCGCTTCTCAGCACATCTGCCACGGCTCCATATACATATTCCTCCACCTCCGGGCGGCTTAAGTCCAGCACATACTGGTCCCGGCACCGCATGGCTCCATGTTTTCGTGTGGCAATGGCCCAGTCCGGGTGGGCGCGGTATAGGTCAGAGTCCGGAGAGATCATCTCCGGCTCCATCCAAAGCCCGAAGGCCATGCCGAGCGCCTCGATCTTCCGGCTCAGGCCATCCAGACCGTCGGGAAGCTTTTCGTAGTTTACCTGCCAGTCCCCCAAGCTGCCGCTGGGACTGTTCCGGCGGCCGAACCAGCCGTCGTCCATAACAAACAGCTCCACCCCCAGTTTGGCCGCCTGCCGGGCGATGGTCAGCAGCTTCTCTTCATCAAAGTCAAAGTACACCGCCTCCCAGCTGTTGAGCAGCACGGGTCTCGGACGGCTGACGCCCCGGATCAAATGGTTCCGGTATAGGTCGTGGAAGGTTCTGGTCATGTGGCCTAACCCTTCATTGGAGCAGACCAGCACCACCTCCGGCGTCTGAAAGCCTTCGCCGGGCCTTAACTCCCAGGAAAAGCCCTCCGGCTGAATGCCCATAATGGCCCGGAGCTGATCATGCTGATCCCGCTCCACCTGGGCTAAGAAGCTGCCGGAATAAACAAAGTGCATGGCGTAGACCCTGCCCTGGGTCTGGTTCGCGCCGGGACTGAGGATTGCGAGAAAGGGATGGTCCTGATGGCTGGGAATCCCCCGGTGGGAGAAGGAACCGTGAAAGCCCGGCCCAATGGGCTGAACGTCCAGGATTTGCTCCCTGGCCCAGGAGCCGTGAATCAGCATCAAATCGTTTCCTTCATAGGGCAGGGTCAGGCTGGCGGACAGCGCCTTTTCCAGCTGAACAGCGCTTTCTCCGCCATTGACAATCCGAACGCTGCGGGTAATCACGTCCAAGTCCTGAAAGGCCGTGTAGAGTAGTGCCAATTGAATCCCGGTTTCAGGGTCTTCCAGATGCACTGTCAGGGTGGCGCAGTGGCTTCCGTCGTCGAAAGTGGCTGGCAGGTCCCCTAAGGCAGGCTTGCCGGGGGTGATGGTATAGTCCCGGAATCTGGGCAGGCAGTCCACTTGTCCATTTTCCGTGCGCACAGCCAGACAGCAGCTGCGCAGATCTCCCATATTGCATACCGGGTACTCCCAGGGATAGCAGTCGAAGAAGCTTACCGTCTCCTCGGGCAAAACTTTGGGGGTGTTGGGCCGCTGATCTAAGCCCAGTGCCCAGGCAAGGTCCGTGGTGGAAAGCCTGGGGCCATAGTACACCTGTCCCAGCCACGCTTTATCCGTCACCGCCATGCAATAGCTGGTGTTGGGGGTGTCCAGTTTAAAAATGCCGTGAGATTTGTCAAAGGTAATGTTCATGTCATTTGCTCTCCTGTAAGCTCACTACCGCTTCCCACAGGGAAAGATCGGCGGCCAGCTTTTCTTTTTGGCCTTTCGTCCACCATCGGCGCATTCCGATAGACAGGCTGCTTCCCTCCGGAAGGGTTTCAAAGACATCTTTCCAGGAAAGGAAAAGCTTGTCAACCCCTTCTTCGTCCTCCGGAGCGTTTCCGTCCAGCCCCAGCATCAAGACGCTGTGGGCCTGCAACGCTTCCGGGGTATCTGTCAGGATGATGCCGCTTTGACAGGAAGCCAGATCCCCTTCCAGGGCGGCCAGATTGGACCGCTCCTGCTCCGGGTACTGGGACTGCCCCGCGTCCAGGGCAGCCAAATCCAGAATGCACTTATGGAGGGTAACAACCACCTTCCCGTCGCCGTTTTGGTCGGTTCCCAGGGCGGAAAGGCTGGCGGTCAGTGCCTCTTCCAACGCTTCACCCGGTTCATTGGGACTGACGTAGAGGACGCTGTAATCCGCCTTTTCCGTCAGGCTGTCCGTGAACAGGAAGTAGCCCGCCAATGCCAGGGCCAGAACACCAAGAAGCACATGGAATTTGTGGTAAAACCAGAAGTTTTTCACCTTTTCCCAAGGGGTCAGGGTTTCCTTCAGCCGCTTGCGGATGCGGTCGGCTTCCGTTTCATACATAGGTTTCCTCCTCTTTCTTTTCCTCCATCCGGCGGAAAACAGGCCGCAGCAGCACGGAGACAATCATGGCGGACAGGGCAGGCCCCACCAGCAGGTAAGGCAGCAGCAGATAGAAAAAGGCGTTTCCGTTGAACCAGGCCAGGGCAGGCATGACGAGAATCAGGCACAGCCCAGCAATTGTCACCATGGGATTCATGAGGGCGGTGAGGAAGGCGCTGTAAATGAGCGCCCCGGTCCGGTATTCATACCGGGAAAGCAGGGCAAAAATGTAGACACACACCATGAGCCACACCAGCCCCAGGCCGAAGCCGATGCCCCGGAACAGGTTTCCGGAGGCGCTGGGGGTCCGGAATCCCAGAATCAGGTCGGCGGCGGCCAGAGCGCCAACGATCAGCAGGATCAGGAACACCCCCATAGCCTGCTTCCAGTTTTGCCGGAAGGAATGGAAGAAGGTCTTCGTAAGGCTTACGCACTCTCCCTCCAGCAGCTTCCGGGCAGTATAGAACAGGGCTGTGGCGGAGGCCCCGATGGTAAGAATAGGCAGGCAGCAAGCAAGGAAGAGCAGGTTCAGGCCGATCAGGTCTCCCAACTTTCCCATCCACACAAAAACCGGATTGTCTGTCTTCATAGGTAAGCGCTCAATAATCGCCCG
>DLAP01000040.1 GCA_002493965.1 Clostridiales bacterium UBA7044
TTTTCCAGAAAATCCATTATTTCTGTAGCGTTATTGCGGTGCTTCCTCCGTTGGCTCTATATACTCGGTTTCCGCTCCCGTGCAGGCAGGGTAGGCGGAGTAATCCCATACATATCCTTCCATCTGCCTGTCCGTAAAGGTGTGATATCCGCCCAGCTCGCTGCATCGCAGAAGATCCATATGGTAGTAGTTCTCCCCTTCCCGGACGATGTTCCAGGTTCTTGGCTCTCCGGAGCAGGTGCCCGTCACCGTCAGGCACTCCAGATCCGCCCCCCGGCACATGGCGGCATACACAGTGGCAAAGGCGCGGCTGTCCCCCACGCCGTGGCGCAGGAGGCTGTAGGCCGGGGTCAGGGAGGTCTCAATCTTGTAATCAAACCGCTCCATCAGAAAGGCGTAAAGCTGGGAGAGCTTCTGACGCTCCGCGCCGTCGCCGCTGACATACAGCACCGCCGCGTCAAAAACCGGCTCCACTTGGGACTGCATTTTCCTCAGGTCGTCCCGGGAGTTCTGATAGGTAAACACCAATTCCACCACCCGGCCCCGTCCGCTGCCGTAGACCGTCTCCGTAACCTGGGGCACCTCCATCACCGTTTGGGGATTGACGGCGGCGTAGTCCTGCACAAACTGGGTCAGGTCCTGGTCCTGATACTCTGCTATCTGCATCACAATCCCCGGTGTGAACCGTTTCAGCGCATCCTCCACCAGGCCCCTCACATCGTCCATGGTCCCGGCCTGCCGGATCCGCCGCAGTTCCGCCTGACTGTGGCGGTACTGAACCGTCACCGCCAGCGCCGGCACATTGCCGCTGGAGCCCAGCTCGCACTGGATGCTCTCCACAGCATAGGCCCCTACGGGGTCGCTTTGCTTCACATACCGGGTCGCCATGTCCACGCCGGTCAGCACCGTGGTTGACGGATAGTCCGGCACATAGAGTACCGCGCTTTCCTGGCCGGTGGAGACGATCTGTTTCAGCGCCTCCAGCAGCCCCTCGTAGTCCGAGACCGTGGCCGCGTCCAGCTGCTGGGTCTGCTTCTGCTCCCGATGGGGCGTTACGGACACATAGCTGCCGTCCAGGAAGCCGCATCCGGAAAGCAGCAGGCACAGTGCCAGGAACATGGCCAGCGTTTTCTTTTTCATAACACCCCTCCTTTTTCTGTTCTACAGCTCGTTTTTCGAGAATCTGGCAAACCCGTCGCCCAACACCTGGTGGGCCTCCTGGACGATGACAAAAGCGCCGGGATCGATCTCCATGACCAGATCCTTCAGCTCCGTGATCTGCCGTTTCTTCACAGCCGTCAGCACCACCTTGGTGTCCCGATGGCTGTAGCTGCCCTCCCCATGGAGGAAGGTGGCGCCCCGGTCCAGCTTTTCGATGATGCCCGCCGCGATTTCCTCGTGCTTCGCGGAGATAATCAGGGCCACCTCGGAATAGTCAAAGCGGTACACCACCATATCCAGGGCCTTCCCGCAGATGAAGACCGCGATGCCGGTATACAAGGCCTTGGTGATATCCTGAAAGGCCAGTCCCGTCATCACCGCCACAATGCCGTCAATGCTCATGGCGATCTGACCGATGGGTACATTCCGGTAGCGGAGCTTTAATAGCCTCGCCAGAATATCCGAGCCGCCGGTGGACGCGCCGCAGATGAACACGACCCCCAGACCCAGTCCGCAGACCACACCTCCGTAAATTGCCGCCACAACCGGCTCCACAAAGGGCATTTCCACCAGTGCCAGCAGGTCGATGAGCACGGAGCTGAGGGTCATGCCCAGAAGGCTTCCGAAAAAGAACCGTTTCCCAATCTTCATGCCTCCCAGGATAAACAGGGGGAGGTTAATGAGGATGGTCAGGGTGCCCACCTTTCCGAAGCCCAGAATATGGATCAGCACCAATGCAATACCGGACACGCCGCCGGGGCTGATGTCGTTTGGTTCCAGGAACAGGGCGAAGCCCACAGCAAACAGGGCGCTGCCCACCATTGTCTCCAGAATCCAACCGAAGCGTACCCATAATTTTTTCATTCCGTCACTCCTGTCATACGTCGAAAGATTGCTGCTTATCCGGGGAATCCTCCTCCTTCAGCAGCGCTCCGGCGGAGGGGATGGTCTTGGTGCGGTAACGGCCCTCATTGACAATACCGCTTTCCTTCAGAAGCAGAGCGTTTGCCAGCACCGCCTTCTTTTTCAGGGTCAGCACCGCCACGCCCTGGGTATTGCGGGTGGTCTTGGGCAGAAGCTGGGCGGTAGAGAAGATCGCCGCCCGGCCGTCACTGGAATAGAGGGCGATCTGCTCGTCAGCATCCATTGCCAGGGCCTTGACCAAAGGGCTCTTGTCCGAGTAGGCACCGGTGAGCTTTTTCCGGTTGGTCTTGGTCTCGTAGGCGGAAAGGGGCACCTTGGCCGCCTTGCCGTTTTCAAAGAAGAACAGGATAAAGCCTTTATAGTCTCCGCAGAACAGCAGGGACACCATATTCTCTCCCGTCTCAAAGCCCAGCTTCTGAGGCAGGTAATCGCCCAGAAGGGACGCCTTGCTGTCCTCAAAGTCGGAAAGCCGGGACTTGTAGCACTGGAACTTATCTGTGAACACCAAAAACTCCGCCCGGTTGGTGGCTTCTCTGGTCAGGCGCAAACTGTCTCCTTCCTTGAATTTCTGTTCTCCGCTGAGGCGCAGGGAGGCCTGGGTGATCTTTTTCAGGTACCCTTCTCTGGACACGAAGACGGTCACGGGATAGTCCGGCGCCTGCTCCTCCTCTTTCTCCGGGGCAGCCTCCTGAGCGTCGTAAAGAATCTCCGTCTTCCGGGGCTTGCCGTACTTGCCGCTGACGTCCTGAAGTTCCTTGATAATCAAGTTTTGCAGCTTTCGAGGACTGTTCAGTGTGCTTTGCAGATCGGCAATTTCCTTTTCCAGCTGATCGGTGGCCTTCACCTGTTTCAGGATGTATTCCTTGTTGATGTTGCGCAAGCGGATCTCCGCCACGAAATTGGCCTGGATCTCGTCGATGCCAAAGCCGATCATCAGGTTGGGAACCACTTCGTCTTCCAGCTCCGTCTCCCGGATAATTTTGATGGCCTTGTCGATGTCCAGCAGAATCCGTTCTAAGCCCTTGAGCAGGTGGAGCCGGTCCTCCTTCTTCTGAATCTGGAAGAAGATTCGCCGCTTGACGCAGTCCGTCCGCCAGGCGGTCCACTCCTGCAAAATCTCCCCTACCCCCATGACCCGGGGCATTCCTGCAATGAGAATATTAAAATTGCAGGGGAAGGAATCCTGGAGGGGGGTCAGGCGATAGAGCTTCTGCATCAGCTTTTCAGGATCTACGCCGCGCTTCAAATCGATGGTCAGCTTCAAGCCGCCCAGGTCGGTTTCATCCCGCATATCCGTGATCTCTTTGATCTTGCCCGCCTTAATGAGTTCCGCCACCTTATCCATAATGACTTCCGTTGCGGTGGAATAGGGGATTTCGGTAATCTCGATCAGGTTTCCGTCTTTCACGTAGCGCCACTTGGCCCGAAGCTTGAAGCTGCCCCGTCCGGTGGTATAGATTTCCCGGGTAGCTGCTTCATCGAACAGCAGCTCTCCCCCGGTGGAGAAATCGGGCCCCGGCAGGGTTTCCAGAATGTCATGGTCCGGGTTGCGCATCAGGGCAATGGTGGTATCGCAGACCTCTTTTAAATTAAAGGAGCAGATATTGGATGCCATGCCCACGGCGATGCCCTGATTGGCCGACACCAGCACATTGGGGAAGGTGGTAGGCAGCAGGGCAGGCTCCTTCATGGTGGCGTCGTAGTTATCCACCATATCCACGGTGTCGCTGTCGATATCCTTGAAAATCTCGTTGCAGATGGGGTCCAGCTTGGCCTCGGTATACCGGGCGGCAGCGTAGGCCATATCCCGGGAATAAACCTTGCCGAAGTTACCCTTGGAGTCCACAAAGGGATGGAGCAGGGTCTCGTTGCCACGGGCCAAACGGACCATAGTCTCATAAATGGCGGCATCACCGTGGGGATTTAATCGCATGGTCTGGCCCACGATATTGGCGGACTTGGTTCTGCCGCCGGTCAGCAGTCCCATTTTGTACATGGTGTAAAGTAATTTCCGATGGCTGGGCTTAAAGCCGTCGATCTCCGGGATGGCCCGGGAGACAATGACGGACATGGCATAGGGCATGTAGTTGATCTCCAGGGTTTCGGAGATGGCCTGCTCGGTAGTGGAGCCATGGAGTCCCATAATGCCGTCGGTGTTGATATTCTTATGGTTTTGTTCCGTTTCTTTTTTCTTGCGTGCCATAGATGCACTCCTCGTTCAAAGTAAGTTCCGTAGCCCTTTCCTCATCCGTCACGGCTTCGCCGTGCCACCTTCCCCAAAGGGGAAGGCTTTTCGTTTTAGGAAATATCCGCCAGTTCCAAATATTTCGCGCCGTTTTCCGCGATGAAGTTCTTTCGGTCCTGGAGGGCATCGCCCAGCAGAATATCAAAATAGTAGCTGGTACGCTCCGCTTCCTCCGGCATGACTTTAATGAGCCGCCGGGTCTCCGGGTTCATGGTGGTCATCCACATCATCTCCGGGTCGTTTTCACCAAGGCCCTTGGAGCGCTGGATGGTCACTTTCTTCCCCTCCAGTCCTTTCAGAATGGACACCTTTTCCTGCTCGTTGTAGGCAAACCAGGTCTTGTCCTTGCAGGTGATCTCAAACAGGGGAGACTCCGCAATGTAGACATAGCCGTCCCGGATCAGGGTCGGGCAGAGTCGGTAGAGCATGGTGAGAATCAGGGTGCGGATCTGGAAGCCGTCCACGTCCGCGTCGGTACAGATGACCACCTTGTTCCACCGAAGCTGGCTTAAATCAAAGGAACTCAGTTCCTTGCCCCGCTTGCCCTGGACCTCTACACCGCAGCCTAAAACCTTCATAAGATCCGTGATGATGGGAGAGGCGAAAATCTTATTGTAGTCCGCTTTCAAGCAGTTTAAAATCTTACCACGGACAGGCATGATCCCCTGGAATTCCGCGTCCCTCGACAGCTTCACGCTGCCCAGGGCCGAATCACCCTCCACGATATACAGTTCCCGGCGGCTGACATCCCGGCTCCGGCAGTCCACGAATTTCTGGACACGGTTCGCTATGTCGATGGAGCCGGAGAGCTTTTTCTTCACGCTGCTCTTTGTCTTCTCGGCGGATTCTCTCGCCCGCTTGTTCACTAAGATTTGCTCGGCAGCCTTGTCCGCCTCCTGCTTGTTCTCAATGAACCAGACCTGGAGCTGCTCCTTGAAGAAAGCAGTCATGGCCTCCTGCGTGAAACGGGAGTTGACGGACTTCTTCGTCTGGTTTTCAAAGCAGCCGATGGTGGAGAAGCAGTTGGTCACCAGCACCAGGCTGTCCTGAATGTCCTGGAAGAGGATCTTATTTTCACTTTTGGTGTACTTATTGTTGTCCTTTAAATACTTATCGAAGGCTGCGGTAAACCCTAAGCGCACCGCCTTATCCGGGCTGCCGCCGTATTCCAGCCAGGAGGAGTTGTGGTAGTATTCAATGTGGCTGACCTGCTTGCTGAAACAGAAGGAAGCGGTGATTTTCAGCTTCATTTCCGGCCGGTTTTCCGCGTCCCGGCCCCGGCGCTCCGTCTCCCAGAATGTGGGCATGGTGAAGGCATTGTCCCCTACCAGCTCTTCAATGTATTGCCGGATACCGCCTTCATAGCAGTATTCCTCGGATTCAAATTTTCCGCCTACCTGATTGCGGAACTGGAAATGCACCCCGGGGTTCACCACCGCCTGGCGTTTGAGCACATCCCGGTAGTACTCCACGGGAATGTTGATATCTGTAAATACCTCCCGATCCGGCTTCCAGTGGAATTTGGAGCCGGTCTTTTTCCGGTCGGCAGGCTCCTTTTTCAGGCCGCCCTTGTTTCTTCCCTTCTCAAAGTGCAGATCATACCGAAATCCGTCCCGGCGGATGGTGGCGTCAAAATATTCGGAAGCGTACTGGGTGGCGCAGGAGCCAAGGCCATTTAAGCCCAGGGAGTATTCATAGTTCTCCCCGTTCTCGCCGTACTTGCCGCCAGCATACATTTCGCAGAACACCAGTTCCCAGTTGTACCGCTTTTCCTTTTCGTTATAGTCCACGGGGCAGCCCCGTCCGAAATCCTCCACCTCTACGCTCAGGTCTTCATACCGGGTAACGATAATGGTATCGCCGTGGCCCTCTCTGGCCTCGTCGATGGCATTGGAGAGGATCTCAAACACCGCGTGCTTGCACCCCTCCAGATCGTCGGAGCCGAAGATGACCGCAGGGCGCTTGCGCACCCGGTCTTCCCCTTTCAGCATGGAGATGCTGGAATTTCCGTATTGTTCCTGTTGTTTTTTTGCCATGTTTTCTTACCTGCCATAATTATCCATTGTAAATTGTTTTATATTATACGCAATTTGGGCTTCAAAGTCAACCTTTGGCAAATATCTTGCCCTGTTCTCGTCCATACTATCAGAAAAAGGAGGCTTGTTTTCATGGAATCGGTTTGGACAAACACCGCGTCTGTGCCCTCGTTTCCTGCCCTGGAGGGAGACATCCGCACGGACGTGCTGGTCATCGGCGGCGGCATGGCGGGATTGCTGTGCGCGCACAGACTGCAAAAGGCAGGGGTTTCCTGCGTGGTTGCCGAGGCGGACACCATCGCCGGGGGCGTCACGAAAAATACCACCGCGAAAATCACCGCTCAGCATGGATTTGTTTACAGTCAACTAATCCGGAAATTCGGATCTGAAAAAGCCCGGCAGTATTACGAGGCAAACCGGCTGGCCCTGGAGGAATACGCCCGCCTGTGCCAGGGTATCGACTGCGATTTTACCCGCCGGGATAATTTCATCTATTCCCGGGAGGATATGGATGCGTTGGAGGAGGAACTGGCGGCCATGGGCACCCTAGGCATTCCGGGGGTATTTTCCCATACCCCCGAGCTGCCCTTTCCCACTGTGGGGGCGGTGATGCTCCCGGAGCAGGCCCAGTTTCATCCCCTGAAATTTCTCCGCTTTCTCGCGAAGGACCTGACTATTTACGAGCACACCCCCCTCCGGAAGCTGGAAAAACGCGCAGCCATCACAGATCGGGGTACCATCCGGGCAGATACCATTTTGGTTGCCACCCATTTCCCCTTTTGGAACCGGCACGGAAGCTACTTTCTCAAGCTCTATCAGCAGCGCTCCTACGCTCTGTCCCTGGAAAACGCCCCCGTCCCGGAGGGAATGTACCTGGACGCGGAAGAAAACGGTCTTTCCTTTCGGGGCTATGGCGGCAGTCTGATCCTGGGCGGCGGCGGCCACCGGACCGGGAAAAAAGGCGGGAACTGGCGGGAGTTGGAAGCCGTTGCCCGGGAGTACTATCCCCAGGCGAAAATCACCCACCGCTGGGCCACCCAGGACTGCATGACCTTAGACGGCGTTCCCTATATCGGCCGCTACAGCGCCAGGACAGAAAACGTCTATGTGGCCACCGGTTTCAACAAATGGGGCATGACTGGCGCCATGGCAGCATCTCTAGTGCTCACCGATTTGATCACCGGAAAGGGCAGCGAGTTTGAGGACTTATTTTCCCCCTCCCGGAGTATGCTTCACCCCCAGCTGGGCGTCAACGCCCTGGAGGCCATTGGAAATCTCTGCACCCCCTCCACGCCCCGCTGTCCCCATATGGGCTGCGCCCTGAAGTGGAATCCGAGCGAGCACAGCTGGGACTGCCCCTGCCACGGCTCCCGGTTTGCGGAAGATGGCAGGCTGATCGACAATCCCGCCACCCGGGATTTACACTAAAAAAGGGGCTGTCTCATACTAAAATCTAATAAAAC
>DLAP01000034.1 GCA_002493965.1 Clostridiales bacterium UBA7044
GATCTGGAGCCCAACATGAAGGCCTCCACCAAGGCTAACCTTGCCTGGCGTGTGGACTGCGAGTTCGGCGCCACCGCCGGTAAGTTCGACCTGGCCGCCTGCGCCAAGAAGAACGGTCTGGACGCTATCCACGACACTGTCCACGAAATGGCCCGGGACGAGGCCCGGCATGGCAAGGCTCTGAAGGGCCTGCTGGAGCGCTACTTTCGCTAAGCAGGCGCTACCTGCTATTGATTCCGCAGCCACCCGGAACCTGACCTACGGTCTGTTCGTAGTGACTGCCAAAGGCGAAAAAGACAACGGCTGTATCTGCAACACCTGCGTACAGGTGGCATCGGAGCCTCTGCGGCTGATGGTGTCTGTCCAGATGGGCAACCTGACCCGGGAACTGATCGAGAAGACCGGCGTATTCAACGTAAGCGTCCTCCAGGAGGACGTGCCCTTTGAAACCATCCGCCATTTCGGAATGCAGTCCGGCCGGGACGTGGACAAGTTCCAGGCCTTCTCCGATGCACCCAGAAGTCACAATGGTCTTCGCTACCTCGACGAGAGCACCAATGCCATGTTCTCCTGCAAGGTGGTGGAGAAGAAAGACCTGGGCAGCCACATGATGTTCATTGGCGAAGTGACGGAGGCCAAGGTTCTTGGCAAAGGTCCGTCCTGCACCTACGCCCACTACCACAAGAGCATCAAGCCGAAGTTCTAAGAAAACAAAAATCAGCGGGAGGAGCCACGCAATTGTGGCTCCTCC
Organism: Clostridiales bacterium UBA7044; assembly: GCA_002493965.1. Classification (GTDB taxonomy): domain Bacteria; phylum Bacillota; class Clostridia; order Oscillospirales; family Oscillospiraceae; genus Faecousia. Next base: position 752 of record DLAP01000034.1, read on the forward strand.
CGCCAATTCTTTTAACGCACAGAGGGGTCGGAAATTTCTCCCCCTCCTATGGATTTTCGAATTACAGATTTTCCGCAGTACAGCCGGTTTCGTCGTAAAACTCCCTGAGGACCTCCTCCTGAATGGCCCGGAACAGTTCCGGCGCCTTGCCGCCCACACTCTGCCCGTTAAAGGTGTCCGCCCGGAGGCAGAACTTGGTGGAAGAGGTGACAATCACTTCGTCGGCGTTTTTCAGGAAGTCCACGGTGTAGGGCTTTTCCAGCACCGGAATCCCCAGCCGGTAGCAAGCCTGCAGCATATGGGTCTTTCCAATGCCCCGCAGAATCAGCTCGTCATTGGGATGGGAATAGAGAACGCCGTCCTTCAGCACGGAGACGTTGGAATGGGCGCACTCGGTGACGATGTCCCCCCGATGGAAAATGGTTTCATCGCAGCCGATCCGCTTGGCCCCCTGAGCCGCCAGAACGCTGGGCAGCAGATTCAAGGTCTTAATATTGCAGTGGAAGAACCGGGTGTCCTCCTGATCGTTGAGCTTCAGAGCCTTCCCAAAATTCGGCATGGCCTTGGGCGTAATCGTGACCCATAGCTTCCCGGGCAGGTTCTCTGCATAGGTATGGCTCCGGTCCTCCACGCCTCGCGTGACCTGCCAGTAGACAAAGCAGATTTCACTGTCCACCTGCCCCAGCAGGTCCGTCAGCAGCTTCCCCAGGGCTTCCTTTTCCATGGGAATGTGGATGTCCAGGGCCCGGGCGCTGGTATAGAACCGGTCCAGATGGTCCTCCAGCAGGAACACCCGCCCGTTGCCGCCCATGGCGGCATCGTAGCAGCCGTCCCCGAAGAAATGGCCCCGATCGTTAAAGGGAACGGTCAGTTCCTCAGGGGTTCCGATTTTTCCGTCATAGTAAGCCAGAGATTTCATATGGTTTCCTCCTAACGCTGTATGGATTGTTCAGGAATTACCCGCAATTCCCTTTGCACTTTTTTCGGGAAGCTTTCCAGCACCGTTTGGTAGGCCAGGTCAATGAGATACCGCAGTTCCTCCTCCGGAAACCCGTTCAAATCAATGGTATTCCAGTAGGGCTGCTGCACCGGTGGGCAGTGATAGCCCCGGGTGACTTTGCCTGGATAGATCTGCCGGTAAAAATCCCCCACATCCACAGTGCACTTGAGGGTGATCTTATAGTCCCCTTCCTTCGGGTAAAGCTGGGCGAAGATTTTCCCGTTCAGCTTGTAGCAGATGGGAACTTCTCCGAAAGGATAGGTTTCCCTGGCCATGGGCTTACTCACGCAATACTGCCGGATATCCTCCGCTGTCATCATTCACAGGAACTCCTTTAAGCTTCTGCGAACCTTGCCGCTGTACCCCGTCACCGTGTCCGCATGGATCATGGCGTTCAGCACCGCTTCCTCCGTAGCTTCGGCAGCGGCCCGGAAGGCCTTGTCGATCTGCTCCTCGTGGATGCACCGGAAGGTACACATCCCGCAGTCCATCTCCGGCATCCGGTTCGCGGTGGAGAAGCCCACCATAACCTCACCGCTGCCGTGTCCAATGTAGCTGCCCAGCCTGGCCAGTCCCACAGAGCATCGGCGGATGATGCGGCCTAATTGCCGGCTTGTTACCGGCAAATCGGTGGCAACCACCATAATGCAGCTGCCCTTGTCGGGCGTATCGGCGTTCAGCTGCTGCTCAATCCGCTTTCCAATGGGATCGCCGCCGATGGTCAGGTCGCTGAGGCTGCCGTGGTTGCACAATGTCAGCACCCCCAGAGTGAACCGTTCTTCCCCAATTTCGATGATCCGGGAGGAAGAGCCGATGCCCCCCTTCAGGTCGTGGCAGGTCATGCCCTTGCCCGCCCCCACGTCTCCCTGCCGAAAGTCCGCCGAAGCGCTCTCAATGGCGGAGAAAACCTCTTTTTCCCCCACCGCCCGGTGGCGGATGTCGTTGAGGGAGCTGTCGTTGCATTCACAAACCAGGGGGTTCACCGTGGTAATGGTGTAGCCGCCCTTTTCCGCCTGCTGGCACATATATTCCACCATGGCGTCGTGAACAAGCCCTACGTTCAGGGTATTGGTCAGGGCAATGGGGGTCTCCAGGGTGCCCAGCTCCCCCACCTGCATCAGTCCCGCCGTCTTGCCGAAGCCGTTGAGCACATGGCAGGCGGCCACCATTTTCTGCTGATAGATGTCGTCTTCACAGGGGAGAATCACCGTCACACCGGTCTTGTGCAGGTCTCTATCCACCGTGCAGTGCCCCACCCGTACCCCGGGTACGTCGGTGATGGCGTTGCGCGGTCCTTTTTCCATTCGTCCAACTTGAAATTCCATAAACAGTCCTCTTTTAATCGATATGATACAGCCGTTTCCCGTTTTCCATGGTGATGGCGTGAATTTCTTCTACACTTAGGCCCCGGATTTCCGCCAGCTTTTCCGCCATGCGGTAGAGCCTACCCGGGTCGTTGCGTTTGCCCCGGAAAGGCTCCGGGGACATATAGGGGCAGTCGGTTTCCAGAACGATCCGATCTAAAGGAATGGCTGCCGCCGTCTCCACCGCCTTCCGGGCGTTTTTAAAGGTCAGCACCCCGGTAAAGCCGATGTACCAGCCCCGGGCAGTCAGCCATTTTGCCATTTCCGCCGAGCCGGAATAGCAGTGGAAGACCCCCGTCACCTCCGGAAATTCCGTGACGATGGCGATTCCGTCCTCATGGGCTTCCCGCTCATGGACGATGACCGGTAAATTCAGTTTCCCGGCCAGCGCCATTTGCAGCCGGAAGGCCCGGCGCTGAATCTCCCGGGGGATATCCTCATAGTGGTAGTCCAGGCCGATCTCCCCGATGGCCTTGATTTTGGGATTGGCCCGGCACAGCTGACCGTATTCCTCCAGGGTCTCTTCGTTTACCTCGTCGGCGGCGTCCGGGTGAGAGCCCACGGCGGCATAGATGTAGTCATAGCTTTGGGACAATTTGGATGCGTTCCGGGAGGAAGCCAGGGAACACCCCGGATTCATGAGCAGACCGATCCCCTGGTCGGGAAGCCCACTTAGCAGCGCCTCCCGGTCCACGTCAAAGGCCCGGTCGTCCATATGGGCATGGGTATCAAAGAGCATATTTTTCCTCCTCGTCCGTCAGTATCGCCACCAGGCAGCGGTCGATTTCCTGTACCCGGGGGTCATCCAGGGAAAAATTCGTGTGGTTGGGATAGATCCGCAGGCCCTCTCCTGTCCGCTTGGCATCCGCTTCCTTTAAAACCCAGAAGGTCAGCAGGGCCTTTTCTTTATCCTCCGCCCGGTCAAACTGCTGCTTTTCCCCGGGGGAGAGGATTTTCTCCGCCAGCGCCAGCGGAATCTTCCGGTCCAGTTCCTCCGCGTCCAACCCCATGTTTTCCCTCCCCAGAGCGCAAAACACATGGCGTGGGGTATGGGAAATGGAAAAGTGCCAGGCAGAATTTTCCAGATAGGGCTTCCCTCTGGACGTTACCGAAACAGGAGGCAGGGATTCCCCTGTCTCCTGTCCATACAATTCCTCCAAAAGCTGCCGCCCCAGCCGGTGGCCGTCACAGCCATTTCGTTCCCGGAAGGCAAGTCTCACAGGGCATCAATGATGTTGTCGTCTCCGGAATCCAGCCGCTTTACGCCCCGGATCCGCTCAATAAGCATGGCGGCGCCGATGATCACCACGGTCAGGCCCATCAGAGTGATGGCCAGCCGGGAAGTCACCATAGGCATCAGCAGCATGATACCGCCAAAAACAATGGTCAGGATGGCCAGCACCTTCTCCAGGGTGGAGCTGGCCAGGGGCAGCAGGTGAACGCCCCGGAAGATCAGAAGCAGTCCCACAATCCTGCCGATGCTTCTTGCCAGCAGCAGAGGATCATTTACCAGCCACAACCCCAGCAGGACGCACACCACCGCACCCAGGAGCTGGGTCAGCTTCTCATGGGCGCTGATCTGCAGGACCCCCCAAAGGACGCCCACCAGGAACAGCCCCCAGCCCAAAACCTTGGACACCAGCACCGAAGCGGCATCCGGATTCATCATGAGGATCAGGCCCCCCAGGATCACCAGCACCGGCGGCGCGTAGCGGTTGAGCAGATTGGTAATACGTTGTTTCTCCATAAATTCTCCCCCTTTTCATATAGGTTCAGTATAGCCTTTTCTGGGGTTTCTGTCAACGGACAGGCAGAAAAAAACCGGGTCCACATGAAAAATACAAGTTTCTCCTTGACATCCCACCGTGGTTTGAGTACAATAGATTCGGTATGGTGTACGCTGCCCCAGTGTTTTTTGGGGTACGCGTTTCATTGATAACCGGCGAAAAGCCGAGGGTATGCGTTTTACGCCTCATGGCGTTTGCTTCATCACCTGCCGGGGAAGGTCCGGCTGGTTTTGCTGTGCACAATTTCACATGGGGATCAAAGGAGGCTTAGGATTCGCCTTTGCTGACGGAATCCGGGCTTCCCAAAACGCCACCCCTTCTGCGCTTATTATTTTTTAGAAGGAGGTGTGCTGCATATTTATGGAATGGTATTACTATCTAATCATCCTGGTAGGGGGTCTTACGCTGCTGGGTCTGGGCTTCGGTCTGGGCGTTGCCTATCGGAAGAAGGTCGCGGAACGGGAAATCGGCTCCGCAGAAGCCGAGGCTACCCGCCTCATCAACGAAGCCATTCGCTCCGGCGAGAACCGGAAGAAGGAAATGCTTCTGGAGGCCAAGGATGAGATCCATAAAACACGCACAGAGTACGAACGGGAAGTCAAAGAGCGTCGCGCCGAGCTGAGTAAGCAGGAGCGTCGCTTAGAGCAGAAAGAAACCACCCTGGACAAGAAGACTGAGGCTTTTGAGCGCAAGGAAGACGAGCTTGCGAGGAAGCTGCAAAAGGTCAGCGAAACCCAGGCCCAGGCCGAGGAACTGCGGAAAAAGCATCTGGAGACCCTGGAAAGGATCTCCGAGCTGACCCAGGAGCAGGCCAAGGAATACTTGCTTAAGTCCGTGGAGGAGGACGTCCGCCACGAAACTGCCATGAAGATCAAGGAAATCGAGGCCCAGTTCAAGGACGAGGCCGAGGAAAAGGGCCGGGAAATCATCGCCACCGCCATCCAGCGCTGCGCCGCCGATCACGCCGCTGAGACCACTGTCTCCGTGGTGGCCCTGCCCAACGACGAAATGAAGGGCCGGATCATCGGCCGGGAGGGCCGGAACATCCGCACCCTGGAAACCATCACCGGTGTGGACCTGATCATTGACGACACCCCGGAGGCCATCACGGTCAGCAGCTTCGATCCCGTCCGCCGGGAGGTGGCGAGGCTTGCCCTGGAGAAACTGATTGTCGACGGCCGAATCCATCCCACCCGCATTGAGGATATGGTGGAAAAGGCCCGGAAGGAAGTGGACCGCACCATTCGGGAGGAAGGCGAGCGGGCCTGCTACGAGACCGGCGTTCACAACCTGAACCCAGAGCTCATTAAGGTTCTGGGACGTCAGAAATACCGCACCTCCTATGGTCAGAACGTGTTGAACCACTCCATCGAGGTAGCCCACATTGCGGGGCTTATGGCCGCGGAACTGGGCGTGGACATCGCCATGGCCAAGCGGGCAGGCCTGCTGCACGACCTGGGCAAGTCCATTGACCACGAGGTGGAGGGCAGCCATGTACAGCTGGGCGCGGACCTGGCCCGGAAGTACAAGGAAAATCCCGTCATCATCAACGCCATCGAGGCTCACCACGGAGACGTGGAGCCCAAGACCGTTATCGCCGTGCTGGTCCAGGCCGCCGATGCCATCTCCGCCGCCCGTCCCGGCGCCCGCCGTGAGAACGTGGAGAACTATATTAGGCGTCTGCAAAAGCTGGAGGAACTCACCGGTTCCTATCCCGGCGTGGACAAGGCCTATGCCATCCAGGCAGGCCGGGAGGTTCGGATCATGGTCAAGCCCGAAGTGGTCAATGAGGACAATATGATCCTCCTGGCCCGGGACATTGCCAAGAAGATCGAGTCGGAGCTGGAATACCCCGGTCAGATCAAGGTCAATGTGATCCGGGAAACCAAGGCTGTGGAATTTGCGAAGTAAATCGTTTCGTCCGGCAGGATTTTCCTGCCGGATGTTTCTTTGATTGGGGATGGGTGCTATGCTGGGGAGCGCCCTCACATTTTCATCTCAAAATTGATAAAAAATTCACACTTTGTCAGGTGAGGCTTCCTATAATAATGCCAGTTCATTTTTGTGGAGCCATCGCGTCCGGCGTCCTGTCCGGCGCTTCCCAATCACTTTGGAGGGATGTCTATGGCAAAGGGAAAGTCCAGCGGCCTTCTGACCTCGGTGGCCGCGTTTATCGTGGATAAACGCACCCTGTTCTTCCTGCTTTACCTATTCGCAATCATTTTTTCTTTCTTTTCCATGAACTGGGTAGAGGTGGAAAACGATGTGACCACCTATCTGCCCGCAGATACGGAAACCCGGCAGGGCCTGATCACCATGGAGAAAAATTTTACAGAATCCGCCTCCGCTCGGATCATGGTGACAAATGTCACCTATGAAACCGCCGAGGCGCTGAACGATCAGCTGAACGATGTGGATAACGTGCTTATGTGCGCCTTTGACGATACATTGGACCACTACCGGGACGCCTCGGCGGTCTACGATCTGACCTTTTCCGAGGACGCCACGGCCCAGAGCACCTTGACCGCCATGGAGGAAATCGACCGGATCCTGGACGGCTACGACGTCTACAAGGACACCGCCATTGGTTATGACGAGAACGCCATGCTTGCCGAGGAAATGACCAGCATCCTCATTGTGGCCGTTATCATTATCATTGGCGTACTGACCCTCACCTCCCGCTCTTACATGGAGGTGCCGGTGCTGCTAATCACCTTCGGCGCGGCGGCTATTCTGAACATGGGCACCAACTTTCTGTGCGGCAAGATCAGCTTCATCTCCAATTCCATCGCCGTGGTGCTCCAGCTGGCTCTGGCCATCGACTACGCCATCATCCTCTGCCATCGATTCACCGACGAGCGGCAGACCAAAAACACCCGGGACGCCGCTGTGGAGGCCCTGACCAAGGCCATCCCGGAAATCAGCGCCTCTTCCCTGACCACCATCAGCGGCCTGGCGGCCCTGGGCTTCATGGAATTTGCCATCGGACTGGATATGGCCATTGTGCTGATCAAGTCCATTTTCCTGAGCCTGCTGTCCGTATTCACCCTGATGCCGGGACTGCTGGTGCTGTTTGGGCCTCTCATGGACAAAACCCGGCACAAATCCCTGGTACCCGACGTGTCCCTGCTGGGTAAATTTGCCGTAAAAACCCGAAAAATCATTCCGCCTCTGTTTCTGGTGGTGTTGGCAGCGGCCTTCCTGCTGTCCAGCAACTGCCCCTACTCCTATAGCTACAACGACCTGCGCACCCCGAAAATGACCGGCCGTCAGGAGGCATTCTTCAAGATTCAGGACACCTTCGGCAACAGCAACATGGTAGCCGTGATGGTTCCCAGCGGGAACTACGAGGCGGAGAGCCGAGTCCTCCAGGAGCTGGAGAAAATGCCGGAGGTCAAGAGCACCATGGGCCTTTCGGGCATTGAGGTGATGGACGGCTACAAGCTGACCGATGCCCTGACGCCCCGCCAGCTTTCCGAGATGCTGGGTATGGACTATGAGGTAATCCAAATCCTCTACAGCGCCTATGCCGCCGACCACAACGAAATGGGCGCCATCCTCAGCGGGCTGGAGGATTACGAGGTCCCCCTCTTTGATATGTTCCTGTACCTGAAGGATCAGCTGGACGAAAATAACATCACCCTGCCCAGCGGGGAGGATCTGGATGTGGATGCCCTGCTGGATCAGCTGGACTCCGCCAAGAAGCAGATGCGCAGCGAGGAATACAGCCGCATGGTGGTCTACCTGAACCTGCCGGAGGAGGGAGAGGAGACCTTCGACTTCCTCACCACCATCCGGCGTGTCCTGGGCAAATATTATGACGGAGACTACTATGTCATCGGAAACTCCACCAGCGCCCGGGATCTCTCCTCCTCCTTCGTCAAGGACAACCTGATAATTTCTATTTTGTCCTCCTTCTTCGTGATTCTGATTCTGCTGTTCACCTTCCAGTCGGCGGGGCTTCCCCTGCTGCTCATCGCGGTGATCCAGGGCAGTATCTGGATCAACTTCTCCTTCCCCACCCTCACCGGCACGCCTTTGTACTTCCTGGGCTATCTGATCGTTCAGGCCATCCAGATGGGCGCCAACATCGACTACGCCATTGTGATCTCCAGCCACTACCAGGAGCTGAAGCGGCAGATGCCCCACAAGCAGGCCATTGTAAAGGCCCTCAATGCCGCTTTCCCCACAGTGTTTACCTCCGGAACCATTCTGGCCTCCGCCGGACTGCTGATCGGCAATATGTCCGCCCAGCCGGTGGTCTCCATCATGGGCACCTGCATCGGCCGGGGCACCATCCTCTCCATCCTTCTGGTTCTGCTGGTCCTGCCCGCCTTCCTGGTGCTGGGCGACTCCATCATCAACCGCACCAGCTTCCAGATCAGAGGTATCGAAGCACCGGTGAAGTCCGCCTCCGGCACCCTCCGGGTCAGCGGCCGGGTGCGGGGCTATGTCTCCGGCATTCTGGATGGGGACTTTAACGGCACCCTCCGGGGCGAGATTAACGCCAACATCTCCAACGGAGGCACTGTGGAAAACGCGGACGAGAAGGAGGAATCTGACCATGCTTAAACGGGTTCTTTGCGCCGCCCTCTGCTTCGGTTTGCTCCTGGGCGCGGCTGCCCCGGCTCTGGCAGAGGGAACAGATGACACCGGGACCACTTTGTACATCACGTCCACGTCCCGCTTTTTGACCTTCGCGGAACGGTGCCGCATTGACAGCTACAGCCAGAACCTGACTGTATATCTGGAAGCCGACCTGGATTTGACCGGCACGGATTTTGCCGGGGTCCCCATTTTCTGCGGCACCTTCCAGGGAAAGGGGCACACCATTTCCGGGCTGAGCCTCACATCTGACGGCTCCAAGCAAGGGCTGTTCCGCTGCCTGACGGACACCGCCGCCGTTTACGACCTGAACGTTCAGGGCAGCGTCACTCCGGGGGGCAGTCAGAACACCGTCGGCGGCCTGGCCGGAAGCAATGCAGGGCTGATTCAAAATTGTACCTTCACTGGCAGCGTCTCTGGCGGGGACGGCGTAGGCGGCCTGGTGGGTGAAAATACCATGTCCGGCATTTTGGATGGCTGCGTCACATCCGGCAGTCTTTACGGCACCCATTTCGTGGGGGGACTGGCCGGGAAAAACAGCGGTGTCATCCGAGGCTGTACAAACCATGCCCAGATCAACACCACCTCTCAGGAGAATACCGTTTCCCTGTCCGATGTTACCCTGGAAACCCTGCTGGGCTCCGAGTCCGCCGCCACGGTAACGGACATCGGCGGCATCGCCGGAAACTCCACCGGTGTCATTCGGGGCTGCGTCAACCGGGGGGATGTGGGCTATCCCCATATGGGCTACAACATCGGCGGCATCGCGGGCACCCAATCCGGCTACATTGTGGGCTGCGCCAACCGGGGCCAGATCCAGGGCCGGAAGGAAGTGGGCGGCATTGTGGGCCAGATGGAGCCTGCTGCCCTCATTGAATACGACGAGGATGCCTTGCAAATCCTGAAAAAGCAGTTAAATGGCATGAGCGGCACCATCAGCAAAACCGCCGCCAACGTCCAGTCTTCCGGAAACGCCCTGTACGGCCAGGTAAGCGATATGCAGGACTATGCGGGCTTAGCCGCGGATTCCATCGGGATCCTGCTTCCCGACCCCAACGACCCCCAGATGCCGGATGCGGATACCATTCAGGCGGCCCAGAACGGCCTGAGCGCCAGCCTGTCCGGGATGCACCAGACCCTGAACGGGATGTCAGCTACCACCGCCTCGGCAGTGGGCACTCTGTCCAACAATCTGAACACCCTCCAGAATCAGGTCGGCGCCATGGCCGCCACCCTCAATAGCGTCTCCGAAACCATGGGCGGCAGCATTGACGACGTGTCCGATCAGGACACGCAGGAAACCCTCACCGGCAAGGTTTTGAACTGCAATAACTATGCCCAGGTTCTGGGGGACCGGAACATCGGCGGCATCACCGGCGCCATGGCCCTGGAAAACGACCTGGATCAGGAGGAAAACTGGGACATTTTGGGGGACCGCTCGCTGAACTTTGAAAGCCAGCTTCGGGCCGTGGTCCTCAGTTGTGAGAACCATGGCGCCGTCACCGCCGGGAAATGGGCGGCCGGCGGCATCGTGGGCTGGCAGTCCCTGGGGCTGGTAAAGCAGTGCGTCAGTACCGGCCAGGTGGACGGGGAGGACGCCCAGTACGTAGGCGGCATCTCCGGGCAGAGCACCGGATATATCCGCTCTTCCAATGCCAACTGCCTGCTCTCCGGCCGGAAAAACCTGGGCGGAATTGCCGGCAGCGCCTCCATTGTCACCGATTGCCGCGCTCTGGTCCAGCTGGAAAACGGCAGGGAAAAGCTGGGCGCGATCCTGGGCGATGTGGAAGAAAACCACCATGAGGATGTGGAAACGCCCATCTCCGGAAACTACTATCTCAACGTGGGTCAGGATCCGGGCGCCATCGACGGCACCAGCTACGATGGGCTTGCCCAACCCCTGAGCAAGACCGCCTTCTTCCGGCTGGAAAACCTTCCGGAGGTGTTTGGCCGGGCCGTTGTCACCTTCCGATTCCCCGACGGCACAGAAACCCAGCGCCGGGTGAATACCGGCTCTGCCCTGGATCCCGAACGGATTCCGGCCCTTCCGGAGCGGGAAGGGACCATTCCCCGCTGGGAGGGTCTGGAGGAAGCGGATCTGAAGAATGTCTACTTTGATCTGACCTTTGAGGCAGTTTACGACGGACTCCTCAGCACCATTGCCAGCGACCTGCTTTCTGACCGGGTGACTGAAAAGCCTGTCCTCCTGCTCCAGGGCGCCTTCTCGGAGGACGCCAACCTATCCATCGTCCCTTCCCAGAGCGCCCCGGAGCTGGGCAGCCGGGAAAGGCTGCTGGAAAGCTGGGACATGACCCTGCCGGAGGACCCTGTCACCGCCGGGCGGCTGTATCTGCCGGAAGACTGCCTCCGGGAGCATCTGATCCTTCAGGTCCTGGATTCTCAGGGCTGGCACGTTGTTTCCCACACCGTGGAAGGAAGCTATGTGGTCTTCCCCATGGACGGCACGGAAGTCTGTGTGGCTCTGCTGGAGAAGGAGCCCATCCATTGGCAAAAGCCCGCCGCCATTGGAGGCGCGGTGGCAGCGCTGGCCGTAATTCTGCTCCTGGCACTTCGCAAAAAGAAGCCAAAAGCATAAGTTTGGGCGTCCTCACGGACGCCCATCAGCGTGTCAAAAAAGCAAAAAATCAAGCTGTCATTGCGAACCATGCAGCAGCATGGTGTGGCAATCCCCCGGAATAAGAGGAACACCTGGCT
>DLAP01000020.1 GCA_002493965.1 Clostridiales bacterium UBA7044
GAGACTTTTTTGACACGCTGAAAGGCCCGGAGCCAAAAACTCCGGGTCTTCTTTATTATGGGACCTCCTCCGGCGCAACGGCGAAGCTGCCTCTATGCCTCTCCGCTGTAACTGTTACCTTGGTCTTTCCCTCTAAGGAGACGGGATATTCTCCGGTCTGTATCTCCGTTTCCGAGAAAACCACCCCGGTTTCGTCCTGAATTTCCATATTCAGCGTTCCGCTTTCCGTCTCCACCCGAACCACATATTCCTTCTGCTTCGGGCGCAGGGTCACGGATTTCACTCCGCTGAGCATATGGTGCTGCTGTGTCCAGTACTCCGCAGTGTTTCTGGAAACGCTGCCGATTTCCAGCATAGATGCGCTGTGTGGTACGCCCGGTATCACCAGCAGCAATGCCAGCCCGGCCGCCGCCAGCAGCAGAATCCACCATTTTCGCTTCTTCCCGGTTCCCCGGCTTCTGGCTGCCAAGTAAATGGGCAGGAACAGCCCGCCCAGGAACACAACCAAGCTGGCCATTTGGAATATCCACAGGCTCTCTGCCTCCAGGGGCAGCAGGGAGACCAGAATACTCAGCAGCGGAACCACCAAAATCGTCACAATGGACCAGATCCGAAACGCCTTCACCACCTGGGGCCAGTTGGTGTTATTGAAGCTGACTCCGGGAAAATTGATTTTCAGGAAGCCGTCGGTGTAAAAGCCGATCCGGTTTTCATCGTAATAGGTTGGAAGTTTCTCCTTCATGAAGCACCAGAAATACACGCCGAAGATCAGCCCCAAAGCCTCATAAAGGAACATTGGGGAAAACCCGCCCCAATAGCCCCCACGGCCAAGGAGCCAGTTTCCTAACGCAAGCATCAGCAGACTTACCAATGCCGCCCCGCCAAACAGCAGTGCCCGTTCCTTCCGGGCTTTCTTCGCCTGCTCCGGGTCTTCCTCGACCAGGCTCAGGGCTTTCTTCACCAGGATTTCCACGTTCTCCGCTTCTTCCGGATTCTCTGTCCGCTTCCCTTCCAGCAGCTCCGCAACGCCCACCCCCAGACAGTCCGCCAGGGGGATCAGCAGGGAGATGTCCGGCAGGCTCAGGCCTCGCTCCCATTTACTCACTGCCTTGTCCGACACAAACAGCCGGTCCGCCAGATCCTTTTGTGTCCAGCCCTTTTCCTTTCGCTGCTGTGTCAGGAAAGCAGCAAAGGCTTCTTTATTGATCTCATACATGGGTCTTCCCCTCCTTTTCACCCTTCCACCATAGCGCAAAACCGCCGATTCCGCAACCGACCAGCGGTAGAATCGACGGTTTTTACTTATTTTCTCTTGTACCGCAGCATCTCATAGGAGACGCCGTCTTCCTCTCCCCGCATCAGAACCGCTTCCCTGTACCATTGGGGATCCTCGTCCAGGTTCGGGAAAAAGGTGTCCGAGTCCGGGCAGGCGCCTACCTTGGTGATATAGGCGGTATCGCAGTAAGGCAGCATCTGTTTATAAACGCTGCCCCCGCCGATGACAAACACCCGCTGAGCCTCCCGGGTCTTTTCCATGGCTTCCTCGGGACAATGGCAGGATACAAAGCCGGGGTATTCCGTGTTTCCCCGGGTCAGCAGGTAATTCACCCGCCCCGGCAAGGGCTTACGCCCAGGGAAATCCTCCACGGTGCGCCGCCCCACAATCACCGCAGCCCCCCGGGTAGTCTCCCGGAAAAACTTCCGGTCAGCGGACAGGGCAACCGGCTGGGTGCCGTCCCGGCCGATGCCCCAGTCCGAATAAACGGCAACGATCAATTCCATTTTTTCCCCTCCCTCAGATTGCCATGGGAATTTCAAAATCAAAGGGATGGTATTGATAGTTCTCCAGCTTAAAGGAATCCTTGGTAAAGGCGTAGAAGTCCGTGATGCTCTCGTCCATAGAGAACTTGGGCGCATCATAGCCTTCCTTTTCCAGCATAGCCTTCACGGCGGGAATATGCCGGTCGTAGATGTGGCAGTCGGCAATTACATGAACCAGTTCCCCCACCTTCAGCCCGGAAACCTGGGCCATCATGTGGGTCAGGACGGCGTACTGCACCACGTTCCAGTTGTTGGCCGTCAGCATATCCTGGGAGCGCTGGTTGAGAATGGCGTTCAGGGTATTGCCGGTTACGTTGAAGGTCATGGAGTAGGCACAGGGGTACAAATTCATCTCGTGGAGGTCTTCAAAGTTGTAGATATTCGTCAAAATCCGCCGGGAGGCGGGATTGTGCTTCAGATCGTACAGCACCCGGTCCACCTGGTCAAACATACCCTCTTTATACTGGTGTTTGATCCCCAGCTGGTAGCCGTAGGCCTTGCCGATGGTGCCGTCCTCCCCTGCCCATTCGTCCCAGACATGGCTGCCCAGGTCGCAGATCCGGTTGGACTTCTTCTGCCAGATCCATAAAAGCTCATCCACGGCGCTTTTCCAGTAGGTCCGGCGCAATGTCATGATGGGAAATTCCTCCGCCAGATTGTATCGGTTCACCACACCGAACTTCTTAATGGTATGGGCCGGGGTGCCGTCTTCCCAGTGGGGACGCACTTCCAAATGTGCATCGGAAAAACCGTTATTCAGAATATCCAGGCAAGTGGCCTTATACAGTTCATCTGCTCTGCTCATGGGGAATCCTCCGTGTTCTTTTTTCTCTGCCCATCATACCACATTGCCGAAACTAAGGCAAGAAGAAAATCCCGCAAGCCCTCCCCTGCCGGGTATAAAGAAGGCCCCCAAGGCTTTCGCCCCGGGGGTCTTCAAAGGGAGGCTATGCTAATTACAGCAGGTTATCGGTGTTGACCCAGCCCAGATCGGTGCGGGCCATCTTACCAACAATTTCGTAGATGTCAATTACGGACATCCGCGCGTAGGTGCCAGCCGTTTCAGAGCAGGCGCTGTCGGTGTAGACGATGGTGTTGTCGTTGTAGACCACACGGGCATCAATAGCGCTGCCGGTAGCGGGGGTCAGATCCACATAGTACAGGTAGACCCAGCCTGCGTCGCAGCGGCCCCATGCCATACCTTCGGAGATGGTGGTCTCATAGATGACCAGGCTTGCGCCGCTCTTCAGGACGGCGGTCTTGCTGGCGCTGGTGGATGCGGTGGAACGGACATTCACCTCATTGCAGTTGATGACCTTACCGGTGTACTTGTAGCCGCCGGCGTTGTTCACGAAGCCGCCGCTACCGGTGTTGCCGGTATCTCCGATGACGGGAGTGTTGGTATTATTGTTGTTATTGCTGCCGTTATTGTTGTTATTGCTGCTGTTATTGTTGTTGGTGCCACTATCCACCTTCACATTCACAGAGCCCTTGGTCAGCTTGGACAGGTTGATCCAGCCCTCTTCACCAGTCTCATTTTCAACCAGACCGCTGATCACATTCCCGTGGATTTCCACTCTCGTTACGGTGACCTTTTCGCCCTTCTTGATGTTCATGCTTTCCTTGCCGGAGAAGTCATCACCCTCGATTTCCACTTCCTTAACCGTCTCCAAAGTGGAATCGGTGTAAACATAAGCCTTGTCGGAATCCACCAGAGTGTAGGTAGCTTCATCCAGAGCATCCAAAATCAGGTTCTTGCCGGGAGCCCGGATATAGCCGTCGTTGACGCGGGCCCAGTATCTTGTCACCTTAATAGTGCCGCTCAGATCCCCGTAGTTGTTGCCTTCGTATTCTTCGAACTTATCCTCAGGAATGACGTGCTCTTCCTCTACGGTGAGCAGTTCATGCATGGTGATGGGATCACCCTGATTCAGCAGACGTACAACCGCTCCGTTGATATCTGTGGTCTTAAAGACGATCAGCTCTTCGCTGTCCTTCTTTCGTCCGTCTGCTCTCACATCTCCCTTAACGGAGAATTCATCCACGACGGTATCTGTGGAATTGGCGGAAGGTGCACTGACCACGCCGGTATAGATAGCAGTCTGCGCGCCTGTCACAGTGCTGCTGCCGGAACCGGAGGTTCCGCTGCTGCCGCCGCTGTAACCCGGGATATCCTCATAGGAGATCATGGTCACGTAGTCCATGCAGACCCAGCCGGTCTTGCCGCCCACGGTCAGCTTGCCCCACTTGGAGGAACCAACCTGCTTGACTTCCACGATTTCCACAGAAGTACCGGTCTGAATCTTGCCCATAAAGGCGCCCGCGATGCCGGGAGTCTGGCGCATATTCACGCCGGAGTAGGTGTTGGCAATGATGCCCTTACCGGTTTCCACATTGCCGCCGGTAGAGCCGGAGCTGCTGCCATTGCTGCCGGAGCCGGACTTCACGTCCAGATACTGGTTGTAAACCCAGGTTTCCTTGTCTTCCCGACCAGCGATCTTCAGGCGATACCAGCCGTTTTCAGGTCCGTCCAGGACCTCGCAGGTGGTGCCCATGGTCAGCTTGCAAACCAGGCCGCCGTAGATGGAAGCGGAATCCCGGACGTTCACCTGATCCACGTTGATAACGGTCGCCACCAGGCCGGTGGAACCCGTTTCTGTGCCGGAACTAATGCCGGAGGGAATGTTCTTGCGCTTCACATAGCGGCTGGACAGGTTCACCCAACCGTCGTAGGTTCTGCCGCCGTCATTCACTTCCGACCCATCCTCATTGTGGTAGACGATCTTATCGGAGTAGCCCCAGATGGTGTCTTCCGTAACCTTGATCTTGGTAATGTCAAACTCGGTGCCCTTGGACAGAGTATCAATCCGTTCGTAGGAAGCGTCAGGACCCTTTCTCACGGAAGCGCTATCCGCGGTCACTTCAAACTTGGCGGCATACATGTCAAAGTTGTTGACCGCATCGCCCTTATAGATCATGATCCAGCCCTGGGCGATTTTGCCCCAGGTATTGCCGGCAGAATCCACCGTGATGTTGGTGACCGTTACGCGGCCGCCGTTCTTCAGCTTCTCGGAATCCTTCTTATCCTTTTCCAGCTCTGCCAGATCTACCAGATCTTCGCTTTCAGAGGGTCCCTCAAAGATGTAATCCGTATTATAAATTGTACCGCCAAAGGCATAGGAGGTAAAGCCAATCTGAGAGGTCTCATTCTTGGAGTTGTCCACCAGCCGGGTCACATCCGCATAGGCCAGCAGGAACCAGCCCTGCTTGCAGCGGCCCCACTCATGGCCGTTTACATACTTGGTCTCATAGATATCCACCATGGTGTTGCCGGTGAGGGCGCCAACGATCTGATTGTCGGTGCCCGCGCCGCTGCGGACGTTCACATAGGCATTGCCCTTCAGGTTGATAACCGCCTTGGCAATTACCTTGGTGCCGCTGTCGCTGCTGCCGGTATTCTTGTTCACCACATCGGAGTAGTTGGTGTACATCAGGGCGACCCAGGCCACGGGGGTGGCGTCGTCCGCGCTCTTGGCAACCTGGCCCCAGAGGAAGCCGTCCGCGTCCGCCGTGTTAATAATGCGGAGCTGGGTGCCCTGGGTGTAGCTGCCGTTCTTGGGAGCATAGATGGACTCATAGGAACGGGAGTTGACATAGGAGTTTGTTACCGTGACTGTCACGTCCATGGAAAGGCCGGAAGCGCCGGTGCCGCCGCCGCTGAGGTTGCCGCCAACCTTGACCCAGACCTTGGGATTGAAGGTCCAGTTGGTTTCCTCCTTGTCCTTCTTGTCTACGGTATGGGTATAGGTTTCCGCCTGATAGATCAGGCACCACTTGATGCCATTGCTGTCCACGTACTCCATCTCAACCTTCAGGTCGCCGGAGACCTTGCCCGAGACGGTATTGCCGTTGGGGGCGTCATAGAGCTTGCTGGAGATCATCATCTTGGAAGACAGGGTGTAAGCATTGTAGGTGGTGTTCAGAGACTTCACCCAGTAGCCTCTGTCAAAACGTCCGCTGCCTTGGCTGTCTTTATAGGTCCACTTCTCCGCTTCGACAGCACGATACCATCTTACGCCCTTGGAGTCGATATACTCACCATTGACCTTCACAATACCATAAACCTTGGTACCGTCTTCCTTGCCGTTGGGCTCCAGGTAAAGGACACGGCTTGCCAGTCTGGCGGAGTCGATCTCGCCCTCCGTTGCATATTCCGATACCTTATCGGGATCAAACTTCTTGTCCTCGCTCTTTTTATTCTCTTCCTGCCACTTGGCGGTCAGGGTCTTCCCGGCGCAGTCCCTGGTCATCTTATTGACCCAGGTATTGTCCGACAGATACCAGCCCTGGAAGGTGTAGCCATCCCGGGTGGGGGTGGGCAGCTCGGTTTCGCTGATGGTATAATCGTAGTAGAAAGTCTTCTGATTGCCGGGCAGAACACCGCCGTCCGCATCGAACGTCACCTGAATATACCGGGAGGGAACGGTGGAGGAATACACACCGTTTAAGTACATATTGGCCTCAATCTTCCGGCGGTCGTTGTTGTCGCCGCTCTGCCAGTTGAGGAACATATTCACAAACTCGTTGCCGGAAGCACGGGTAGTAACTGCCCGCTTCACATCGCCGGTACCGGACATCCAGGCAGTACCGTTGCGGAAGGAGAACAGTACCAGCGCGTCATGCTGGTTCTGGGACAGGCTTAGTCCGTTGGTGGAAGCAAACCCATTGACAGCCTTATCAATGGTATCCAGTTCCGCACGCAGAGCTTTATCCGCGTCCTTTTCAGAGATCTGATGGGCCTTGGTGCCTTTCTTCGCCCCACCATGGGAGGTTTTTCCCTTTACCTCTTTCTCTGTACATTTTGTTCCGTAACCAATATACCCCTTCGTGCTGCACTTTGGCACATATTTCTGCAGCTGCTTCAGCACGGTGATCGCGCTTTCGCTAACCTTACGGCTAGCGGCAGAAGCCGTGAGCGCATTCGCGGGAATGATGCTCACCAGAAGGATTAAGCTCAAAATCGCACATACAATTCTTTTCTTCATGGCTACTTACTCCTTTTCTTGTTTTTGTAAGTAACGGTATTATAACAGACCTGTTTACAAATTGCAACCCCTTTTTTGAAAAAAATTACAGAATTGTAACAGAATTTTCTTTTAGAAGTCACTGCATCCTGCTTTTCTCTCGAAAAATAGGCAATTTCTTTCAAAACATTCCATTTTTCGAAGAAATTTTGCTATAAAATTGTTTTTTAATTTTTTCCTCCTTTATATTTTCTTTCCTTCTCTGTCATTTTCCGAGGCATTGACTTTTTCCGGCGCCGCTGGTATACTCCAGATAGTGAATCAATCATACGTTCGGGAGGAGATTTTATGGAGAAAAGCGTACTGATTGGCATGAGCGGCGGCGTGGACAGCTCGGTGGCCGCTTATCTCATGGGGGAGCAGGGCTTCCGCTGTGTTGGCGCTACCATGCTGTTATATGGCAGTGACGGCCGGGATGCCCGGGATGCCGCTGCTGTGGCGGCGCGTCTGGGGATTCCCCATCATATGTTCTCCCTGCAAGCGGAGTTTGAAAAGCAGGTCATTTCCCAATTTGTCTCCGCCTACGAGCGGGGCCTGACCCCTAATCCCTGCATTCAGTGCAACCGCTGCATGAAGTTCGGGCGGCTGCTGGAGCTGGCCAGGGACTTGGGCTGCGAGTACGTGGCCTCCGGCCATTACGCCCGGATCCGTCAGGATGGGGGGAGCGGCCGCTTTCTATTATATAAGGCGGCGGATCCGGGGAAGGATCAGTCCTATTTTCTCGCCTGTCTCAGCCAGGAGCAATTACGGCACATTCAGTTTCCCCTGGGAGAGCTGACCAAGGCGGAGGTTCGGCAAATCGCGGAAGAGAATCAATTTGTCACCGCCCGGAAGAAGGACAGCCAGGACATCTGCTTTGTCCCCGATGGCGATTACGGCGCTTTTTTGGAGCGGTACACCGGGGTCGTCTACCCTGCCGGAGACTATCTGGACCTCCAGGGCAACGTGGTGGGGAAACATCAGGGAGCCGTACGCTATACCCTGGGCCAGCGGAAGGGCTTAGGGCTTGCCTTAGGGCACCCGGTCTATGTCTGCGGGAAGGATATGGAGAAGAATACCGTCACGGTGGGCGGGAACGAGGCCCTGTTCTCCCGTTCTCTCCGGGCAGAAAACTGGAACTGGTACCCCTTCCCCGCCCTGCCGGCGCCCATGCGGGTCACTGCCAAGATCCGCCACTCCCAGTCGGACTTCCCCGCCGTAGTCACACCGGAAGAAGGCGGCTTTGCCCGGGTGGACTTTGACACTCCCCAGCGGGCCGTGACCCCGGGTCAGGCGGTGGCGCTCTACCAGGGGGATCTGGTCATCGGTGGAGGCACCATTACGGAGGCCATTCCTTAGAAAACAAAAGCTTCACCGAAAGGAGGGGACCCCTTGTCAGAGAGAACCTATATTGCCATTGACCTGAAATCCTTCTACGCTTCGGTGGAGTGCATTCAGCGGGATGTGGACCCCATGACCACCCATCTGGTGGTGGCGGACCCCAGCCGCACGGAGAAGACCATCTGCCTGGCCGTGTCCCCTGCCCTGAAAAGCTACGGCGTCCCCGGGCGGCCCCGGCTGTTTGAAGTGGTGCAGAAGGTCAAGGAAGTGAATCTCTACCGGCAGCAGAGGGCTCCTGGGCATCAGTTTACTGGCTCCACCTGGGAGGACCGGAAGCTAAGGGAGGACCCTTCCCTGTCCTTAGATTATATTGTGGCCCCGCCCCGGATGGGGCTGTATATGGAGACCAGCACCCGGATTTACCAGATCTATCTGAAATATGTGGCCCCGGAGGATATTCACATCTATTCCATTGACGAAGTCTTCATGGATGTGACGGGCTATTTAAATACCTATAAGCTGTCCCCCCGGGATCTGGCCAAGAAAATCATCCTGGACGTGCTGAACACCACCGGCATCACTGCCACCGCGGGCATCGGCACCAACCTGTATTTATGTAAGGTAGCCATGGACATCGTGGCCAAGCACATCCCCGAGGACCGCTACGGCGTCCGGATCGCGGAACTGGACGAACTATCCTACCGCCGGGCCCTGTGGGATCACCGCCCTCTGACGGACTTCTGGCGGGTGGGCCGGGGCTACGCCAAAAAACTGGAAGCCCATGGTCTATATACCATGGGGGACATTGCCCGGTGTTCTCTCGGGAAGGATTCGGACTTTTATAATGAGGATCTGCTGTATAAGCTCTTCGGCGTCAACGCCGAGCTGCTCATCGACCACGCCTGGGGATACGAGCCCTGCACCATTGCCCATATCAAAGCCTATAAGCCTGGCAGCAACTCCATTGGCTCCGGTCAGGTGCTGTCCTGTGCCTATGACTTTGGCAAAGCCAGACTGGTGGTTCGGGAGATGGTGGATTTATTATCCTTGGATTTGGTGGACAAGGGACTGCTCACCGACCAGATCGTCATGACCATCGGCTATGACATTGACAACAAGCAATATAAAGGGGAAACCGCCACCGACCGCTACGGCCGTAAAATTCCCAAGCACGCCCACGGAACAGCAAATCTGCCCCGGATGACTGCCTCCACCAAGCTGATTACGGGCGCCGCCATGGAGCTGTACGACCGGATTGTAGACCGCAACCTGCTGATCCGCCGGATGTATATTTCTGCGAGCCACGTCCGGCAGGAGACGGATGTCTTGGCGGACGCGCCTGTGGAGCAGCTGGACCTGTTTCAGGATCCCGCCGCAGCCCAGGCGGAGGAAACCGCCCTCCAGAGGGAGCGGCGGATGCAGGAGGCCCTGCTCACCATCAAGCGCAAATACGGGAAGAACGCGATCTTAAAAGGAATGAATTATGAAGAAGGCGCCACCACCCGGGAGCGCAACGGCATGACAGGAGGGCACAAGACATGAAAAAAGCTTACGAGGATATCATTTTTCTTTCCCGTCCGGTGTCCAAGGCCCACGTCCCCATGTCCCTGCTGGACCGGGCCGCTCAGTTTTCCCCCTTTGCCGCCCTTTCAGGCTATGAGGATGCCCTGGCGGAAACCGCCCGTCTGACGGAAGCCCCCATTGAGCTGGACGTGGACGCCAAGGCAGATCTCAACGAGAAGCTGGTATGTCTTCAGACACACATTGCCCAGTCGCCCCAAGTCACCGTCACCTATTTTGAACCGGATATCTGGAAAGCCGGCGGCGCTTATGTCACCGTCACCGATGCCATCCGGAGGCTGAACTCCTTGGAAAAGTGGCTGCTGCTGGACAACGGAACCAAGATTTTCTTCGGAGACATTCTGGCCCTGGAAAGCCCTCTCTTTCCCACCCTGGTCAGAAAAGAATCTCCCTTTTTATCTGAAAAAGAGCGATAAATAATACGGCTGCTTCAGCGCTGAAGCAGCCGTATTTATAATCAAAGAATGGGGTTATTCCAGGCGCAAGCTGCTCTCCCGCAGTGCCTTGCGGATGGCCACCGCCAGCATGGGTGCGAAAATATAAGCAATCACCGCGTTAAACGCCGTAGCCGGCAGCTTCGCCACCACGGACAGCCAGGCCGCGTCCGGGGTCAGGCCCTTGATCAGCAAGCCGCTGTAAAAATAACTTTTCGCCAGATACAGCGCCGCATAAGTAACCGCACCCGCAGCGGTTGCCAGCGACGCCCAGCCGTAGCTCCATTCCTTTTTACAGCCCCGAATCACCAGGCCCGCCACCAGGCCGTAGGCCCCCTTGGTCAGGAAGGTAAGCCAGCATTCGGAAATATACAGCGGATTCATCATATCATAAATCATGGAGCCAAGCCCCGAGGCCAGCCCGCCCAGCCAGGGTCCCAGAAGAATGCCGCTGAGGGCGCACATGATATTTCCCAGATGGAAGGAGGTGGTTCCTCCGATATCAATGGGAATTGTGATCCGCAGTGCGGAGCCCACCACCACCAGCGCCGCCAAAAGGGCGGTCAGTACCAGCTTCCTGGTCGATAAGGTCTCTTTGTTTTTCATAATTCTTGCCTCCCTGTTTTCGTTTATGCCATTATAGCGAAATCTGGCAATAAATATATATCCAATATTGTAATAAAAAATAGGGCCAGTTTTGTCGGATGGGTAAGAAGAAATAGAGAATGTATCAATTTTGATTTTCCCGGAAAGAAAAGGCTGTACAGTTTTACAATTTAATGATACAATGTTTTCAACAAAAATTGAAAGGGGAACTTTTCCATGAGATTAATTCGCGCAAAAGATTACAACGATGTCAGCCGGAAGGCTGCAAACATCATTGCCGCTCAGATCCAGTTAAAGCCTGACTGCGTTCTGGGTCTTGCCACTGGCAGCAGCCCCATCGGTACTTACAAGGAACTGATCGCCAAGTATGAATCCGGCGATCTGGACTTCTCCCAGGTCAGGACCGTGAACCTGGACGAGTATGTGGGCCTTAATAAGGATCATGACCAGAGCTATGCCTACTTCATGCGGACAAACCTGTTTGACCATGTGAACATCGACCAGAATAACTGCAACATTCCCAACGGTATGAACCCCGACGCAGAAGCCGAGTGTGCCCGGTATGATGCTGTCATCGAAGCCTTCGGCGGCGCTGACCTTCAGCTGCTGGGCCTTGGCCCCAACGGCCACATCGGCTTCAACGAGCCGAATGATGCCTTTGTCAAGGGCACCAACAAGGTAGCTCTGAAGGACTCCACCATCGACGCCAACGCCCGGTTCTTTGCCACCCGTGACGACGTGCCCACCCACGCCTACACCATGGGCATCGGCGCCATTATGAAGGCGAAGCGTGTCCTGCTGGTAGTCAACGGTGAAAACAAAGCCCAGGCTGTAAAGGACTGCTTCTTTGGGCCCATCCGTCCCCAGGCTCCCGGCTCCATTCTCCAGCTTCATCCCGACTTCACCCTGGTTGCTGATGAGGCTGCCCTGTCCCTGGTGAAGGATCAGCTATAACCAATGAAAATCCCCAAGGGGCTTTTCATTGGAAAGGATGCAACTGATTTGCCGCTGCGGCGGCAAACTTAAGCGAGGCTTTTGCTTGTTTGCCCGCTTCCTGTTTTCAGGAAGCGGGCTCAGCGTGTCAAAAAAGTCTCCAA
>DLAP01000017.1:0-17338 GCA_002493965.1 Clostridiales bacterium UBA7044
CGGGCGATTATTGAGCGCTTACGAACTGCCCAGTGGGCAGTTCCGGCAGCCAGTTCAAAAACTGGCCGCATCCTTACGGATTGTCCCAAGGACAATCCGGCCATCGAGTCCTATATTGTCCACCAAATCAACTCCTGAAATCTCCAAGATTTCGGGGGTTTTCTTTTGTTTCCATAACCTTTTCCCGGCATCTTCTGTTCCTGTCAAATATTGCCTATTTTTGTTAAACCAGTTGACAAATTAGCAGAGAAATGGTACAGTATTGCTATGGATTTACACGGTGATTCTGTGCAGCATTTCGTGATATTCCAATCCCCTGCCTTATGCGCGGATGCAACCTCATACAAAGGAGAATCGATTATGAAGCGTACCGAAATTAACAAGGCTCTTCGTGAGCTGGAAGCCATGTGCGAGAAATACAGCTGCTATCTGCCCCCCTTCTGCCATTTTACCCCCGAGGAGTGGCAGTCCAAGGGCCATGAATATGACGAAGTTCGGGATTGCTGCCTGGGCTGGGACATCACCGACTACGGCCAGGGCGATTTCGACAAAATCGGCTTCTCCCTGATCACCATCCGCAACGGCAGCCAGATCATGAAGGACAAATATCCCAAGGTCTACGCCGAGAAGCTGCTGTACCTGAAGGAGGGTCAGTACTCCCCCAACCATTTCCACTGGTACAAAACCGAAGACATCATCAACCGGGGCGGCGGAAATGTGCTGATCCGGGTCTATAATTCCAAACCCGATGAGTCCATCGACTACGACAGCGATGTGACGGTCCACACCGATGGCCGGACCTACACCGTGCCCGCCGGTACCCAGATCCGTCTGACCCCCGGCGAGTCCATTTACATCCAGCAGTATCTGTATCACGACTTTGAGGTGGAGCCTGGCACCGGAAACGTGCTGCTGGGAGAGGTCAGTCAGTGCAACGATGACAGCCACGACAACCGCTTCAATCCCCCCATGGGCCGTTTCCCTGCCATTGAAGAGGACGAGGCCCCCTACCGCCTGCTGTGTACTGAGTACCCGGCAGCAAAATAAGCGTGAAAGAGGAATCACCATGATTGATGTCATTGCATTAGGAGAACTTCTGATCGATTTTGCCTCCAAGTCCACCGATGGAGACGGCTACCCCACCATGGCCGCCAACCCCGGCGGCGCTCCCGGCAATTTTCTGGCTGCCCTGAACGCCTATGGCAAAAAGACCGCCTTTCTGGGAAAGGTAGGTGACGACACCTTCGGCCGTCTCCTGCTGGGCACATTGAACCGAGCCGGAATCGAGACAAAGGGGATTCTAGTGGACAGCTCCGTATTTACCACCCTGGCCTTTGTCACCTTTGATGCGAAGGGGGACCGCTCCTTCTCCTTCGCCCGGAAGCCCGGTGCGGATACTCAGCTAAAATGGGAGGAGGTGGACACCTCCCTCATCGACGAGGCAAAGGTGTTCCACTTTGGCACCCTGAGCCTGACGGATGAGCCGGTACGGACGGCTACCCAAAAGTGCGTGGCCTACGCCAGGGAAAAGGGCAAGCTGATCACCTGCGACCCCAATCTGCGTATCGCTCTGTGGCCCAGCGAAGAGGCGGCTAAAGAGCAGATCCTGTGGAGCCTTCATCAGGCAGACGTGGTCAAGATCAGCGACAACGAGGTGGAATTTCTGTGGAACTGCACCCCAGAGGAGGGCGCGGAGAAGCTGCTAAAGGAATTTGGGGTCTCCCTTGCCATGGTGACGCTGGGTCCCGATGGCTGCCTGCTGAAGACGGCAAACGCCAGCTTCCGGGCCCCAAGCCCCAAGGTCCATCCCATAGACACCACCGGTGCGGGCGACATTTTTGGCGGCAGCGCCGTAGCCCGGCTGCTGGAGCTTAATAAGCCCATCGGATCGCTGACGCAGGAGGACCTGGCCTACATCGGGCGATTCGCCGCCGCTGCCGCCAGCCTGTCCACGGAGCACCCCGGCGGAATCCCCAGCATTCCTGCCAAAGAGGCGGTTCTGAACGCCATGTAGCCGTTATGCCCGGAGACCCCCGTCTCTGGGCATTTTCCTTCCCTGCCAGCTTTCGGCAGCCGGCCCGAAAAATTCTATCAACTATCCATACGGAGAAGCCCCTGTCTGAGAAAATGAAAGCGAGACTTCCCTATGCCCCAAAAACCACGCAACGCTGACTATACAAAAGAATATAACCGCAAGTCCATCCTGCGGATTCTGCGTCACAACGCCATGAGCCGGGCAGAGCTTGCCCGGGCCACGGGTCTGACCCGGGCCGCAACCTCCCTGATTGTGGACGAGCTTCTCAAAGGCGGGATCGTAACGGAGCTGGCGCCCCAGTCTGTGGGGCGGGGCCGCAGCGCCACCCCGCTGACCCTGCGGAGCGACTGCTACTATGCCCTGGCGGTGGAACTGTCCCGAGGGGGCTGCACCGTCGGGCTGTGTGACATGGCGGGCAATTTGCTGCAATGTTGCCGGCTGGCGGATCAGGATAATATGGTCTGGTTCATTGTCCAGGAGCTGAAGGGAATGCTGCAAACAGTGGATCGGGAAAAGGTGCTGGGGATCGGTATCAGCTCCCCTGGCCCCCTGGATTTGATCCGGGGCGTCATTTTGAATCCGCCTAACTTTGAGCGCTGGCATGGTGTGGAGATCCGCAGGCTCCTGTCCGAGGCTTTGGATCTGCCTGCTTATCTGGAGCATGATGTTTCCGCCCTGGCGCTGCACCAGCTGGAGATCGGGCAGAGTAAGAATTTCATGCTGATCTATGTCACCAACGGCATCGGCGCGGCGATCATATCCGACGGCAAGCTGCTGGGGAACTCCAAATACTTCACCGGCGAACTGGGCCATACCACGATCCGATTTGATGGCCGTCTGTGCCAGTGCGGCAACCGGGGATGCCTGGAAGCCTATGCCTCCATGCCCGCCCTGCTGGAGGGTACCGCCTTTTCTTCCTGGGCCGATCTTGTTGACAGCGTGGACCGGAATCCGGAGGCCAAGCGGCTGTTGGATCAGGAGGCCCTGTATCTGTCTGCGGGCCTGATTAACCTGCTGAATCTGATTCCTTCGGACACGATTTATCTGTCCGGCGATATCCGCTATGGGTATGAGCTGCTGGCCCAGCGGCTTCAGCGGGAAATCAGCGCCAAGGCGCTGGACCACAGCAGGCACGATATCCAGATCCACCCATCCAGCCAGGATCCCAACGTGGGCATTCTGGCAGCGGCGGATGTGGTGTTTTCCAAGTTTTTCACAGTATGAACGGAACTGCGGTCATCCCATCCTGTGGATCAATTGGAAAATCCCCGGCGGTTCCTCCCTCTCCTGGAGGAACCGCCGGGGATTTTTTTGCTTTATGAATCCTGTACAAAGCTTCTCTTCCGCTTCAATATGGCTTTGGCGTTCACTTTCTCTCCAGATTTTCGCCCTCCAGCCGGAAGATCCTGCGCAGCATCACCAGAGCCGCAGCGGCCATAATCACTTCCGTGATCAGCTGGGCAAAGGGCAGGCCATACAGGGGATATACCGCGTTCATGAGAAACAGCAGGGGAATTTCCAGCGCAACCTTCCGGGCAATGGCGAAAATGAGGGCATTTTTGCCCATCCCCAGGGCCTGGAATACGCCTACCGCCAGGAAGTCCACGCACATAAACGTGCTGCCCAGACACATGACCCGCAGAAACCGGGCGCCATAGTCCACAATCTCCGGATTCTTCATAAACAGCCGGATCAGCCCGGGCGCACCCAGGAAGTACCCCAGGGTCACTGTCAGCATGAAGGGTACCACGATACCCCCGGCAAAGAGAATGGATTTTTTCATCCGCTTCCGGTTGCCGCTGGAATAGTTATAGCTGACCAGGGGCATGATGCCCTGGGAAAAGCCCAGCCCCATCTGCATAGGGATCATATTCAGCTTCTGGGCCACACCCATGGCCGCCACGGCGGATGCGCCGAAGGCGGCGGTGAAATTATTGAGGATGGTGGAACCCACCACGTTCAGCAGGTTCTGGATGGAAGCTGGGACGCCTACCGCGAAAATTCCCAGCACCACATCCGCGCTCAGGCTCTTCAGCTTGCGAACATCCATACATACGAAGGTCTTGCCCTTCTTCACCCGGGCCAGAATCAGGAAATAGCCGCAGGCAGCGCAATTGGACACGAAAGTGGCAAGGCCCGCCCCCGCCGCGCCCATGTTCAATCCCCAGGGGAGAATGAAGATCGGGTCCAGGACAATATTCAGCAGGCAGCCGCTCATGGTTCCGATGCTGGCATGGAGGGACGCCCCCTCACTGCGAACCAGGTAAGCCTGGACCACGTTCAAAATGGCGGGCATGGCCCCGCAGCAGACGGTCCAGAACATATAGTGGGAGGTGGCTTCCCGGGTCATTTCGTCCGCCCCCAGCAGCCCCAGCAGGGGCGTCCGGAACACCGTGCAAAGCAGAGAGAACAGCAGTCCGCTTATCAGCGCACCATAGAAGCCGAAGGCAGAGCATCTTCTCACTTTTTCGTGATCTCCGCTGCCCAGGCTTCGGCTCATCATGCTGGAAGTTCCCACGCCAAAAAGGTTATTCACCGCATTGAACGCCAGCATGACGGGATATACCAGCGTCACCGCCGCGTTTTGGATGGGGTCGTTCAGCATTCCCACGAAAAAGGTATCGGCCAAATTGTAGACGATGGTCACAAGGGAACTGACCACAATGGGAATGGACAGCTGGATCACCGCCTTGGGAATGGGCATTTCTTCAAATAAATAGGTCTTGTCTTTTTTCTGGGCCATTGCCTCTGCCTCCGTTTTTTGATCACTGGCATATAGTATAGCGGATTCTTTTTATAAATGCAAGCGTCCACCGCCGCCCGCCGATGGAATCGGTATTTTTAGCTCCACGAGAAGAGTTCCGATCATTCCGTTTTCCCTGGAATCATCGGAACTCCTTTTTATGTGGTTACTTCTTCCCCTTCCTTGTCCTCCGAAAGAGTCTGCGCAAGGTTCTTTTGGGCCACCGACAGCATGAGCTTGATCCGGTTGAGCTGGTTGACTTCCGAAGCGCCAGGGTCATAGTCCACGGCGGAGATATTCGCCTGGGGGTAGGCTTTCCGCAGGACCTTGATAACGCCCTTGCCCACCACATGATTGGGCAGGCACGCAAAGGGCTGGATGCAGATGATATTGGGAATTCCGCTTCTCAGCAGCTCCACCATCTCCCCTGTCAGGAACCAGCCTTCCCCGTACTGGTTGCCCAGGGAGAGGAAGGGCTTGGTCATCTCCGCGATTTCCTCAATGGGCGCCGGCGCTTCAAACCGGTGGCTCTTGGATAGCGCCTTGATGGCCGGACGACGGACCGCCCGTATTAGCTTCACGGCGGCGTTGGCCGTAAACTCTGCGGTTCCCTTCGCGCCTAAAAATTCGTGCTTGTACGCGCCATTATATACGCTGTAGTTGAAGAAGTCCATCATGTCCGGCACAATGGCCTCCGCCCCTTCCCGTTCCAGCAGCTCCACCACGTGGTTGTTGGCCAGGGGCATATACTTAACCAGGATTTCTCCCACCACGCCTACCCGGGGTTTTCTCAGAGTTTCGTCAATGGGCAGGGTGTCAAAAGCCTCCACGATCCCGCCGCAAACCTTACCGAATTTCCAGGTGGTTTTGGGATTGACCAGGGAGTCCACGCAGATGTCCCGCCACTTCTCATGCAGGGCATTGGCAGAGCCGGGTTCCAGCTCATAGGGCCGGACCCGGTACAGGCACCGCAGGAACAGATCGCCGTAAACCAGGCCCCGCAGAGCGTCCTTCAGAAGTCCCGGGGTAATGCGGAACCCCTCGTTTTTCTCCATGCCGTTGGCATTGAGGGAAATCACGGGGATATGGCTTAAGTCCGCCTTATCCAGCGCCCGGCGGATAAAGCCCACATAGTTGCTGGCCCGGCAGCAGCCGCCGGTCTGGCTCATAAAGATGGCGAGTTTGTCGGTGTCGTATTTTCCCGACAGCACCGCCTCCATGATCTGCCCCACCACCGTAATGGAGGGGTAGCAGGCGTCATTGTTGACGTACTTTAGTCCCGTGTCAATGGCGGTGCGGTCGTCGTTGCTGAGCACCACCACGTTGTAGCCATGTCTGCGGAACACCGGCTCCAGAATATCAAAGTGAATGGGGCTCATCTGGGGCGCCAGGATGGTGTAGCCCGCCTTGCGCATCTCCTCGGTGAACTCCGCCCGGCGATACTGCATGGGCTGGGCCTGAGCCAGGATTCCCTTCTTCTCCCGCATCTTCATGGCAGCCATCAGACTGCGGATCCGAATGCGGACAGCGCCCAGGTTGTTCACCTCGTCGATTTTCAGCAAGGTGTACAGCTTGTTGCTGTCCTCTAAGATTTCGCTGACCTGATCCGTGGTAACAGCGTCCAGGCCGCAGCCGAAGGAATTGAGCTGAATCAGCTCCAGGTCGTTGCGCTGGGAGATGTACTCCGCGGCGGCGTACAGCCGGGAGTGGTAGACCCATTGATCCAGCACCCGCAGCTTCTGCCCCTTGCAGGTATCCAGAGGGAGGCTGTCCTCCGTAAAGACCGTCAGGCCGTAGGCAGCGATCAGTTCCGCAATGCCGTGGTTCACCTCCGGGTCTAAGTGATAAGGCCGTCCCGCCAGAACAATGCCCTTGCCGCCCCGGGATTCCATTTCCGCCAGGGTTTGCTCTCCCTTCCGACGGATATCCGCCTTGGCGCTGCGCTGTTCCTCCCAAGCCAGGGCAGCTGCATTTCGCACCTCGTTTTCAGAAATGTCCCAGGTTTCCTTACACAGCCGCACCAGCCGGTCGGCGGCGGTCTTCTCGCTGGTAAAGGCCATAAAGGGACGGATGTACCGAACGGAGCCGTCCGCCACCGCTTCCACATTGTTTTTCAGATTTTCCGCGTAGGACACTACCATGGGGCAGTTGTAGTGGTTCTGGGCATTGGGGTTTTCCTGATGCTCATAGAACACGCAGGGGTGGAATATGGTCTTCACGCCCTTGTTTACCAGCCACTGCACATGGCCGTGGGCCAGCTTTGCCGGGTAGCACTCCGACTCCGAGGGAATGGAGTCCATGCCCAACTCGTAGATCTTCCGGGTGGAGAAGGGGGACAGGATCACCCGGAACCCCAGTTCCCGGAAAAACGTGGCCCAGAAAGGATAGTTTTCATAAAGATTCAGCACTCTGGGGATGCCGATAGTGCCTCTGGGGGCATCCTTTTCGGGCAGGGATGGATAGTGGAGTATACGCTTGCGCTTATATTCCAGCAGGTTGGGGGCTGATTTGCTTTCCTCCGTGCTGCCCAGGCCCTTTTCGCAGCGGTTGCCTGTGATATGGCTCCTGCCCCCGGAAAAGGTGCTTACCGTGAGCATACAGTTATTGGCGCAGCCCCCGCACCGGCGGGTAGAGGAGGAATAGGTCAAAGACAGGATATCGTCCATGGGCAGCATGGTGCTCTCCTGGCCCGTATAATTGGCCCGGGCCACCAGCGCCGCGCCGAAGGCACCCATCAGGCCGGAAATATCCGGGCAGGTTGCCTCCACCCCGGCGATTTTCTCAAAGGCCCGAAGCACCGCCTGATTGTAGAAGGTGCCCCCCTGGACCACGATATGCCGTCCCAGGTCGTTGGCACAGGATAGCTTGATCACCTTAAACAGAGCGTTCTTAATAACGGAATAGGCAAGGCCCGCCGAAATATCGGCCACCTCCGCCCCTTCTTTCTGGGCCTGCTTGACGTTGGAGTTCATAAACACCGTGCATCGGGTACCCAGGTCCACCGGGTGCCGTCCATGGCAGGCAAGCGCCGCAAATTCCTCCGCAGTATAACCCAGGGAACTGGCAAAGTTCTCAATAAAGGAGCCGCAGCCGGAGGAGCAGGCTTCGTTGAGCATGATGGAGTCCACCGTGCCGTTTTTCAGCTTAATGCACTTCATATCCTGCCCGCCGATGTCCAGCACGCAGTCCACGTCCTTGTCAAAGAAGGCGGCTGCGGTGCAGTGGGCGATGGTCTCCACCTCCCCGTCGTCCAGGCGGAAGGCGCATTTCAGCAGGGCTTCGCCGTAGCCTGTGGAACAGGAGCGGACGATCTTCGCCCCGGCAGGGAGCCGTTTATGCAGCTGCCCCATAGCCCGTTTGGCGGTCTCAACAGGATTTCCCTGGTTGTTCGCGTAAAAGGAAAACAGGAGCTGTCCTTCTTCCCCGATTAGCGCCAGCTTGGTGGTAGTGGATCCAGCGTCGATTCCCAGATAGCAATTCCCGGAATAGGTTTCCAGCTCCTGCTTTGCCACCACCGCTTTTCCATGCCGGGTGCGGAAGCTTTCGTAGTCCTCCTCGGTTTCAAACAGCGCTTCCAGCCGAGGCATTTCAAAGGATACCATCACCCCCGCTTTCAGCCGGGAGATCAACGTTTTCATCTCTACCTCCGGGGCCGCCTTCGACTCCATAGCCGCACCCATGGCGGCAAACAGGTGGGAGTTCTCCGGATCCACGGTAGTCTCCGGAGTCAGATGCAGAGTGCGGATGAAGGCTTTTTTCAATTCCGGCAGGAAGTGCAGCGGCCCGCCTAAAAAGGCCACACATCCCCGGATGGGTTTCCCGCAGGCAAGGCCTGAGATGGTCTGGTTCACCACCGCCTGGAAAATGGAGGCCGCCAGGTCGGGGGTCGCCGCCCCCTCATTGATGAGAGGCTGGATATCCGTCTTGGCAAACACGCCGCACCGGGCGGCAATGGGGTAGATTTCCTTGTAGTTTTCGGCAGCCTTGTTCAGTCCTGCGGCATCGGTTTGCAGCAGAGCCGCCATCTGGTCGATAAAGGCCCCTGTGCCGCCGGCGCAGACGCCGTTCATTCTCTGCTCCAGGCCGCCCCCAAAATAGATGATCTTGGCGTCTTCGCCGCCCAGCTCAATGGCCACGTCCGTCTGGGGATACTGCTTTTGCAGGGCCACAGCCACGGCCACCACCTCCTGGACGAAGGGAATCCCCATTGCCTTGCCCAGATTGATGGCCCCGGAGCCAGTGATGCCCACCCGAAGGGGGGTATCTCCCACCACCGTCACGGCCTCCTCCAAAAGCTGGGCCAGAGCACGCTGGGTATCCGCCCGGTGGCGGCGGTACGCGCCGAAAATCAGGTTCTCTTCCTCGTCCAAAATGGCCAGCTTCACGGTAGTGGAACCAATATCGATTCCTGCGTAGTATTGCTTCATGGTATTCTCTCTTTTCTAAAGGCTCGGGACTCATTGGGGATTTTTGATCCGCTTTTCAAAAGACTCAATCATGTTCTTCAAATGCTCATTCAGGGGCAGATCCGACTTGAAGGAGCGGAAGAAATATCGTTTGCTGGTGCGCTGGGCCTGCTGCTCCCGGATGTACAGCTTGATTTGCTCGTACTTCAGGACCAGTTCGTTGCTGTCCGCGAACTGCTTCATCTTATTCACAAGCTGGAGGGAATGACAGATATCCACCATGAATACGCCGAAAAACAGTCCGATGACGAAGGAGAAGGCCAGATTCTGGGACAGCCACCGCAGGGCGTTTAAGATATGGGGATGGATCAGGAAATAGTACATAGCCCCCAAAATCGCCCAGAACAGGGAAAACAGCGGGCAGATGAGCCCCTGCACGTTCCCCCAGCAGTTCCGGTAGTCCCACAGCCGGATGTGATAGTATTTCAGAAGGAACAGGCCTCCCACATACTCCACCGCCGTCATGCACACCGCCATAGTAAGAAACAGGATTGTCTTTGTCCAGAAGGGGCTGCTGGCCACGATCAGCGGCTCCAGGGAGGCGATCAGATACAAAAAGCACAATCCGAAGCCATAGATGGGCAGATAGGGCCCCATGCAGAAGCCTGGATTAATCCACTTATGCTCCGGGTTTGCGCCGGAAAAAAACTTCCGGAAAACCACTTCCAGCCCCCAGCCCCCCAGGGAGCCGATGCAGAACAGGAACGCCAATGTTAAAAATGTGCTCACGAATCTCTCTCCTTATCTATGTTTTATCCGAGTTCCATATTTCTTTCTATCTTAAGATTTATTTAAGAATAATTTGGTAAAGAATTTGAAAAGAAATTATGAACATTTTCATCCTTCATCCTATTTTCAAAAACATCCCGGGCAGGTTCTTCTTCCGAAGCCTGCCCGGGATATTGATACTGTTGTTTACTCGCCGTAGCCCATGGGGTTCTGGGACTGCCAGCGCCAGGAATCCCGGCACATATCCTCCAGATTCTTTTCTGCCTTCCAGTGGAGCTTTTCCGCGCTCTTGGCCGGGTCGGCATAGCAGGTGGGAAGATCCCCGGGGCGGCGGTCCACGATCTGGTAAGGTACTGCCACACCGTTAGCCTTTTCAAAGGCTTTCACCATGTCCAGTACGCTGTAGCCCACGCCGGTGCCCAGGTTAAAGACCTCGCAGCCCAGGTTTTCCAGGGTGTAACGGATGGCAGACACATGCCCCTTCGCCAGGTCTACCACATGGATGTAGTCCCGGACGCCGGTGCCGTCGGGGGTATCGTAGTCATTGCCGAAGATGCTGAGCTTCTCCCGACGGCCAATGGCCACCTGCGTGATGTAGGGCATCAGATTGTTGGGAATCCCACGGGGGTCCTCCCCGATCCGGCCGCTCTCATGGGCGCCGATGGGGTTAAAGTACCGCAGCAGCACCACGCTCCATTCCTTGTCCGCGCAGGCCATGCCGGAGAGAATCTGCTCGGTCATGTACTTGGTCCAGCCGTAGGGATTGGTGCAGTTTCCGGTGCGGCTGGTTTCCCGCAGAGGCATTTCGTTGTCGCCGGAGTAGACGGTGGCGGAGGAGGAGAAGATGATCTTTTTGCATCCTGCCTCTCCCATGACCTTGGTCAGCACCAAAGTGGAATTTAAGTTATTGTCGTAATACCGCCAGGGCTGGGTGACGGATTCTCCCACTGCTTTCAGCCCCGCGAAGTGGATCACGGCGGCAATGTCGTTTTCCGCGAAAATCTTTCGCAGCAGCGCCTCATCCCGGACGTCCCCCTCATAGAACCTGACCTTTTTGCCGGTCAGTTCTTCCACCCGGTCCAGGCTCTTGGAATTGGAATTGCAGAGATTGTCCACCACCACTACACCATAGCCGCTGTTCAGCAGCTCCAGGCAGGTGTGGGAGCCGATATATCCGGCGCCGCCAGTAACCAAAATGTTCATATGTTTTCCTCCTGTAGAAGTAATTTACTTTGCGTACTTGCTGACAATTGCCGACATGGCGTCAAACTGCTGCTCCATATCCCTTACCAGCTTGAACTGGGTCCGGGTCCGGTCCAGATTCTGCTCCGGGTAGCGGATATGGAAATAGCGGTCGCCCTCCAGGTAGTCCGTCAGGAATCGGATGCCGCACTCCAGAGTCATGAGCCGGGCGCCCCAGGGGAGATAGCGCAGCTCCTCCGCCGTCAGGCTCCCTCGGGCCCCTTCCAGGAAGCCCCGGGTGTACACCTCGTACAGGCCGATGTCGAAATTGACCTTGCCCAGGTCCTTCTCGTCCTCCTGACAGTGATTTGCGCCAAAGCGGATGGAGTCCCCAAAATCGTTGATACTAAGCCCCGGCATGGTCGTGTCCAGGTCGATGACGCAGACCCCCTCATGGGTGTCCCGGTCAATGAGAACATTGTTCAGCTTGGCATCGTTATGAGTGACCCGAAGGGGGAGCTTTCCCTCCCGCAGCGCCTGGAGGGCCACGGAGCAGTCTTCTTTTCGCTCCAATACAAACCGGATCTCCGGCTGCACCTGCCTGGCACGGCCCAGTCTGTCCGCCTCCAAAGCATCCCGGAACTTCTCAAATCGGTCCTCGGTATCGTGGAATTTCACGATGGTCTCATGCAGGGTCTGCGCCGGATAGTCCTGGAGCAGATACTGAAACCGGCCGAAGGTCCGGGCGGAGGCTTCAAACAGCTCCGGCGTGGCAGACTGGAAGCAGTCCGTATTCTCCACGAAGGGCATCAGCCGCCAGACCTGGCCTCTGGAGTCGGTGTAAAAATTTTTTCCGTCCCGGGTTTTCACCAGGCTCAGGGTCTCCCGCAGGGGATCGCCGCCGGAAGATAGGATCTTTTCCCGGAGGAAGGTAGTAATGCCCACAAAGTTTTCCATCAGCTTCTCCGGATGGGGAAACGCCGCGCTGCTGATCCCTTGGAGGATGAACCGGACGCAGTCCCCTTCCCCGGACTGGCACTGGACGCAGTATGTATCGTTAATATGTCCCTGCCCGTAACGGGCCACCTCTGTCAGGGTAGCCGGAAAGGGGAAAGCCGCCAGCACCTCGTGGGCAATGGGAGCGTTTTCTGGCGCAGTTACAGTATACATGGCAGCACCTTCTGTTTCTGGGTTTGGGAAGAGAAACGCTTTTTTCATAGATTTGCTTGTTTCCAGTATAACACAAAAGCCCTTTCGATGCAATATCATGGGAACAAAAAAGCGTACCGCCGGGGACTGCCCGGCGGTACGCCTTCAAAGAGGAAAGAGATGAAAGACGTTTCTGGTGATGACCCGATGGTCAGCCCAGGGCCAGAAATTCCAGCGGGTCCATGGGTTCGTCCTGGGCGGTGACGCTGAAATGCACATGGGTGCCCAAGGTGGTCTCCACGATGGCCGTATCTCCGGCGTAGCCGATGGTCTGCCCCATCGTCACGGTATCTCCTGCCTTCACCGGCACATCGGCGGACAGGCTGGAATACTTGGTGGTGTAGCCGTCCGTGTGACGGATCACCACGGTGCAGCCCATGGCGTCGTCCTCATAGACGGTGTATACCTTGCCGTCCGCAGCAGCGCATACCGCAGTCCCCGGCTCGGCGGCATAGTCTACGCCATTGTGAACACGCCAATCCCGGGTGGTCTGATTATAGCTCAGGGCCTCCATGGAGAAGCCCGTGATGGCTTCACCGGACACGGGAGCCGCCGTTTTCAGGGGCTGTTTTTCCGTAGGCGCAGTAGTGGCAGCCGCAGGCGCCTGGGTGGGGGCGGGCTTGGTCTTCTGGGGCTGGGTCGCCAAAACCGGCACATCCTCCGCCGCCATGGTCCCCGCCACCAGCTCCTCCTGGGTCTCCTGAATGGAAACCTTTTCCTGAGCCTTGTCGTTGCGGTAGTATACATAGCTTGTGATCCCAATGGCAGCCGCGCACAGGATCAGGGCTATGTAGTAGCCCTTTCCGGCGGCGCTGCCGTTTCGTTTGTTGTCGCTCATTTGTTAAGCACCTCCGAAGCTGAGTATAGACCGGATTTTCAGAGGTTAAACAAATCACGAAAAATTTTTGATCTTTTCCTGTCTGATCAGGAAGCGCAGCCCTTATCTGCTTCCTTTTTTACGACCCGCAAATCTTCCCTCCCGGGACTTTCCTCCGGAATGGACAAGCCGGATACCAGCAGCACCGCAAGGAACATGGCAATGGTAATGAGTTTCATAGCGTTATCCTCCTTTATGGTAAAGCGAAAAGCGGCGTCACATCCTCGGCGCTTCCGATGACGCCCTTCTCCACAGGAATGAGTATATGCGATTCCCCGGCCGGAGATTCCGGAGTGTTTTCCTTCAGTTCAATTTCCCAGTGGCCGTTTTGTTCCCGGATGTCCGTCACCGACGTGTCTTCCGGGCAGATCAGGCGGAGCATCAGCAGATCATGGCAGATAAACCATTCTTCGTCAAACCCTTCTGTACCTTCCTTCAGAGCCTCCCCATTTTGACTGCCTCGGCCTGCCAGGTAGTCTTCCAGCATTTCCCGGTTCCTGATCAGCGCCACCTCCGGTTCGCCGGAAACGCTGAGGCTGGAATCACCCTCCAGGGGCGTTTTCACCCAGGTGATGTCCAAAATTCCGGGCGGGAAGGTGCCTGTGTCCATAGCGGCGCTCTGTTCTTCGATGCCTGCCGCCTCCATGCTGTCGCTTGCCGCACCCCGGGCTGCCTCCTTGCTGCTCACCGACACGTTCGCTTCCGCAGGAGCGTCTTCCGCCATAGCAGCCGGAGCGGCCATCAAACTTTCATTAAATTGGGACTTTCCTGGCCTCCAGCTTTGGATCAAAAGACCGCAGCCCGCAAGCAGCACCAGGCAGGCCGCCATGGCCGTCCACCGGTGCCATGGGATGATTTTTGTCTTCCGAAACCGCCGCTTGTCCGCCTCCGCCACCAGATCGGCAGGCAGCAGAGTCAGGGCATCGTGGATGCTTTCTACCGTCATAGATACCCCTCCTTCTGTAAGTAATCCTTTAGTCCCAGCCGGGTGCGGTACAGCAGGGATTTACATTTGCTCTCCGATATACCGCAATACCCCGCCACCTCTTTCACAGAGTCCAGGAAGTAATACCGGCCAAGGAAGGCCGTCCGGGTTGCCTCCGGCAGCAGCCGCAGGTAGATGCCGATGGCATCGGCCAGCAGTTTCCCGTTCACCGTTTCCTCGGTGGTGTTCCCGTCGGGGATGCAGTCCTCCAGTTCCGTCAGAGACAGGGCATATTCCGAGGCCATCCGTTTATCCCGGGTGCGGTAGCGGAACAGGTCAATGGCAATTCGCCGGGCCAGCTTGGCCAAATACGCGGATAAGATATTGGGACGGTGGGGTGGAATGGACTCCCAGGCGGCAAGATAGGTATCATTGACGCTCTCCCGGCTGTCCTCCGTATTATTCAGGATATTAAAAGCGATTTTGTGTAAGTAATTGCCATACTTCGTTTCCGTCTCCCGGATTGCGGCCTCGTCCCGCTCCCAGTACAGGGAAACAATCTGGGTGTCCTCCATTTATCTTCAACCCCCTCTACTTATATAGACGACAAAATACCCCGTTTTGTTGCATCCTAAATGAAAAAATTTTTTAAAATTTTGAAAAATCCCAATAAAACCGGCAAGAGCAGGCACCAAACCCCTGGTGCCTGCTCTAAATGATGTAATTTCGTTTTCCCTAAGGAACCTCTGAATCAATCGTCTGCGGCTGAGCAGCAGATCTTGTGGATTGGATCAGAGTTCCCTTAGTTCATGTAATAGGCATGGAGGGCATCCCGCATGGCGTAGTAGTTGGGAAGCCGCCGCCAGCCGGAGGCAACTGTAGCGGTACCGCTTGACACTACATGGGTGTCTGGCAGCGCCTGTGCCAGCTCATAGGCATCCTTGCCGCTGCCGAGAATCATGTAGATATTTTTTAACCACGGCATTTCCTTCAGAGCCGACACATCCGGGAAGGCATTGCCAATGTTCAGATCCTCCAGAGCCGTGCAGCCCTTCAGGGGATCCAGGGTCCGGATTCCGCTCCAGTCCAGCTCCAGGTATTTCAGCTTCTTGCAGTTCTCGATACCGTCAATATGCTGGACCGGGGTATGGGCCAGAATCAGGTATTCCAGATTGGTAAGGCTGGCCACCCAGCTTACATCCTTGACCCCCAGGTGTCCCACGTCCACGGCGACCAGGTCCTCGCAGTAGCGGATGTTGTAGGAGGTAGCGTCGGTAAAGGTCACATTGTAAATATGGCAGTCCCGGCCAGGCATAAAGTAGGTAATGTCTGTGCGAATAGGCTTGGAATTACCCAGGCGGATGTACCAAACCACCTTGTATTTGTCCCGCACCCGGTCCCGGAAGGCGGCCATGTCATCATGGGAGATATTCTGCTCGCCCATAAAGAGGGTCTTCACATTGGGCAGATAGGCCATCGCCTGCTCCACCTGCTCCAGGCTGTCCACGGAAACGGCGGACAGATCCACATCCGTCTCCTCTGGGGAGATGATTTGGCCGCCAATGTTGATTTCCCAGTTTATCTTCACCGCAGGGTATGCCGTCTGGAGGGAAAACACTGTCTCCGGCGCCGCCTGGGGGTTCACCAGGTTCAGGGTCGTCAAATCCCCCAGCAGGGGCAGCAGGCTCAATTCGTCCTCGGTGACGTTCTCTATGGTCAGGCTTTTCGAATTGTCCGAAGCTTGCTTACCTCCCAGCTCCACCAGGAAATCGATCCCCTGGTCATGGCAGTAGCTTTGCAGCGCCCTGTAGCCTTTGATGCTTCCGCCGCCCTGCACCGTCACCGTCTTCAGCTGCCCCAGGAATGGAAGCCGGGAGAGCTCTTCCTCTTCAAAATTCCCCAGGGTGATCTCCCGGGAGGTCCGGGCAAAGGCCTGATCGCCCAGAAGAATGTCATAGTCCACCGTCAGCTCGGGGCGACGTTCCTCCAGGGCCTTCAGATTTTCATAGTCCATGCACTGCCGGGCATCCACGGTTTGCAGCCCCGTCAAATAATCCAGCGTTTCGATATCCTGCTGGGACAGGGAGGTGATGGTCAAGGAAGTGGTATGATTGGGGTAAGTCTTCCCCTGAAAGGGCACGTTCCAGTAAATCGCGCAGTCAGGAAACTTTTTCGCGATTTTATCATACTGGGACAAGGTCAGGTCCTCCCCCCGCAGATCCAGCATGGTGGCGTTCCTTGGGTAGATCCGGAAGCCCACCATTGTGTACTGGGTGGCACACCAGACCAGCACCGCCAGCGCAAGGAGCAGCACCACCAGCGGGATCAGCCATGCCGCCGGATTTCGCCGTGCCCGCTTCCCGCCAGTCAGAACCCTTTCATCGATTCGGGCAAGCTCGCTGTCCCAGTCGGTTTCGCTGTCTTGAACATCTTCGTTGTTCAGGAAGTTCTCTTCTTCCCAGGAATCTTCCCGAACGCCGGTGCTTTCCGCGTCCTGGTTTTCCATATTTTGTGCGAACTTGCCGCTGTACATTCCGTTTCCTCCTTATGTCCTGCCGTGCTTCCCTGTACGTGGTCTATTATCCGCCTACAGACAGGATAAGTCAAGTAAATTTTTTATCGTCCCCTTAGCTTCCTCTCTATTGGGAGGATTCCAAGGGGACGATTCCGATTTCACTACGCTTCCACGATGGCAATGTGGACAGTGTCCAGCTGGCTCTGGTCCACGGTGGTAGGTGCACCCATCATCAGGTCCTGAGCGTTCTTGTTCATGGGGAAGGTGATAACCTCCCGGATGGACTCCTCCCCGGTCAGCAGCATGACGATCCGGTCGATGCCGGGGGCCGCGCCCGCGTGGGGGGGTGCGCCGTAGGTAAAGGCGTTATACATGGCGGGGAACTTGGCCTTCACATCGTCCTCGCCCAGGCCCACCATCTGGAAGGCCTTCACCATGATCTCCGGATCATGGTTCCGAACCGCGCCGGAGGCGGTCTCATAGCCGTTGCACACCAGGTCGTACTGGTCTGCCTTGATGGCGAGAAGCTTTTCCATATCGCCCTCCGCCTCCTCCAGGGCCTTCACGCCGCCCTGGGGCATGGAGAAGGGATTGTGGCAGAATTCCAGTGCGCCGGACTCCTCCCCGATCTCATACATGGGGAAGTCCACGATCCAG
>DLAP01000017.1:17617-29274 GCA_002493965.1 Clostridiales bacterium UBA7044
CATGGGGAAGTCCACGATCCAGCACAGGGCGTACTGCTCCTCGTCGAAGTGGCCGGGGATCCGTCTGCCCAGCATGGTGCGGATCACGCCGGCGGTCTTCTGGGCGGCGGCCTTCTTGCCTGCCGCCATGCAGACGAAGCTGCCGGGCTTCAAACCCAGCTTTGCGGTGAGGGCATCCTTCTTATCCCCCAGGAACTTGCTGATGCCGCCGGCGAAATTGCCGTTTTCGTCCACCTTCACCCAGCAGGCTTTATTGCCGGTCTGGACTTCTACGTCTGTCAAAAGCTTATCGATCCACTTTCTGGCCTGGGTGAAGTTGTCCACCGCCACAGCCTTGACGGTCGCGCCCTCAAAGGGACCGAAGCCGCAGCCCTGAACCTCTGTGGTAATGTCCTGGATTTCCAGGTCGATCCGCAGGTCGGGCTTGTCGGAGCCGTAGCGCTCCATGGCATCGTTATAAGGGATGCGAATAAAGGGAGCCTGACTGACCCGCCCAAACTTGCCAAACTTCTCAAACACGGGCTGGAGCACTTCCTCCAGGGTGGTCAGCACGTCATTCTGGGTGGCAAAGGCCATTTCCATATCCAGCTGGTAGAACTCGCCGGGGGTGCGATCGGCCCGGGCATCCTCGTCCCGGAAGCAGGGGGCAATCTGGAAATAGCGGTCAAAGCCGGAGGTCATCAGAAGCTGCTTAAACTGCTGGGGGGCCTGGGGCAGGGCATAGAACTTGCCGGGGTGGTTCCGGGCGGGCACCAGGTAGTCCCGAGCGCCCTCGGGAGAGGAGGCCGTCAGGATGGGGGTGGTGATCTCCAGGAAGTTCTTGGCCGTCATCCGTGCCCGGATATCCGCCACCACCTGGCAGCGAAGCACGATATTGCTCTTCACAGCGGGGTTGCGCAGATCCAGGAACCGGTATTTGAGTCTGGTATTCTCATCGGCTTCTTTAGATTTGTTGATCTCGAAGGGCAGCTGGTTGTGGATGCACTTGCCCAGCACCTCGATTTTTTCCGGCACCACTTCAATTTCGCCGGTGGGCAGCTTGGGGTTTTTGCTCTCCCGCTCCCGGACGGTGCCGGTGACGGAGAGGGTGGATTCCTTGTTGATGGGCTTGATGGTCTTCATCATCTCTTCGGTCTCAATGACCACCTGGGTGGTGCCGTAATAGTCCCGCAGGACGCAGAAGGCGAAATTCGCGCCCACTTCCCGGACATTCTCCAGCCAGCCCACAATGGTGACTTGCTTGCCCGCGTCGGCAAGCCGCAGCTCGCCGCAGTTATGTGTTCTGGATTGCATCATAGATAAAATCCTCTCTTGTTCTCTGATTTAGCCTATCTATTATTCCACAAATGAGCAGAAAAGTCAATGCGGTCATGGGCCGGAACCCCACATTATTTTGAAAAATCCGCCTGCAAAAAAGCAGGCGGATTCTTGTACGCTCATTCTCTGTCCAACGTGTAATCGCCCAATTTCACCACCAAAATCCCCTCCACCATTGCCATGGAGCCGGACGCCGGATAGTTGGGCATTTGCGCAACGTCTTCCCGCTGCATCAGGACCTCCCTTTGGCTGTCCGAAGCGAACACCGCCGGATTCATGAGAACATACTGATAATAGTGCTGATAATAAGGCTGATCCAATACGTCATTCACAAAGGGATCCAATGCGTGAACCAGCTGATAACGCTGATATTCTTCCGGCAGGTCCATCAGAATCTCTGTGGGCTTTCCAACAAATGCCACCGGTGTTTCCCCGGATACATAGCCGGGAAACTGCTCCATACGATCGGTAATCCTGGTGAACAGCGACAGGTTGGCATCCTGAACGAACCGTTTGCCCGTGTACACGCCATTGGCCACCTGCACATTTCCCCACAGGATCACAGACACCAATCCGGCTGAAACCCATCTGATGGCCTGTTTTCTCTTTCCCTCCTGCCGAAATGCCAGCAGAATAAGCAGCAGGTACACCAGCCAGAAGGCCTCGCGCATCAGGTCATGGCTTTCCCCATTGGACAGCACATGACTGACATTGGCGCCCAAAGGGAGAAGGGCGCACAGGACCACTGTCAGCACTTTGGCCGGTGTCCGGAGCTTCCGGCTGGCCAGCCGAATCCCCACCAGCACTGCGCAGGCACCCATAGTCAGAAGCCCCAGGGCCTCCGCAATTGCCGCCGGATAGGAAGAGCTGGCATGATGAATGCCTCTCAGAACCATAAACCATGCGTACAGGCACAGATACACCAGTCTTCCGGGTGTCAGCTGAAGCATTTTATCCAGAGTATTATACCCGCCGGTGGCCAGATCTGTTCCTGAAACAGCAGTCACCAGCTTCATCGCACAAAGATACAGAATTCCGCCCAGGATCAGCATGGCAATGGCCTTGCAGCCCTCCACCAATACCGTCTTCCAGGGTCTGCCCTCCAGCAGCCAGAGAATACAGCAAATGAGAACCAGAGTAATGGTCACGGAAATCTGGCTTTGGTACAGCCCCAGGCTGGCCATTACGGCGACGCTGCCGTATAAAAAGCCTTTTTTACTGTTTTTCCAGAGGAAGACCCCAAGCACAGCGCACAGCAAGGCCAGGCTGTCAGCGTCAAAGTCATGAATGTAAGTGGCAATCAGGGCAATGACCGTCAGATTCACCGTCAGGATCCCGGAAATCAGGCAGATCATCCACCGGTTCTCCACATCAAAAATCCGCGTGATCAGATACACCGCAATGGCGATAAATCCAAGGCCTACCAGGCCCACCAGCCAGGGTGCCGCGATTTTCCCGCGAAGCAGGCGCATCAGCGGCACAAAGATTCTGCCCAGCTCGATTCTGTGGGCTACTCTCTGGCCGGAAAGCATCATCTCATTCATGGAGTCATGGGTAAGGGCATTGCTCAGGA
Organism: Clostridiales bacterium UBA7044; assembly: GCA_002493965.1. Classification (GTDB taxonomy): domain Bacteria; phylum Bacillota; class Clostridia; order Oscillospirales; family Oscillospiraceae; genus Faecousia. The sequence continues at coordinate 20,508 of DLAP01000017.1, forward strand.
ACATATACCCATGGGCAGCCAGTCCCCAGAGATAAGCAAACAGAAGACTATTTTGGAACTGGGGCTGGTTCCAGAATTTTTGATTCCCTGCCAAATTTCCGTCCATACAATTCCCGCCTCTCGATTTCCGCTTTTCGGTAAGCATAACACAATCAGCCAGGAAAAGCAACCCCATCCAGTCTCAAAAAAGGCCGGGGATCACTCCCCGGCCTTCTCCGCGATTTTATCTGCTTCCTTCGTCAATTCCTCCTGGGACAGCCATTCCAGGTTTCGCTCCAAATAGATTTTCTGCACGGCGGCTACAACGCTGGTATACAGCAGCCGTTTTTCCACGGTGGTCTCCTCGCCCTGGCTTTCCATCACATCCTCCACCTCAAAGGTGAAGCGGAGGACATTTTCAAATTCCCCGCAGAACCGGTCGTAGGATTTCTGTAAAGAGTGGGTACGCTTCTGGATGGCGAAGAAATCTGCCAGAGCGTCCAGGGACAGCACGCTTTTTGCCACCGCCACAAAAAACAGGTAGGCAATCTGATCCCGGCCGTACTGCTTGCGCACCGGGTTCGCGATCAGCCCCTTCTTGACATAATTGCTGATCATAGACGCTGTCAGGGTAAACTCCCCCAGCGGGGACAGGTATTCACTGATGTATTTGCTTGCCTGCTCCAGGTACAATCCCACATTGGGAATCTCGCTGAACCGGGGCAGCCGAAACTCCTGGACTGCCTCCAGAAATTCCTGTTTGCTTCCCTCTTTCTTCATTCTCATCACCCGATCCTATTATATCAGAAAACCCAATTTTGTCAATCCAAAAACTTATTTTAAGATTCTCTTGACATTCTCTTCGGATGTTGATACAATAATAGCGGTTATTGAAAAACCGATTATGTCATGTTAGCGGAGGTTTCCCCATGAGCTTCAGAATTGTTACGGATTCTTCATCCAATGTTTTACACCTGGACGGTCAGAACTATGCCAGCGTTCCTATGAAAATCGTGACTTCCAGGGAATATGTGGACGCCCCCGGCCTGGATATCGCCGAAATGGTGGAGGATCTGCGGTCCTTCAAGCAGCGCTCCGGCTCCTCCTGCCCCAACATTGGAGAATGGCTGGAGGCCTTCGGGGAGGATCCCTATATTTTCTGCGTCACCATCACCAAGCACCTTTCCGGCAGCTATAACGCCGCCAAGGAAGCTGCTGCCACTTATATGGAAGCACACCCCGGGCGGAAGGTGTTCGTTTTTGACTCTCTGGCCGCCGGTCCGGAGCTGATGCTCATTGCGGAGAAAATCCGCCAGTGCGAAGCTGCCGGCGACGATTTCGAAGCCACCACTGCCAAGGTGCTGGAATACCACAACCATCTCCATACCTTGTTCTGTCTGGAATCCATGATGAACCTGGCAAGAAACGGCCGGGTCAATCCCATTATCGCGAAATTGGCAGGCACCCTGGGCATTCATGTGGCCGGGGACGCCAAGGGCGGGAAACTTTCGCCGGTTCACAAGCCCCGGGGCATGAAGAAGACCATCCGCACCCTGGTGGAGATGATCAAGGAGCGGGGCTTCTATGACGGAGCCGTTCTCCGGGTGGCTCACTGCTTTGCCGAGGATGCCGCTTATGTCTTCCGGGACGCGGTGCTGGAGGAGTTCCCCCACACCAAGTTCTATCTGGAGCCCACCACCGCCCTGTGCAGCTTCTACGCCGAGGTGGGCGGATTGATTGTGGCCTTTGAAGGCAGTTTCAATGCAGAAAACGACAACACCAAGTTTTGATCTTCTTTTCTGAGTTTTTCCCTTTTGCGCGCCGTGGCTGTCTCCACGGCGCGTTTTCTTTTGTGTATTTTTTAAACTCCCGCCCGATTTTGAAGGCGAAAAGGGCAGGTAATCGGCAAAATTTCTTAAATTTGAACAAGATGTAAATTTTTTGTTGTACTTTCCAAAAAAATCGAGTAGAATAGAGAAGTCCTGTGTCCTGTCTTTCGGACCCGGATTTCAACTTGGAAAGGATCTATGATAGAGAATATGAACCAGACTTATCACTTAGATTACCCTGCCCTCACCATGTTCCAGATGGTGGAGCGCATGGCAGTGGCGACCCCTGACGCTCCGGCTTATGAATTTTATGGCCGCCAGACCACCTATCAAGCTTTCATCCAGCGCATCGAGCGGGCCGCCCGAGCCTTTGTCGCTGCGGGCATTGGTCCGGGAGACGTGGTAACTATCTGCCTGCCCAATATCCCCCAGGCCCTGGACTGCTTCTATGCCCTCAGCCGCATCGGCGCCGTGGCCAACATGATCCATCCCCAGTCTGCCCAGAATGAGATTACCTTCTACTTAAATTTCTCCGGCAGCAAGGCCATCCTGACGGTGGATATGTTCTGTCAGAAGGTGGAAGCCGCCCTCCAGAAGGTGGAGCATCCTGTCACGCTTCTGATTGCCCGGATGCAGGACGAGCTGCCTCCTCTGCTGGCTGCGGGCTTTACCCTGAAAGCAGGCCGGAAATTCCTGCGCATTCCCAAAAATGACCACACCATGCTCTGGCGGAATTTCCTGAAACAGGGCACAGCGGATATCGAGCTTCCTGAGTCGGTTTACGACACCACCCGGACCTCGGTCATTCTCTACAGCGGCGGCACCAGCGGCACCCCCAAGGGCATCTGCCTGTCCGACCTGAACTTCAATTCCTGCGCCATCCAGGCAAAGGATGCCATCAAGCAGGACCTGCAGCCGGGTCTGACCATGCTCAGCTGTATGCCCGTTTTCCACGGCTTCGGCCTGGGCATCAACATCCACACCATTCTCATTCACGGCGCCTGCTGCATCCTCATGCCCACCTTCAACGGCAAGAGCTACGCGGAGATGCTGGCCAAGCGGAAGCCCAACTTCATCGCCGGCGTGCCCACCATTTTTGAAGCTCTGCTCCACATTCCCCAGCTGGAAGGCGTGGATTTAAGCTTCCTGCGGGGCATGTTCTGCGGCGGCGACTCCCTGTCCGTGGAGCTTAAGAAGAAAGTGGACGCCTTCCTGAAGGAGCACAACGCCACCATTCAGGTCCGGGAGGGCTACGGTCTGACGGAATGTGTCACCGCCAGCTGCCTGACCCCGCCGGACACTTACCGGGAGCGGAGCATTGGTCTTCCCTTTGCCGATACCCAGTACTGCATCGTCCATCCCGGCACCGACGAGGTGGTTCCCGCCGGAACCGAGGGCGAGATCATCCTCACCGGCCCCGCCACTATGCTGGGCTACCTGCATAATCCCGAGGAAACCGCTTCCACCCTCCGCCGTTTGGCCGACGGCCGCACCTGGCTCTACACCGGTGACCTGGGCTACATGGACGAGGACGGCTACATCTATTTCCGTCAGCGGATCAAACGCATGATCATTACCAACGGCTATAACGTCTATCCCAGCCAGGTAGAGAATGTCATCGACGGCTATCCCGACGTGGCCTATAGCTGCATCATTGGTGTGAAGGACCCCCGGCGGATGCAGCGGATCAAGGCCTACATCGTGCTGCGGGACGGCGTGGAGGGAAATGACGCCTGCAAGGAACGGATTATGGAATACTTAAAGCTTCATATCGCCCAGTACGCCCTGCCTAAGGAGATCGAGTTCCGCAAGGAGCTGCCCAAGACTCTGGTAGGCAAGGTTGCCTACCGGAGCCTGGAAGAGGAGGCCAACCGTCTGGAAGACGAAAAGTTGAAGGAGGTACAAAATGTCTGAGGAGAATAAGAAGAGAAAGAGAAAATGGGGCGACCGGAAGGATGCCCGCTGGGTCCGGGATGTACCAGGCCTGCAGTCCATCATGGCTCACCTCATGTATAACCGTACCGACTGCGAGGTCTATTTGCAGGACACCATTGATGTTACAGAATTGATGGCATATCTGGAGCAGAAAAACGCGCAGCACCCGGAATATAAAACCACGCTGTTCCACTGCTTTGTTGCCGTTCTTGCCCGGATGGTGCGGGAGCGTCCCCTGATGAACCGCTATATCCAGGGCCGCCGCACCTATGAGCGTTATGATGTCAGTCTGGCCTTTGTGTGCAAGCGCCGGTTCACAGACCACGCCGAGGAATCCCTCATGTTTCTGGTTCCCAAGGACACGGACACCATTGAGGAGATCAGCAAAAAGATTATCGGCGACGTGAAGGAGACCCGGAAGAGCGAGCACTCCACCGGCGGCGTGGACGCCATCCTGGACGCCCTGGCCAAGCTGCCCCGTCCCCTGCTGATGTTTGTGATCTATCTCATTCGCCTGATGGATTTCTGGGGCATCAGTCCGGACTTCCTCACCGACGGCGACCCCAACTATTCCTCCGTATTCTTCAGCAACTTAGGCAGCATCAAGTGCCCCTCCGTCTATCACCATCTGAATAACTACGGCACCAACAGCATCATGATCACCATTGGCACCATGCGCAAGGAGCAGAAGCTGATGGAAGACGGCACCACCCAGGTGCGCACCGTGGTGGACATCGGCGCCACCCTGGACGAGCGGATTGCCGACGGCTTCTACTTTGCCCGGAGTCTGAAGCTGGTGAAACACATCTGCGCCCATCCGGAGCTGCTGGAAAAGCCCCTGAACGAGCCAAGCGGCTTTGATTACCAATAATTCCATTGTCCCGATTCCCGCTCTGAATCACCCTCAGAGCGGGAATTTCTTTCCCCTTGCGGGCCCTGAAAAGAGTACAACCACAGACAAGAAAAGCCTTCTCCAGCCATTTCCAAATTTCTTTCACTTTTGTATACTTAGGCTGTATCTGAATAATATGACGAAAATTGCAGGAGGTCGTCTTATGCGTTATGGATATTTTGACAACGAACACCGGGAATATGTAATAGACCGTGTGGACGTTCCCGTATCCTGGACAAACTACATTGGCCTGAAGGATATGTACGGTGTATTCAACCACACCGCAGGTGGCTACCTGATCTACAAATCCTCAGAGTATCACCGCATCACCCGCTTCCGCCCCAACGGCGTTCCCATGGACGGCCCCGGACACTATGTCTACCTTCGGGACGACGATACCGGAGACTATTGGAGCGTTTCCTGGCAGCCTGTGGCCAAGCCCAAGGAGCACTACTCCTGCCGTCACGGCCTGAGCTATGTGAAGTATCACTGCGACTACAGCGATATTGACGCCCAGCAGACCCTGTTTGTGGCCATGGACGATCCCGTGGAAATCTGGGATGTGAAGCTGCGCAACGCTGACCGCAAGCCCCGCCATCTGTCCGTTTACTCCTATCTGGAGTTCAGCTTCCACCATGTGGCGATGGATAACCAGAACTTCCAGATGAGCCTGTACGCCGCCGGCAGCCGCTATGAGGATGGCGTCATTGAGCATGACCTGTACTACGAAGAAGACGGCTATCAGTTCTTCACTGGGAGCTTCCAGCCCGACGGCTTCGACGCCCTGCGGGACACCTTCATCGGGCCCTACCGCACCGAGCGCAATCCTCTGACTGTGGAGACCGGCGAGTGCCAGGGCAGCTTCGAAAAGGGCGGCAACCACTGCGGCTGCCTGTGCAAGCACCTAACCCTCCAGCCCGGTGAAGAGACCCGGCTTCTGTTCCTGCTGGGCGAAGGCGGCATTGAAAACGGCAAGGCCATGCGCCAAAAGTACACCCTCCAGAAGGCCGATGAGGACTTTGCCCGCATCGCCGCTTTCTGGGACGAAAAGCTGAGCTGCCTCCAGGTGTCCACCCCCAATGAGGGCATGAACACCGAGCTGAATATCTGGAACCTGTACCAGAGCGAGATCAACGTCATGTTCTCCCGGTTCACCTCCTTCATCGAGGTAGGCGGCCGGGTGGGCCTTGGCTACCGGGACACCGCCCAGGACGCCATGACCATTCCCCATTCGAATCCCGATAAGTGCCGCAGCCGGATCGTGGAGCTGCTGCGTGCCCTGACCAAGGAGGGCTATGGTCTGCACCTGTTTGAGCCTCGCTGGTTCGCTCCCAACGAGCCTCAGCAGTCCTTCAAGTCCCCCACGGTAGTTCCCACCCCGGACAAGAGCCAGATCGTCCACGGTCTGAAGGATGCCTGCGCCGACGACGCCCTGTGGCTGGTGACAAGCATTGTGCAGTACGTCCGGGAGACCGGTGACTTTACCTTCCCCGACGAGATCGTCACCTACGCTGACGGCGGCCAGGGCACAGTTTACGAGCATATGCAGCGGATCCTGGACTTCTCCGCCCGCCAAGTGGGCCGGACCGGTGTCTGCAAAGGTCTCCGGGCAGACTGGAACGACTGTCTGAACCTGGGCGGCGGCGAGAGCGCCATGGTCAGCTTCCTGCACTACTGGGCTATCGGCAACTTTGTGGCTCTGGCAAAGAAGCTGGGCCGGGACGAGGACGCCGCCAAGTATGAGGCCATGGGGAAACATGTCCGGGAAGTCTGCGAAAACGTCCTCTGGGACGGCAAATGGTATATCCGCGGCATCACCGCCGACGGCCGGAAGATCGGCACCCAGCAGGACACCGAGGGCAAGGTCCACATGGAGAGCAACACCTGGGCCGTACTGTCCGGCGTGGCCGACCAGGCCCACGGCATCGCCGCCATGGACAGCGTGGATGAGTACCTGTACACCGAGTACGGCCTGATGCTCAACGCCCCCTGCTTCACCACGCCGGACGACAGCATTGGCTTCGTCACCCGGGTGTACCCGGGCCTCAAGGAAAACGGCGCCATTTTCAGCCATCCCAACCCCTGGGCATGGTGCGCCGAGGCCATGCTGGGCCGTGGCAGCCGGGCCATGAAGTTCTATAATGCCCTGTGCCCTGCCCTGCAAAACGATAAGATTGAGGTCCGCCAGTCTGAGCCCTACTCCTACTGCCAGTTCGTGGTAGGCAAGGATCACACCGCCTTCGGCCGTGCCCGGCATCCCTTCATGACCGGCTCCGGCGGCTGGGCATACTTCGCCGCTACCCAGTACCTGCTGGGTGTGAAGCCCGACTTTGACAGCCTAGTTATCGACCCCTGCATTCCGGCGGATTGGAAGGAATTTTCTGTGGTCCGGAAATGGCGGGGCGCCGAATACCGGATCCATGTCACGAATCCCAATGGCGTAGAAAAAGGCGTTGCCTCCATCACCCTCAATGGCGCTCCTGTCGAGGTCCTGCCTGTACAGCCTGCGGGCAGCGTATGCAGCGTAGAAGTCACCATGGGTTAACGGAAAGGAAGAGGGATTTACAATGATTAAATTTGGTACCGGCGGCTGGCGTGCCGTCATTGCGGACGAGTTTACGAAGGAAAACATTCGTCTGGTAGCCGCAGGTCTGTGCTCCCTGATGGACAAGGAGGGCCACCAAGGCTCCACCATCTGCTTAGGCTATGACCGGCGCTTCCTGTCCAAGGAAGCCATGTTCTGGGCCGCAGAGGTTCTGGCAGGGTATGGCTACCGTCCCCTGATCATCAACCGCAGCGTCCCCACCCCCCTGATCATGTTCACCGTCAAGCAGCTGAAGCTGCCCTATGGCATGGCCATCACCGCCAGCCACAACCCCGCCATTTACAACGGCATCAAGGTCTTCATTGAGGGCGGCCGGGACGCGGACCAGGTCGTCACCAAGAAGATCGAGGACGAAATCAGCCAGATTCACCCTGCGGATATCAAGAGCATCGACTATGCCGACGCCGTGGCCCAGGGCATCGTCACCGAGTGCTATCCCTTCAACGAGTATATCGACAGCATCCTCCAGGTGATCGACACAGGTGCTATCCGCCGAGCCCGGCTGCGCATCGCCATTGACCCCATGTACGGCGTCAGCCAGAGCAGTCTGCGAACCATCCTGATGACCTGCCGCTGCGATGTGGACGTGATCCACGAGCAGCATGACACTCTGTTCGGCGGCAGAATGCCCGCCCCCAGTGCGGATGCTCTGCGGCTGCTGAGCAATTATGTGGTGGAGAACCACTGCAACCTGGGCCTGGCTACCGACGGCGACGCTGACCGGCTGGGCGTCATTGACGAAAACGGTACGTTCCTCCACCCCAACACCCTGCTGGTGCTGCTGTACTACTATCTGCTGGAATACCGGGGCTGGAAGGGTCCCTGCGTACGGAACAACTCCACCACCCATCTGCTGGATCGGGTAGCCAAGGATCACAATGAAATTTGTTATGAGGTGCCCGTAGGCTTTAAGCACATCTCCGCGAAAATGGCGGAGTCCGGAGCCATTATTGGCGGCGAGTCCTCCGGCGGTCTGGCCGTCCGGGGCCATATTGCGGGCAAGGATGGCATCTACGCCGCCGCCCTGCTGGTGGAAATGCTGGCTGCCACCGGGAAATCCGTCTCCCAGCTCTATCAGGAGATCACGGATAAGTACGGGATGCTCTACTACGAGGATGCCGCCTTTACCATGACAAACGCCCGGAAGGCGGAGCTGCAGGATCTGCTGTTTGTTCAGGAGAAGCTTCCCACCTTCCCCATGCCCATCGAGAAGGTCAGCCGGGAAGACGGCTGTAAGGTGTACTTCACCGATGGCAGCTGGATCATCTGCCGGTTCTCCGGCACGGAGCCTCTGCTCCGGATGGCTGCCGAGGGCAGCACCCAGGCCCAAGCGAGAGAATATCTGCGGATTTGGCAGCGGGATCTGGAACTGTAAATCGGCTCTGAAGCTCTATATCAAACAGGGTTTGCCCATCGGGCAAACCCTGTTTCCAGGCTGTCGAAAAACCACGTCATTCTGAGCCAGTGCGCACGAAATTACGGAATAACTGCCACTGGCAGTTATCCAAATTCAGATTCCCTGCTCGG
>DLAP01000073.1 GCA_002493965.1 Clostridiales bacterium UBA7044
GAGTAGAACATATTCTGCCACACCACCGCCAGGGTCTACTGGGGCATGATGTAGGGGAAGATAAAGATGCCGCTTAAGTACTTCCGCCAGGCCAGATTCGTCCTTGTCACCAGGAACGCGAACAGCCCGCCGTAGATTATGGACACCAGGCAGGTGCCAACGGCCAGATACACGGTGTTCAGAAGGGGCGTCCACAGATTGGTCTTTGCCATGCGGCTGGTAAACAGGTCCACGTAATTGACCAGGGTATAGCCGCTGACCTTCCCTGTCAGGTGGGCGTCGATGGTGCCCGCGTGAATGGCGAAGGTGTCCTTGACGATGGCCACGATGGGGGCAATGGTGGTCACGGTGAACACAATGCCCATCAGCAGCAGAATCACATTATAGGGCTTGGAGAAAAAGGTTCGCAGTTTGTTCAGGGTGATGGATGCCCTGCTGGGAGAAAGGGTCTGCGCACCCTTGGGATTGCTCATAAATCCGCTCCTTTCTAGCCGTCGGAAATCCCCTTTGGGGGTTTCCGATGGAAGGGTTGCAGTCTGCTTAGCGCGCTTCGCCGCAATACCGGATACAATGTTCCATTTCCCTCCAGCGGGAAATTCCACCTGTACCCGGATTGCGCCTCTCCCCAAAAAGCGAGGCTTCGCTTTTGGGGGTCCCCGTCGTGCCCCTTTGGGACACAACTCGCACACACACAGTCTGAGAAGTATTTTCTGGCAGGTACACACCCCGCCAGAAAATGATTTGACTCTGTTCGTCGCTGGGGCGGCGAACGTAAGCGAGGCTTTTATTGGCTATTGGGAAAGCGCCTCTGGACGCTTTTGGGGTGTTCCAGAGGCGCTTCGTTTGCCGATGATGATGAAAGAAAGAGGGAGATTAGCCGGCGCTGTACTTGGTCAGCATCTCGATCCAGCTGCCTACGGTGAAGGCAACGGACGCGCAGTACTCGGGATCCTCCAGAACCAGCTCGCCGTCGGTGGTCCACCAGTCGTAGCCCCGGTCGTTCTTAGCGGCGAACTCTACGGTAGTGCCGTCCTCAGCCATGCCGCCAATGGAGTGGTGATACTTGGCCTCGTTGTCAGCGGCCAGAACGGGGTTGGAGGAGTAGCCGCCCATATCCTTGCCCCAGGCGGAGAAGCCGTCCACGGTGCAGGTCATGTAGGCGATGAAGGCGCAGGCAGTCCAGGGCAGGGGAGAGTTGTCGGTGACGAACAGGTAATGGCAGTAGCCATAGCCGCCGATGCCCTTATAGCCGTCGTCATAGGCAGCCACGTTGATGTTGTTGACGGAGACGGAGCTGGATTCCTCAACGGAGCGGAGCTTGGAGTAGACCAGCAGGCCAAACTGATTGGTAGCGCTCTTGTCAACCAGGGTGTTGCAGATGGGGCCGTCGTCGGTCTGAGCGTTGTAGCTCTCCACCCACAGCTTGATCCATGCCAGGGCGTAGGCGCCGTCGGGGCCAAGGCCTAAGTCAGCGGCGTCGGCTTCCATAGCCTTGATGGTGGGCTGGAAGTAAGCCTGCTCCTCAGCGGGCAGAGCCTCATAAGCTTCCATCAGCCATGCGGCATAGGTGTCCTCGGTGAGCATGTACAGGAAGTTCTTGCCTACGATCTCGGAGTCGATATCCATGTACAGGCCGTGCTCGCCTTCCGCGACGAAGTCCCAGCAGTTGTCATAGGTCTTGTCGCCGGTGTTGTTGTACATAAAGACCTTGTTCAGGGTCTGCAGGGGCAGGTAGCCAGCGTAGGAGGCGGCGTCAACGCCGTTGGCGTCGGCCCAGTCCTTGGGAACAAAGGTGTCCAGGATGCCGGTCTGAACCATCTTGCTCTCGATCTGGTTGCCGTCCTGGATCAGGGTCATGGCGAAGGTACCGGTGTCCTTCAGAGAGTCAGCGGTGAGCTGATCGAAAATCTTGTTGTTCTTGGGCTGCTGCCACTCGAACTCCATGGTGTAGCTACTGTCGATGGACTGCAGGTACTCAATGAACAGAGGCAGGGCGCTCTTGCCGCGGCTGGAGTTGCCAACGCCGTAGAACATCTTGCCGTTCGATTCCTCGATGGCCTTCTTAGCCAGTTCTTCCAGGGTCATGCCTTCGGCTTCCCGGATGATCTTCTGGGTTTCGGTCAGATTTTCTTCCACCACGGGAGCGGCGGTTTCCGCGGGTGCGGCATCCTGAGCGGGGGCCTCCGTCTTGGGGGCTTCCGTGGGAGCGGGGGCGCTGTTGCCGCCGCAGGCAGCAAGAGCGAACACCATGCACAGAGCCAGAAGCATTGCGACGAAACGTTTCATATTTTTTCCTCCTTGTCAAAATTGCTTTTTGAAGCGGGACGGGTTCCCGTTTCATCTTGCCCCTTTATTGTAATCGTGATTTTGCCAAAAATGAAGGGGTCTATTCTGCTATTTTTTGTGCGATTCTGAGGTTTTTGTAAAAAACAGATGAAATGTCTATGCTATGTGTGCTATAATTCAGGCGTACTGAACAATGATGGGCCCAAGCCTTCCCCTCTGGGGTAAGCGAAGCGCAGTCGCGGTAGTGAATGACAGCGTAAGTGGACTGTCAGAGCCGCGACCGGGGCTTGCCGCAGCAAGCCGGTGGCAGACCGAAGGGCTGACGGATGAGGCGTTCCAGCTGCGGCACCAGATTGCCGAAGTGCGCATTTATGATACTGGTTCAAAGACTGTAACACCTCACCCGTTTCGCCTTCGGCGATCCACCCTTATGCTGTGGTATGATTGCCACCGGCAATCATAATATTTTGAATCTGCTGCGCAGTATATTTTGAATCTGCTGCGCAGTGCGCCACCCCAAAGGGGAGGGCTTTGGGACGACTCCCTTAATTTCCCACCCAGTAACCATAGAGAGAAGGATCCTTATGAAGAAGATAACAGCTCTGTGCCTGATCCTGACCCTGACCCTGCTTTTCACTGGCTGCGCCTCAGCTGGTGAGCCGCCATCCTACGCCCCAAAAGAGGAAGAGAAGCTGGTGATCTACACCTCCCACAAGGAGGAGGTGTACCAGCCCATCGTCCGGGAGTTTGAGCAGCGGACGGGCATCTGGGTGGAGCTTCACTGCGGCGGCACCAACGAGCTGCTGGACCGCATCGAGAAAGAACGGGAGGAACCCAGGGCGGACGTGATGTTCGGCGGCGGCGTGGAGAGCCTGGAATCCTACGGACATTGCTTTTCCCCCTATGAGACCGCCTGGGCCCAGAATATCCGCCCCCAGCTTCGGTCGGAGGACAGTACCTGGACCCCGTTTTCCGCCCTGCCGGTGGTGCTGATCTACAACACAAAGCTGACAGAACCTGTGAAGGGCTGGCAGGACCTGACAAGGCCGGAATATCGGGGGCGGATCGCTTTCGCGGACCCGGCGGTGTCCGGCTCCTCTTTTACGGCCCTGGTGACTTGGCTCAGTGTTTCAGGAAGTCCCCGGCAGGAGGCGCTGGAAGCCCTGGCCGCTGCCCTGGATGGAAGACAATTGGATGGCTCCGGGGATGTGATCACCGCCGTGGCGGACGGCACGTGCCTGGTGGGGATCACCCTGGAGGAAACCGCCATGAAGCACATCGCCGCCGGAATGGATATTGCCCTGGTCTACCCGGAGGAGGGAACCAGCTGTGTCCCCGATGGCAGCGCCCTGATCCAGGGGGCGCCCCATCCGGAGAACGCGAAAAAATTTCTGGACTTTATTGTCAGCTACGCGGTGCAGGAACTGCTGCCCACCCGGTTTTACCGCCGGAGTGTCCGGGAGGACGTGGAGCCGGACGGCAGCCTGATCCCCCTGGAGGACATTCCTGAGGCAGATTATGACGTGGCCTGGGCCAGCGAGAACCGGGAGACGCTCCTGTCTGACTGGGACTATGCGCGGAAGGAGGACAGACCATGAAGAAGCTTCTGAACCGTTCCTTCCGGAACCGGGTGGCGGCGGCGTTTTTGATCGCCTCCCTGGTGCCCCTGCTGATCTGCTCCACCTCCCTGCTGGAGATTGCCCGACTGCGGATGAAGGGGCACACGGAATCGGAAGCCCAGATTCAGGCCCGGAATATGAGTCAGGCACTGGATCAGCTGTCCTCAGGGATTTCGGAGGCCGCCCAGGTTTTGCAGGAGGATCCCCTGGTTGCCAGGGCCCTGTCCGGCGGCCAGGAGGCGGACACCACGGTATACAATGCCCTGTTCGACGCTACGCCGGGAGCCCGGGGCTGGGCGGGCTTTGAACTGTACGACAGTGAGGGCCGGCGGCGCTATGCCACCCGTGGCTCTTTCCAGCCGGGAAAACTGCCTACGGACTGGGGGATCCTCTACGCCGCCGGGCAAAATCCGGGGGTTCCCGCCTATGTGGGCTGTGAAGACCCACGCAATACCGCCCTGCCTCTGCTCCAGGCCGCCGTGCAGCTGACCGGGACGGAGGGGAAGCCCCTGGGCTATCTGGTCATGAGCCTGTACGAGCCGGACTTTGTCACCTTATTTGACGGTACTTACGGAACCCAGAACGATATCCTGCTGCTGGACAGGTTTTGGCATCCGGTGTATGCCAGCGGGGATACCCTGACGGAGAACCTGGCGCCCATGCTTCGGGGGCAGCTCCTGTCCGGCATCCGCCCCGGGGCAAACGCGGAGGAATTTGTGTACAGCATCGCAAAGCACGCCCCCTCGGGGCTGTACCTGGTCCTTCAGCAGCCCCAGAAGTTTACGAAAAGCACCATGGGAATCCTGTATACGGTCAGCGCTTCCTGCGCCCTGTGCTGCGTGATTCTGTCTGTTGTCATGAGCCTGGTCCTGAGCCGTCAGGTTTTCACCCCTGTGGAGAAGCTTCAGCAGGCCATCAGCCGGGTCAGCCGGGACGACCTGGATATTCAGATCCCCGTGGAGAGCGAGGACGAACTGGGGACCCTAGCCCGGGACTTTAACCGGATGGTGGAGGCCCTGAAACGGAACCGGGAGGAGCTGGTGGAAAGCGAGCGGGAGCTGAATCAGGCCCAGATCCGGATGCTTCAGGCCCAGCTCAACCCCCATTTTCTGTGTAACACCCTGGACACCATGAAGTGGACGGCGAAGATCCATAATCTTCCGGAGGTGGCGCTGATGTCCACGAACCTGGCGGACATTCTGCGGTTCTGTATCTCCCCCGACGAGTTTGTGCCCCTGTACCGGGAAACGGAGGCGCTGGAACGGTACATTGAAATTCAGCGCCTGCGGCTGGGGGATGACTTCGTCTTCCTGGTGAACTGTCCCGTAGAGCTGGAGGAATGCCTGGTGCCCAAGATGATTTTGCAGCCCCTGGTAGAAAACGCCATTCTCCATGGACTGGACGGGGTCACAGGCAGCCGGATTCGGGTGGACGTGGCCTGTCAGGAGAAGATGCTGAAAGTCTCCGTCACCGACAACGGCAGGGGCCTGCCGGAGGAGATGGCAGGGAAGCCGTACTCCCCCCAATTGCCTCTTGCGGGAAACCATCTGGGGCTATATAATGTAAACACCATTTTGACAAAATACTACGGGGCAGACTGCGGCCTGTACCTGGATCGGGGCGACGGGGGAAAGGGCGCCTGCGTCCGCTTCACCGTGCCCGTAAGAAAAAAGGAAGGGATCCCATGCTGAAGGTTTTGATCGTGGAGGATGAGGAAATGATCCGCCAGGGCATTATTTTAACGGTGGACTGGGCGGCGCTGAACTGCGCGGTGGTAGGCCAGGCCGCGAATGGCGAGGAGGGGCTGGAAAAGGTCAAGGAGCTGAAACCGGACCTGATTATCACCGACATCAAAATGCCCCGAATGGACGGCATTCAGATGGTGACAAAGCTCCGGGAGGCGGGAAATCAGGCAAAGGTCATTATTCTCACCGCCTACGACAGCTTCGCCTACGCCCAAAGCGCCCTGCGGCTGGGTGCGGTGGACTACCTGCTCAAGCCCTTCCATGACGGGGACCTGGAAAATGCGGTGCTTCGGATTCAGGGGACTGCCGCCGATGCCCGGGACCCGTTGTCCCAATTTCCCCGGACCTTCCGCAACGGCTACGTTCAGGAGGTGGCGAAGTATATCGCAAGCCACTATCAGGAGCCGGACATCTCTGTGGGGGTGATCGCAGGGGCTCTGGGCATCAGCGAAGGGCATGTAAGCCACCTGTTCAAAAAGGAGACCGGGGACACCATCCTGGGCTACCTGACTGCCTACCGGATCCACAAGGCCATGAGCCTGTTAAAGGACTGCCGGATGAAGGTGTACGAGGTGACGGAACAGGTGGGGTACCGGGACATGGCCTATTTTTCCGCCACCTTCAAACGGATTGTGGGGGTTTCCCCGTCGGAATATCAGAATAAGGGGGGCCGCCTGTGATTTCTCTGATTGCCTGTGACATTGACGGTACCCTGCTCCACGGTACCCAGACCCAGATTGACCCGGAGGTCTTCCGGCAGATCCGGAGGCTGGGGGAGCAGGGGGTGCGATTCTGTCCCGCCAGTGGTCGGCAGTACCACAGCCTCCGGAAGCTATTTGCCCCTGTGGCGTCCCAGCTTTACTTCCTGTGCGAAAACGGCGCTGCCATCTTCGCCCCGGGAGGGAAACTGCTGTGCAAGACGCCCTTTTCACGGGAGTTTGCTATGCGGCTAAGCCGGGAAATCTGGAAAACGCCGGAATGTGAGGTGTTTATTTCCGGAGAAAATACCACCTATCTCTGCCCCAAAACCCAGGATATCGTGGAGCAAACCATGAATTTTACCGGAAATAATGTGTGCGTTCTATCCAATCCGGAGGAGGTGCCGGAGGAGATCATAAAGGTTTCTGCCTACTGTAACCGGGGAGCTTTGGCGGAGAAGGAGAGGCTGAGTTTTCCCTGGGCGGCCCATGCGGGACCGACGATAGCCGGGGCCAATTGGCTGGACTTTACCCTGTCCACCAAGGGTACCGGCATTTGGCAGCTGGGTGAGCTCCTGAAGATCCCCATGGATCAGATTCTGGCAATTGGAGACAACGACAACGATGTGCCCATGCTGGAAGTTGTGGGACATCCTTACATTATGGAAAACGCCGCGCCCCAGCTGCGCAGCCGGTTTTCCAACCATTGCCGCCGGGTGGAGGAACTGCTGGCAACACTGTAGGGACCTGTGTCCCAGCGGGAAAGCGCGTCAAGACAACGAAATATCAAGCGCCGCCCAACCGGGGAAACCCGATGGGCGGCGCTTTTGACGGGAACAAAGAAGCGGGGCTTTTCATAATTTAGAGACATTTTAGAGTTGCGTTTTGTAGAATCAAAGGCAAATACGCGACAAGGAATGAGAAAAACCGTGAAACAAAAGCTGCGTTACCCAAAATCCCAATATGCGGCCTGGGCGTTTCTGCTGCCGAATCTGCTGGGAGTGCTGGTCTTTACCATGATGCCCATGCTTCGGGTGCTTTTCAGCTCCTTCCAGAGCGCCGTGGGGGGAAGGTGGATGGGATTGCAGAATTACCTGTCCGTTCTCCAGAATTCCGCCTTTCAGACCGCCCTGCGCAACACCGCCCGGTTTACTTTTGTCTGCGTTCCCATCCTGGTGAGCCTGAGTCTGCTGCTGACGGTATGGCTCCATGGGCTGGTTCGGGGGCGAGGAACATTTATGAGCGTCTACCTTCTGCCTATGGCGGTGCCGGTGGCCTCTGTGGTGCTGGTGTGGAAGGTCTTCTTCCACCGCAATGGGCTGATTAACGCTTTCCTGATGCTTCTGGGCAGAAATACCATTGACTGGATGGACTCCGGCGCGGCCTTCTGGATGCTGGTGCTCAGCTATCTGTGGAAGAACCTGGGCTATACCATGGTGCTGTGGACGGCGGGACTGGAGGGGATCCCCGCAAACGTCTATGAAGCCGCCCAGATGGATGGGGCAACCGGGCTGCAAACCTTCCTGTATGTGACCCTGCCGAATCTCCGGGGCAGCGCCTATACCATTATGGTCCTGTCTCTTCTCAACACCTTCAAGGTCTTCCGGGAGGCCTGGCTGGTGGCGGGAGACTATCCCCACGAGAGTATGTATTTATTACAGCACCTCTACAACAACTGGTTCCAGGCCCTGGACTATGACAAAATCGCCGCCGCTTCCGTGATGACTTCGGCGGTGGTGTTCCTGCTCATCGGTCTGCTCCGCCGAGCCTGGGACAGGGAGGATTAGGCGATGAAGAAGCTTCCCAAAATCCTGACCGGGATTTTCCTGACGGTTCTGGCGGCCATTGTCTGCTTCCCTGTGCTGGTGGGGGTGACAGGGGCCTTTTCCTCTCAATGGGAACTGGGCGAAAAGCTGGCGCCGGTTTTCCGGGGCGGGGAGGAGATGGCCTCCTGGACCCTTCTGCCGGTGGCCCCCACCCTGGAGCCTTTGGTGGAGGTGCTGCTGGACAGCCCTGGCTTCTTTCCCATGTTCTGGAACTCGGTGAAGATTTCCCTGGGCATTGGCCTGGGGCAGCTGCTGACATCGGTGCCCGCCGCCTGGGCATTGGCCCGGCTGCCAATTCCGGGGAAAAAGCGCATCCTGACCCTGTACGTCCTGCTGATGCTTATGCCCTTTCAGGTGCTGATGTTTCCTCAGTTTCTGGTGCTGCGGGATCTAAAGCTGCTGGACACCCTGGGGGCGGTGATTCTGCCGGCGGTGTTTTCTACCTTCCCGGTGTTCCTGCTTCACCGGTTTTTCCTGGCTATTCCCCAGGAGATCCTGGAGGCTGCCCGGCTGGACGGGGCGGGGGAGGTGCGGATCTTCCTGCAAATTGCCGTGCCTCTGGGAGCGCCGGGGATCCTGGCCGGGATGATCCTCTCCTTCTTTGAATCCTGGAACATGATCGAGCAGCCCATGACCTACTTAAAAACCAAGGAGTTGTGGCCCCTGGCCCTGTTCCTGCCAAATATCGGACTGAATGACATGGCTATGGGCTTCGCCGCCGCGCTGCTGATGCTGATGCCGGCCATGCTGCTGTTTTTCCTGTGTCAGGAGGATCTGATGCAGGGTATCGCTTTATCGGGAGGGAAGGACTAATGTACTTAAAGAAAAGCAAAAAAGGAATCTGGGTTTTGACGGGGCTTTTCTTTGCCGGGATGGTGCTGTTCACGATCCTGTCCCGGGCGGCTTATCAGCATGGCACCGCCGTGGTCAGCGCCGAGAAACCCAACGGCGGGGTCATCGCCCATACCGTGGAGGTTACAGGGCGGATCACGGAGAATCAGGAGCTGGCCGTGACCACAGAACCGGGACTGCGGGTTTCCTCCGTGCTGGTGGGCGAAGGGCAGCAGGTGGCCCAGGGAGACGTGCTGTTCACCCTGGATATGGACTACCTGGCGGAAACAATCCTGGAACAGAAGCAGGAGATGGAAAAGCTGCGCCTCACCATCCAGGACGGCTGGAGCCAGAATAACGCCTCCCAGCAGCGCCGTGCCAACGCCCAGGCCCAGGCGAAGGAGAACTACAATTCCGCCGTCTCCCAGGCGGAAACGGTCCTGGAACGGGCGCAGCGGAATTTACAGCGGGCCAAGGATGCCCTGGACGCCTTTTATAATGGGATCGACAACCGAAAGGCGGAGGAAGAGGCTCTGATTGCCGCCCGGGATTTGGCGGAGAACGCCTGTCAGAACGCCTCCTCCGCTCTGGAAGAGCTGAAGCTGGAGATAGACAACGCCGTTTCCGCAGCCATTTTGGAGGCGGAGGGGAGCGCGGAGGAACCTCTGTCTCCGGAGGACAGGGAGGCCATTGCGCAAGGAGTTCGTGCGGAATATGCCCAGTCCCTTTCCGAAGCGGAGCAGGCGCTGGAAAAAGCCAATCAGGCAAAGCAGCAGGCCCAGGCGGACCTGGATGCCTTCTGCAATGCCCCCACGGAGGCACCGAAATCGGAGGAAGAACTTCTTGCCGCTGTGGAACAGGCCCAGGAAGTCTATGACGATGCCGCCGCCTCCCTGGATAACGCGGAAACCACCTATGGCCGGGCCATCCAATCTGCTTCTCTCCCGGATGGCACCAGCCACGCGCCCCAGATCAGCCAGATCACCTATGAACAAATGGAACTGGAGCTGCAGAAGCTGGAAGCCATTCAGGAAACGGGCGGGGAAATTCTTGCGCCGGTGGATGGGGTCGTCACCCAGTGCAGCCTGCAAACCGGCGGGAAGACCACGGATAGCGGCGCCCTGCTGCTGGCGGACCTGAGCAAGGGCTGCCGGTTCAGCGGGATCGTGACCCAGGAGCAGAGCGAGTACATCGGGGTGGGGGACAAGGTGACACTGCGGGTGAGCAGCACCGGAAAAGAACAGAAGGATTTGCCCGTTACCACCATGTCCCCCCAGGAGGACGGGGGCTATCGGCTGACGGTGCAGCTTTCCGGGAGCAGTATTCCTCTGGGCGCCAGCGTGGAGCTCCGGTTTACCCGAAAATCCAGCGCCTACACCTGCGTGGTGCCCCTGTCCGCCCTCCATGTGGACGCCCAGAATAAACCCTACGTGCTGGTCGCGGAGCCGGTGGAGACGGTGCTGGGCACGGAAGTTCAGGCCAGAGCCGTTTCCGTCACAGTGCTGGAAAAGAACGAGAGTATGGCGGCATTGGCGGAAGGGTCTATCCACAGGGACCAGCAGGTCATTACCTCCTCCGACCGTTCCATTGACAGCGGCAGCCGGGTGCGGGTGAGATGATATGAAAAGACGAGGGTATGGACGGCTGCTCCTGCTCCTTATCGGGGCAGCACTCTACGCCATTGCCCTGCTCTTCTGCCAGAGGGCGGAAGAGGGCATGGGCCTGACCCAGGTGCTTTTGGAGCGGGCCATCGACAGTACGGAAGCAGAGCGGATCGGAGACACGGAAGCGGAGGAGAAAGACCCCATCCGCTTCTGCTTCTGGGGGGAAACCGGGGAAGAGACACCCTTCTGTCCCGTAAACGGCGCCCAGGCCAGGGGAAGGATGACGCTTCTGGCTGGACATCCGGCCCTGATGGAGGCGGAGAGTCTTACCTGGCAAAAGGGCTGCCTGATGGACGCAGGCACCGCCCGGACACTATTTGGCACCGACCAGTGCGGCAGTCAGTATGTGACGATAAGCGGGAGGGAATACCCGGTGCTGGGCACGGTGTCCGGCTCCCTTCCCAGATTGCTCCGGCTTGCGGAAAAAGAGGACGGAAGCGTCCTTGACCGATGTGTCCTTTCCCTGGCTCCGGAACAGGGAAGGGCGCAAGGAGAAGCGTTTTTGATGCGCCATGGATTGCAGGGGAAAATACTGGACTACTTTCCCACGTGGGCGGTCACAAAAAATCTGCTGCTTTTCTTTCCTGGGCTGCTGTTCCTGACAGCCTGGGGAAAGCTGAGAAGGGGATGGCGAAGATTAAGCCTGTCCGGCATCCGCGGGGGGGAGCAGACGACCCTTTTGCTGAAAACCATCCTTTCCCTAACCCTTACGGTGGGAACGGTATGGCTTTTGGAAAAGCAAATTACAATCCCCTCCGACATGATCCCCTCCCGGTGGTCGGATTTTTCCTTCTGGGGAAACTGGTGGCGGGGGCAGAAGGAAAACTTTTCCCTGCTATTTTCTGTTTCTCTGGGCAGCGAACAGTTGCAAATGGCGGGGAATATGGTAAAATCAATGGTAGCTTCCACAGCGGCGTTTTTGTTGGCCCTGTGGGCGGTAAGGAGGGGAACCCATGAGAATTCTGCTGATTGAGGACGATGAGAGCCTGTCTGAGACCATTTCCTTCCGGCTCAGGCAGGAGGGATATACCGTGGACATAAGCCAGGACGGGGAAGAGGGACTGCTCTTCATCCGGCAGAAGGTCCACGATCTGGTACTGCTGGACCGGATGCTGCCAGGCTTAAACGGCCTGGAGGTCCTCTCGCGGATGCGCCTGGAGGGCATTTCCACGCCGGTGATCTTCCTGACGGCCCTGGGACAGGTGGGAGACCGGACCCTGGGTCTAAACGCCGGGGCGGATGACTACATGGTCAAGCCCTTTGATTTTGAGGAGCTGCTGGCGAGAATTCGTTGTGTGCTTCGCCGTCCCGCATCCCTGCAAAAGGAGAGGATTCTTTCCTTCGGGGATGTCAGCTATTCCCCGGACACCCTGACACTGCGGCACCTTGGGAACACTACGGTCCTTTCAAAACGTCTGGGGGATCTGCTGGAACTGTTTCTTCGCAATCCCGGGCAGGTACTGCCCCGGGAGACCATCCTCCTGCGGGTCTGGGGCATGGACTCCGAGGTGGAGGACGGGAACCTGGATAACTATACTTACTTCCTCCGGCGCAGCCTGCGGAAGGTGGGAAGCGCCTTGCAGCTGACCACAGTCCGCGGGGTTGGCTATCGATTGGAGAATAAGAATGATTAAGGGACTTCGCCGGAAGCTGACCGCCTTTAATACTGCCATTACCGGGGCCATCCTGCTGGGGATGACCCTGCTGTGTCTGTTTGTCTCGGAACGGGACACCTACGTCAGAGCCTTTCAGAGCTTTTCCGATAATCTATCCACCGCCGAAGCCTATGTGGAGGGGCAGAACCGATTGAGCATCACCTGGCTGCAAAAAATGGAGGGCGGAGGAAAATACTATATTGCCATTCGGGACGGGGACAGCCCACTGTTCTCCACGGCCCTTTCCTCCCAGCGCAGCCGGCTGGAGCCGGAATTTGCCAGGGCCAGGGTTCGGGCCAGACAGGAATTTGGCCTCAGTGACACCCGGGATGGAAGCTGCGCCTTCTCTTTGAGTGGGGAAGAAAAATATTACGCCGGGGTGGCTCTGATTCCCAAAGGCGGGACTATGCTGGAAATGACCATTCTCTATCCCCTGGCTGCCCTGGAGCAGAGCATTTACCGGCAGCGAGTGTTGGTGGCCCTGGGGGTAGCCCTGGCATTGGGGCTTCTGTGGGTGTTTTCCTGGTGCTTTACGGGGAAGCTGCTGAAACCCATCCAGGAGAACCAGCAGCGGCAGGCCCGGTTTACCGCTGCTGCCTCCCACGAACTGCGCACGCCCCTGGCCGCTATTTTGTCCGCCGCTTCGGTGATGGAGCAGGCGCCCCCTGAGGAGCGGGCCCATTTTTCCGGTATGATCCAGCGGGAGGGCCAGCGGATGACCCGGCTCATCGGGGATCTGCTGACTCTGGCCAGCGCCGACAGCCAGAACTGGGAGATTCATCCGGAGAAGGTGGAACCGGATATGCTGGCCCTGGGGGCCTATGAAGCCTTTCTGCCCCAGGCCCGGGACAAGGGACTGACCCTGACCCTGAGCCTCCCCGAGGGCACTGTCCCCGAAGGCTGCTTTGACAAAGACCGAATCAGCCAGGTACTTTCCATCCTTTTAAGCAACGCCATCAGCTATACCCCCGCAACCGGGGCCATCGGGCTTACCCTGGAAGCTAAAAAGAATACCCTCCGGTTCCGGGTATCGGACACCGGGCCGGGGGTCCCGGATGGGGAAAAGCAGCGGATCTTTGAGCGGTTCTACCGGGGAGAAAAGGCCCGCCCGGGCCGCACCCATTTTGGGTTGGGGCTGTGCATCGGGGCGGAGATCGCCCGGCTCCACCGGGGAAAACTTTGGGTGGAGGATAACCCCGGGGGCGGGGCGGTGTTTATTCTGGAACTGCCGATTTCCTAGCGAAAAGCCTTCCCCAAAGGGGAAGGCACAGCGTGTCGAAAAACCGTGTCATTCTGAGCCAGTGCGCACGAAATTATGGAATAAC